>PWLR01000200.1 GCA_003558435.1 Nitriliruptoraceae bacterium | reverse complement strand
GGTGGCGAAGTGGCTCGGGCCCGACCTGCGGGTCGCCATCCTCGTCGGCGACGACGACACCGTCACCCGGGTGCTCGGACGGCAGCGGCTCGGTACCGGTTGGGTCAGCCACCTGCTCCAGGATCTCACCGCCGCGACCTGGGAGGCCGCCCGGTCCGAGGGGACGCTGCGTGAGGCCGCCGCGCGCTACGCCGAACGGCGCGGGCACCTGCTCGCCGCCCTACGCGCCGCGGAGGTGCCCGCCTGGGGCGCCAGCGGACTCAACGTCTGGGTCCCGGTCCACGAGGAGGTCCCCGTGGTGCAGGGCCTCGCCAACCGGGGTTGGGCGGTCCAGGCCGGGGAGGCCTATCGGATCGGGTCCCCACCGGCGATCAGGATCACGACCGCCGCGTTGCCGACCGAGCGCGTCCCCGACCTGGTGTCCGACTTCCTGACGGTGTTGGGCCGCCGCCTCGGGACGAGGCGCGGTTGAGCGGCCACCGAGACCGAAAAAGCTT
Source organism: Nitriliruptoraceae bacterium (assembly GCA_003558435.1). GTDB lineage: Bacteria > Actinomycetota > Nitriliruptoria > Nitriliruptorales > Nitriliruptoraceae > PWLR01. The sequence continues at coordinate 12,616 of PWLR01000200.1, read as the reverse complement.
CCTTCCTCGGCCCGTGTGTCGTAGGGTCCTCCTATCCCGGTAGTGGGCCGGGACGCCAGTCGGCAGGGAGCCGGTACCCGACCGCGGTACCCAGGGCCCCAGTGGAGGTAGAGACTTGAAGACCATCCCCAACGCACACAAACGACGGTGGCGGTCGATGCGACTCGTCGCCGGAGGCCTGGTGCTGGCGCTCGCGCTGGCCGCCTGCGCCGACGAGGACGCCGAGGTCGACGATCCGGGAACCGACATCGATGACGCCGACGACCCGGACGTCGACATCGACGACGGGGTCGAGGGCGAGGAGGGCGACGACGGCGAGGCAGCTCCGGCGGACTCCGGCGACAGCCTGCTCAACACCGTCCAGGACCGCGGCGCGGTCGTCTGCGGCGTGAACGACGCGGTCCCCGGATTCGGCCTGACCACCGAGGACGGCGACTTCGAGGGCTTCGACATCGACTTCTGCCGTGCGATCGCTGCGGCGGTGATCGGGGACGCCGACGCCGTGGAGCTGATCCCACTGACCGCGGAGGCGCGCTTCACCGCCCTGCAGTCGGGCGAGATCGATGTCCTGGTGCGCAACACGACCTGGACCGCGGCCCGTGACGGCGGCGAGGGCGGCGCGTTCACGTTGCCGACCTTCTACGACGGTCAGGGCATGATGGTGCGTGCCGACAGCGGCATCAGCTCCATCGACGACATGGAGGGCGCCGCGATCTGCGTGCTCTCCGGAACCACGACCGAACTGAACCTCGAGACCGAGATGGCGTCGCGTGGCCTGAGCTACGAAGCGGCCACCTTCGAGGACAACGACACGCTGCAGGAGGCGTTCATCGCCGACCGTTGTGATGGTTGGACCTCCGACCGTTCGCAGCTGGCCGCGATCCGTTCCGCGTTCCCCGACGGTCCCGACTCCGTGAGCGTCCTGGACGAGGTCATCTCCAAAGAGCCCCTCGGCCCGGCGGTCCGCGACGGTGACAGCCAGTGGCTCGACGCCGTGAACTGGACCGTGATCGCGACCATGATCGGCGAGGAGTTCGGCGTCGACAGCAGCAACGTCAACGACCTGGTCGAGTCCGTCGACGTCGATGAGCAGCCCGCGCTCGCCCGTTTCCTGGGTGTGGCCGGGTTCGATCCGGGCCTCGGACTACCCGAGGACTTCGCGGTCCAGGTGATCAGCCAGGTCGGCAACTACGCCGAGATCTTCGAGCGCAACGTCGGTCCGGACACCGGACTCGGTCTCGAGCGCGAGCAGAACGCCCTGTACACCGACGGCGGCCTGCACTACCCGCCGCCGTACTGATCACGCCGTCCGGCTGATCCTCGACGCCGGGCCGGAACGTCGGCCCGGCGGCTCGACCCCGTACTACGGTGAACCGGTACCGGGCCATCAGCGCGACGCGTCGATGGCCCGGACCGGTCCATACCGGCTTCGCGTCGGCCTCCGCGCTGGACGTGAGGGCCCTGAGCCCCGGGAACGCCTGTGAGCGCCTCCACCGAGACCTCCCCGAGCGACCGCGCGCACCGTCCGCCGTTCTGGCGCGACGTGCGCATCATCCGCATCGCGCTGCAGGTCGGCTTCCTCGTCGCCGTGGGTGCCCTGCTGTTCTGGTTGTTCGACAACCTGACCGTGAACCTGCGCGTGCTCGGTATCCGCCGCGACTTCGGCTTCCTCGATCAGCCGACCGGCGTGCCGATCCTCGGCTCCGACTTCCGTGCCCAGTCGCCCATCCGCGACGCGTTGCTCGTGGGGCTGTACAACATCCTGCGGGTGGCGGTGCCCGGGATCCTGACCGCGCTGGTGATCGGCACGTTGGTCGGCGTCGGCCGCCTGTCGACCAACTGGCTGGTCCGACGCGCCGCAGGCATCTACGTCGAGGTCCTGCGCAACGTCCCGCCGCTCGTGATGCTGATCTTCTTCTACATCGCGGTGCTGCAACAGCTGCCGGCACAGGCGGACTCGATCACCGCCGGGCCCTTCGCGCTGCTCAACGTGCGGGGCGTCTACCTCCCGTCGATCCAGCTGTCGGCCGGCCCCGCCCCGGTGTTCTTCGGCGTGCTGGGTCTCGCCCTCGTCGCCGCCATCGTGCTGGGGGTGCTCCGGACCCGGCGCTTCGACGCCACCGGCCAACCGCATCGCCGGGTCCCGCTCGGTGTGCTGCTCTTCCTGGGGATCGCGACCCTGGGCTGGCTGGCGCTCGGACGTCCGCTCGGCCTCCAACTCCCGGTCATCGAGGGCCGCGGCGTGGACGGTGGCTACCGGATGATCCCCGAACAGGCGGCGGTGTTCATCGCGCTGGTGCTCTACACCTCGTCGTTCATCGCCGAGATCGTTCGGGGCTCGATCCAGGCCGTCGCCAAGGGCCAGACCGAAGCCTCCAACGCGCTCGGCCTGAGCGGCCTGCAACGGCTGCGGTTCGTCGTGCTGCCCCAGGCGCTACGCATCGCCACCCCATCGGCGGGCAACGAGTTCCTGAACCTCACCAAGAACGTCTCGCTCGGGGTCTTCGTCGCCTACCCGGAGCTGCTCAGGATCGGACGTCAGGCGGTCGGCAACGGCTTCCCGGCCCCGCAGTTGCTGTTCATCGTCTCCGCCGGGTACCTGGCCCTGTCCCTGGGGATATCGCTGTTCACCAACCTGGCGAACCGACGCCTCCAACTGTCGGAGCGCTGATGACCACCACCGACCCCGCCACCAGGACCAGCGAGCCGGCCGCCACCCCGCCGAGTGGTGGCCCCACCGGCATGGCCTGGGTCAGGGAGAACCTGTTCCCCGACGTGTGGAACTCGCTGCTGACCCTGACGCTCGGCCCGCTGCTGGCCTGGGGCGTGTACGCACTCGGCCGGTTCCTGTTCGTCACCGGGCGCTGGGAGATCATCACCGTCAACCTGACCACCCTGATGGTCGGACGCTTCCCCCGCGACCAGTTGTTCCGCCTCTGGATCGCCATCGCCATCCTGGCGGTGGTCATCGGGCTGGCGCTCGGGGTCGCCAACAGCGTGGCCCGGGCCGCCGCCGTCGAGTCGGGCGACGACTACCACCGCCCCTGGCACGAGCCGATCCGCCGCTTCGGCCCGCCGGTGACCCTCCTGATCGTCATGGGGGTGTTCGTCCGCACCGCAACACCGTTGCTCCTGCTCGCCGCTGCCCTGGGGCTCGCCGCCGTGGCCTACCGGCTCGGACGCATGATCCCGATCCGCCGACGGGGCCAGGTCAACCTCGTCGTCATCCTCGGGGTGATCGGCGCCCAGTTGGCGATCACCGGGTTCGACGGCGTGCCCCGATCGGTGTGGGGCGGGCTGCTGCTCACCATCTACTTCACCGTCGGCGCGCTGCTGTTCGCCTTCCCCCTGGGGGTCGCGGTGGCGCTCGGTCGACGCTCGAGCCTGCCGGTGGTCCGCGGCACGTGCATGGTCTACATCGAGTTCTTCCGGGGCATGCCGCTGGTGGTCCTGCTGTTCACCGGGTGGTTGGTGCTGCCCTTCTTCCTCCCACCCCAGTTCCCGACCCCCGACATCGTGACGCGCGCCATGGTCATCCTGGTGCTGTTCACCTCCGCCTACGTCGCCGAGATCGTGCGTGGAGGCCTGCAGGGGCTCCCACGGGGCCAGCGGGAGGCGGCGCAGGCGCTCGGCCTCTCCCCGTGGAAACAGACCCGGCTGATCATCCTGCCCCAGGCACTGCGCAGCGTCATCCCCGCGCTCGTGGGCCAGGCCATCAGCCTGTTCAAGGACACGACCCTGGTGCTGGCCGTCGGCCTGACCGAACTCCTCCAGGTGGCCCGCATCATCCCCGGCCAGGAGGACTTCCGGGGGCAGGGCCTGTTCGCGGAGACGCTCATCTTCGTCTCCCTGATCTACTGGGTCGGGAGCTACTGGATGTCCCGCGAGAGCCAACGTCTCGAGGCCAAGCTCGGGGTGGGCGAACGATGAATCCGATGACACCACGACGACCTGAGAGGACCCACCCGTGACCGAGAGCACGCTGACGGGAAAGTCCATGGACGCCGGAGGCACCGGCGAGACCATGATCGAACTGACCGGTGTCGAGAAGTGGTTCGGCGACTTCCAAGCGCTCAAGGGCATCGACCTGGTGGTGGGCAAGAAGGAGACCGTGGTGGTCTGCGGCCCGTCGGGATCGGGCAAGTCCACCCTGATCCGGTGCATCAACCGCCTGGAGGTGCACAACCGTGGCCGGATCGTCGTGGACGGCACGGAACTGTCCGACGACGTGCGCGACATCCAGGCGATCCGGCGTGAGACCGGGATGGTGTTCCAGTCGTTCAACCTGTTCCCTCACCTGACCATCCTCGAGAACATCACGCTCGCCCCTCGCCAGGTCCGGCGCAAGCCCAAGAAGGAAGCCGAGCAGACCGCGATGGACCTGCTGACCCGGGTCAAGATCCCGGATCAGGCCAACAAGTTCCCCGGCCAGCTCTCCGGCGGCCAGCAGCAGCGCGCCGCGATCGCCCGGGCGCTGGCGATGGAACCCAAGGTCATGCTGTTCGACGAGCCCACCTCGGCGCTGGACCCGGAGATGATCAAGGAGGTGCTCGACACCATGGAGCAGCTCGCCGATTCCGGCATGACGATGGTGTGCGTCACCCACGAGATGGGCTTCGCCCGAGCGGTCGCCGACCGCGTCGTGTTCATGGCCGACGGCGCGATCGTTGAAGTCAACGACCCCGAGACCCTGTTCACCTCGCCCCAGGAGCAACGTACACAGCTGTTCCTCTCCCAGATCCTGGTCCACCCGAGCTGAACCCGGTCCGCTGGGGGCGACAGGAGCACATGCCCGGGGACCGATAGCCTTCCGACGATGCACACCTCCCCGGTCTCCCCGCCCCCGCACGAGCCCCTCCGGGCTCGCGATGGCCGCAGGGCGGCGGTCGCGTAGTGGAGCGACCACAGCATGATCGTCACGATCGGGGCGCCGCCACCCTCGACCTCGCCACGGCGCGCGAACGGCTCGCGCGGCACCGTCCGGTGGACGCCCATGACGAGCAGCCCCGGTGCGGGTGGCAGGCAGCGACCGCCGTGGTGCTCGCGCCCGGCGAGCAGCACCTGGAGATCGCGATCCTCCGGCGGACCGACCGCCCGGGTGACCGGTGGTCCGGCCAGATGGCGCTGCCCGGCGGCAAGCGGGATCCCGACGATCCGGACCTGGCGTCGACCGCCGTCCGGGAGACCGACGAGGAGCTCGGCCTCCGGCTGCCCACCCGACCGGACGCCCGTCTGGATGATCACGTCGGCAAGACCCGACCGGGGATCGTCGCGAGCTTCGTGTTCACGCTCGACCAGCGGCCGCCCCTACGACCCCAGCCGAGCGAGGTCGCCGCAGCCTGGTGGCTGCCGCTGCCCACGCTGCTCGACCCGACCAACGCGACCCGGCACCGGTGGGCAGGTGTGCCCTTCCAGGGCATCGTCCACGAGGGGCAGGTCATCTGGGGGTTGACCCACCGCACGCTGCAGACGTTCGTCGCCACGCTCGGCTACCGCCTGCCCCGCGCCTGAGTCGACCGCCGGCCGCCGGCGCGCGCCCCGGTCAGCTCTCCGGTGCCACGCCGAGGCTGATCGCGTCCCCGCCACCACGCTTGGCGACGTACATCGCCGCATCGGCGCGGCTCACGAGTTCCGAACGCTGCGCCGGATCGGTCGTCAGAGCCACACCGACCGACACCGTGGTGCCCGTCGCCTCGCGGGCAGCCCGTCTGAGCCGCTCGGCGACGGCCCAGGCCTCCGCTATGTCCTCGACCACCAGGAACGTGGCGAACTCGTCGCCTCCCAGCCGGTAGAGCTGATCCTCGCCCCGCAGCGCATCCTGGAGTACCACGCTCAACCGGGCCAGCAGTGCATCGCCCGCCTGGTGGCCCCGTTCGTCGTTGACCGCCTTGAAGCCGTCCAGGTCCAGTACGAACACCGCGAAGACGTGCTCACCCGTCAGCGACGTCGACCGCTGGCGCAGTTCCTGGTGGAAGGTCGCATTGTGCCCGAGGCCCGTCATCGGATCGCGTTTCGCCCGTTCCTCCAACTGCCTGAGAGCCCGTGCCCCCAACATGCTCGCGGCAGCCTGGAGCGCCAACACCTCCAGCAGCGGCACGACCTCGACATCCAGCCGCCCCGACTCGCCCGAGGTGACGACCAGGACGCCGAGGTGCTGGCCCCGCGCTCGGAGCGGGACGATGGCCAGCGACGCCAGACCGAAGCGCCGGAGGTGGCCGTGGACCGCCAGTGCGCTGCCTTCCGTGCGCAGGGTGTAGAGCGAGCTGCCGGCGCCGACCCAACCATCGACGACCCCCAGGTCGGTGGCCGCCGCGCGTTCGAGCGCATCCGCCAGCGGTCCCCGGCTCGCGACGACGCGGGTCCGATCGCGACCGGTGGGCTCGATGACCGCCGCCGTCGACATGCCGGTGACGTCGATCGCGGCGTCCAGAGCCGCGGCCAGGATGTCCGACTCGCGGTCGAGCACACCCAGTTCGCTGCCCAGCCGCGACATCCGCTGTGCCGGCGACTCCGGGGGCGGTCCACCGAGCGTCACGAGTCGTCGCTCGAAGGCCGTGGCGGCCAACTCGACCAGTTCCCGGGTCCCGGGGGGCATCGCACCGGTCGCTTCCACGTTGAGCGCACCGACGACCTGTCCGTGGTGGCGCAGCGGCACACAGATCTCCGAGAACAGGTCCGGAGCGGCGGCGAGGAAGTCCGCGTCGCGGGAGGCGTCGAGGACCTCGATCGTCTCGCCCCCGACGAAGGCGCGACCGATGACCCCCGAGGCGCTCGGGATGCCGTCGAGCACCTGCCAGTACCCGCGTTGCGCCTGACATCGGAGACGACCGGCCTGCTCGAGATACAGGCTGGGCAACGGGACCCCCAGTTCGTCGAGATGCTGCACCAGGGCCTCGGCCGCGGCCCGGGGCGTGGCGGCGGCATCGAGGATGTGGCGAAGGACGCGTAGCGCCCATCCCCCCTCCGGCGCCGACGCCCGCAACCCCGTCCCTTCCCCGTGCTCCCCGAGCCCGCTACCTGCACCCGCACCTGCACCGCAGCCCACGAGCAGGGTGCCCCGGTCGGCCGGTCGGGCGCGGAATCAAGCGCTCCCGGGCCGGTCGTGCGCTGCCTCCGGGGTTCCCCCTCCGACGGTCCGGGGGGTGTCGACCGCTCCCCCGAACCGTCGGTCACGCCCCTGGTAGAGCGCCACGCACCGTGCCAGGGTCTCCCGGTCGAAATCGGGCCAGAGGGTGTCGACGAACGCGAGCTCGGCATAGGCCGCCTGCCAGAGCAGGAAGTTCGACACCCGCTGCTCCCCCGAGGTGCGCACGAGCAGATCCACGGCCGGCATCTCCGGGTCGTAGAGCCGGGCCGCGAGCGCGCCCTCGTCGATGGTCCGCAACCGTCCGGCCGCTTGGTCGGCGGCTGCCCGGGCGGCGGCATCCGCGAGCTCTGCCTGCGCGCCGTAGTTGAAGGCGATCCGCAGGGTGAGGCGACGGTTGTCGCGGGTCAACCCCTCGGTGGTCTCGATCAGCCCGACCAGACGTTTGGGTACCGGTCGACCGCGCCGGCCGATGAACCGGACCCGCACCTTGCGGTCGTGGAGTTCGTCCTTGCGTCGGAGCAGCAACGATTCGTTGAACCCGAGCAGGAAGCGGACCTCACTGGGTGGGCGGCGCCAGTTCTCGGTCGAGAACGCGTAGACGGTCAGGTCGGTGATCCCGAGTTCGAGCGCGCCCTCGACCGTGTCGAACAGGGCCTGCTCACCGGCGGTGTGGCCGGCGTTCCGGCTGAGTCCCCGCTGGTTCGCCCACCGACCGTTGCCGTCCATGATGATGGCCACGTGCCCCGGGATCCGGCCGCGGTCGAGCTGGTGGCGGGCGGCCAATGCGCCGCTCGGACCGGTCGTCGGCGCCCCGGGTGTTCCCCGAGACGACGAGCTCCCGGTCGGTGACAGGCTCGAGCCTTCGTCGGGCACTCGCAGGCTCCTCGTTGCGGCAGACCGCGATGCTACGCGGACCGCGCAGGCATGCCGGCCAGCACCCCGCCGAACCGGAGGCCCGCCGAACCAGGCCCGGACCCTCGACGACCTCGGCTTCGGGGGGGACGGCGACGGTGGTGGTGCCTACCCTCGATGTCGTGGGAGCGACGAGGACCAGCCGGTGCACGGCGTGCGGTACCGACCGACCGCGCGCGGCCCGTTTCTGCCCCCGGTGTGGGGACCCACAACCGGTCGATGGTGACCCGGCCCGGGGCCGGCGGAAGGTCCGCGGCGCCGTCGCCGTCGCCGTCGCCGTGCCCGTGGCACTCGTGGTCGTACTGGCTGCCTCCTTCGCGCTCGATGCGACGCTCGGCGATGGCCTGCCCGAGCGCGCCGCCGATGACTTCAGCCGTTCGGTCGAGGACGCCTCGATCGACCTGGACCGCGATACGGCGCTGACCGAGCGCACGCCCGCCCTGGAGGCAGCCGCCGCGGAGCAGGCACCGGCCGCCACGTGCCGTCGCAGCGATCGAGCTCACCGTTCGTGCGGGCCCGAGCTACCCGTCGGCGGCGACGCCCCGGAAGCCCTCTTGCTGCTCAGCGAGGACCTCGCGGTGGTCCGTCTCGAGAACGATCTGGTGGGCATCGACCTGCCCGAGGGTGCGGAGCGCTGGCGTACCGAGGTCTTCGTCAGCGCGCGGTCGGTGAGGGCCGCGAGCGATGACGAGCTGCTGATCGTCGCCGTCGCCAGTGGCCTGGCGGTGATCGAGCACGCGACCGGCACCATCCGCTGGACGGCCTCGTTCGCCGCGGCAGATCCCGAGCTCCCCGAGCGCACGCTCACGACGTCGATCACCTCGGCGCCGGTCTGGGTGGGTGACCACGGGGTACTCGCCAGGGAGCCGGCCGGCCGGCTCCACGCGTTCGACCGGGATGACGGCGCGGGCCGCTGGGTGGCATCGATGGATGCGCCGTCGGTGGTCACGACCTCCCGGGGCCTGCTCTCGGTCGGGCGCGAAGGACTCCGGCTCTGGCATCCGGACGCCCCCGAGCCGCGATGGCAGCGGTCCGGGACCGACCTGCGGCTGCACCCGGGCTCGGGCGCAACCGCCCACCGGCAACCGCCGGAACCGGTGGCCGCACCCCTGCCCCTGACGACCGGTCGCTGGCTGGTCGACCTGGACGGGGGGATGGTGCCACTGCCCGCCCCGGGGCCGGTCGAGTTCGCCCTGGCCGGCGACGTGACCGTGGCCGTGACGTGGCCCGAGGGTGCACCCGATGACCCCGCCGACTCGCTCACCACGGTCACCGCGTTCGACGCCGACGGCGAGCAGCGTTGGCAGCGGGCCGGGGTACCACTGGACTGCTGCGAGGTGACGACCGTGCCGAGCCCTGTCGGGGAACTCGTGCTCACGACGCCGGGTGATCAGCCCGGATCATCGGCCCGGATCGTGGTCATGGACACCGCCGAGGGGACGATCGGGGACCTGCCGCGTCGTGATGGTGCGACGCTCGAGGCCCTGACCCCGGCGACCGCCCTCTGGCGAGAGGACGGGCGGTTGATCGGACTCGATCGGCAGACCGGGCGCGAAGCCTTCCGGGCGACCGGGACGCCGGTCTCGGTCGACCCGCTGGTCATCCAGGGCCCGGAGCGATCCATCGTGGTCTCCGAGCGCGGGCCGATCGCTCCGTCCGCCCTCGGTCGCCCGGGGACGCGGTGGGGCCCGTTCCCCGCGGGGGTTCAGGGCCTCGGAACGGCCTCGTAGGCACGGAACGTCCGATCGAGGTGGTGCTCGACGAACGCGCGGGCATAGGACGCGGCCGTGCGCCGGACCTCACCACCGTCGCGCGCGAGCCCGGGCAGCGCCGCCCAGTCCCCCGGGCGCGCCAGCAGCGCCACCGCCTCGATGACCGCGGGATCGACCGCACGCGTCCCGGGGGGTGCACAGTCGGGGCACAGCGTGCCACCAGCCCGGACACTGAGGAACGCGTGGGAACCGGGCGCCCGGCAGATCGCGCAGGCGCTGGTGAAGACGTGGAAGCCCACGATCGACGCCGCCCGGAGCAGGAACGCATCGACGAAGACCGACGGATCCTCCGGCTCGGCCTCGAGTGCCTGCAGCCCGGCGCGCAGCTGCAGGAAGAGCGCGTTGTCGCGTTCGCCCTCCTGGGCCACCAGGTCGGTGAACTCGGCCATCACGGAGGCGCAGGCGGACCGGGCGTAGTCGGTACGCACGGCGGCGTGCGGGGCGATCAGCTCGGCCTGGTTGACGATGTCGAGGTTCCGGCCCTCGTAGAGCTGCAGGTCGACGTGGCTGTAGGCCTCCAGGCGGCCACCGAAGCGGCTGCCCGGCCGCCGGATGCCCTTGGCCACGGCCCGGACCTTGCCGCGCCCCTGGGTCAGCAGATGGATGATGCGATCGGTCTCTCCGAGTTTGTAGCTGCGGAGCACGATGCCCTGATCGCGGTAGGTCGCCATCAGCCGCCCGGTCGGTCGTGGCACGGCGGCGCCTCGCCCTCGGCGCGTGGGACGGCACCGCGGTGCGGCGCTCGCGCCCACCGGGCCAACGCGTCGTCGAGGTCGTCAGCGACCAGGGTGTGCGGCTGCATGGAGACGTTGTACCGCCCGGCGGCCCATCGGACCTACAACAGCGGCCACGGATAGGGATAGTTGCCCGTCGGTCCGGGCAGGACGTCGGCTTCCAGTGCCCGGACGGTGCGGGCGACCAGCACCTCGACCTCGGGTTCGCTCAGCAACATGGTCAGCCGCGCCCCCAGCTCGCCGGCCAGCTCGGCCCGGAAGGCATCGAGGTCGGCGCGCAGATCGAGCGGTACGGCATCGCCGGCGAAATCCCAACCCACCGTCCGCAACTTGCGCGCCACGTTGAAGCTCACCCCGTGGTCGACCAGTTGGATCCGGCCGCGGCCGTCGTCCTCGGCGAACAACACGTGACCGCCCTTGCGGTCGGCGTTGTCGATGACGAGGTCGAACAGCACCATCGCGATCAACTGGTGACGCACGCCGGGATCGCCTTCCTCGACGAGCGAGAAGTAGTGGCGGCTGGGGTCGTGCGGGACGAACCGTTGCAGGCTGCCCACCCCGAACGGCCCCTCCGCGCGCATCACCGTGGTCGGTACCAGGTCCCAGCCAAGCGCGGCGGAGACCTCATGGGCGGCGATCTCGCGTCGGTGGAGGGTGCCCGACGGGAAGTCCCACAACGGGGCTTCGCCACGCTGGGGCTTGTAGACCGCCAGGTCGGCCGGATCCAGGTCCTCGACCGAGGGTTCGCGCCCCAGTTCCGACGCGAGCTGCCCGAGCGACCGCTCGTCGCGATCCATCAACCGGACCAGCAGGGTCGCGTTCGACGCGTCCGCGAACCGGCCGACGACCTCGATGGGCGCGGTGTGCAACCGGGTCGCCGCGTCGCGACCCGCTTCGACCCCGGGCCGTTCCGGCCCGGGGTTCCCGGCATGCTCGGCGGAGGCGTCGGTCACGGTGTCTCGCTCAGCGGCTCAGGCGGCCATGGCCGTTGGTCGCCGGACAGACATGCCCACCGTCGACGTCGGTCGGGCGTCCGCACAGCTCGCACCGGGGGCGTCCCTGGCCGATGACCTCCAGCGCATGCGCGGCCAGCCGTCGCGCCTGATCCTGGTCGCACCAGATGCGCGCCTCGCGAGGCTCGATGACCTCCTCGGTGGCCAACTCCGCGACCTCGAGCGCGAAGCGTGCGATGTCCGGATCGAGCCCCAGGGAGATCTCGCCGACCCGCCAGCGCGCATCGATCGGGGTCCGCAGGTCCATGGCCCCGCGGTCCCAGTCGCTGGCCGGGACGTCCTCGACCTGGGCGAGCAGCTGGGTCAGCAGTTCGCCGAGCCCCTCCACCTGGGCCTTCTCGAGCTGGAGGGTGAGGAGGGTGTCCTCGTCCTGCGCCTGCAGGAAGAACGTGCGGTCCCCCGGCACCCCGGTGTAGCCGACGGTGACGTGGTGGGGGTCGGCGAGTTCGACCTCGATCATGCCCGTCCACCCTTGGTCGTCGCGGTCTTCGTGGTCGTCTTGGTCTTCGCGGTCCTCTTGGCACCGGCCGATGATGGTGAGGGTGCCGGCATCGGACCGGTGTCATTGAACCGCAGCAGCAGCGGGTGGCCACCTTCGGGCAGGTGGAGCACCGTCGCGGACGCCGGCGAGATCACCAACCGCTGGAAGGCATCCAGTGGCATCGCCAGGTGGTGGGCCACCACGGCCTTGATCACATCCGCGTGACTGACACACACGATGACGTCGTCCCCGTGATCGGCCGCCAGCGTCTCGGTCTCGTCGACGGCGCGGGCCTGCGCCGAGCGGATCGACTCGCCCCCCGGGAAGGCCATCCGCGACGGGGTGCGCTGCACGATCTCCCAGGCCTTGCGACGACGGAGTTGTCCGAGCGGCTTGTCGGTCCAGTCGCCGTAGTCGACCTCACCGAGGCCCCGACGGGTGCGCACCCGCAGCCCGTGCGGCCTGGCGACGATCTTGGCGGTGTCCTGGGTGCGCTCGAGCGGCGAGGCGTACACCGCGACGATCGGTTGGGCGGCAAGTCGCTCGGCGGTCGCCTCGGCCTGGGCGATCCCCGGTTCGTCGAGGTGGACCCCGGGGGTCCAGCCACCCAACCGCTT
>PWLR01000279.1 GCA_003558435.1 Nitriliruptoraceae bacterium | reverse complement strand
TCGTGAGGGGTGCGAGGCCTCTTGGGCCGGGACGGCTGGCGGTCCCGCCGAGGTCTCGCACGAGCTCTGCTGCGGCGTCGCCGTCACGTCGCGCTCCGAGCGCGTCGAACGCCGCCAGCGCGGCCCGTCCCTCCTCGACCGCGACCTCGGGTGCGCGGTCGACGAGGTGCTGCGCGAGGAGCAGTCGGGTGCGTGCGGCCTCGTAGGGCATCGTCAGCCGGTTGAACGCGGCCAGCGCGGTCTCGAGCCACGAGCTGCCCTCGTGGGTGGCACCGAGCGCGTGCAGCGCGCGGCCTCGAAGGCGAGCGCCTGCTGCCTGGGCGATGTCGCAGCCGAGCTCGCCGCCGAGCGTGGCCAGATGCCGCCCGATCTCGTCCGCGCCGTCGGGATGGTCCTGGTCGAGTTCGGCCAGGCCGAGCAGCTCGAGCGCCGGCAGGCAGGCGAGATCCGCTTCCCCCACCCCGGCCAGGTGTCGCCGGAGGCGGGCGGCCGCGATCGCTGCCCGGCCACGGTCGAGCTGGATCCGGGCGATCACCTCGACCGCGGCCGGCTGGTCCTCGAGGCCGGCGACGAGGTCCTCGGCGTCCGCCAGGCGTCCCTGGGCGAGCCGTAGTCTCGCGAGGGCGGCGAGCGCCTGGTGGTGGAGTGCGGGTAGGGCGTGGTCGGCGGACTCGAGCGCGGCTCGGAGCTCCTCCTCGGCCTGCACCCAGTCGCCGGCGTCGATCAGCAGCGTGCCGTACAGGGTGCGGCACTCGACGTACAGGAACGGGCTGCCGTAGCTGCGGGCGTACCGGTCGGTCGCCCGGATCCACTGGACCGCGTGGTCGTTCGCGGCGCAGGTGACACAGGCGATCATCGTGGTGCAGCTGGTGAAGACCACCGTGTCGCGGTGGCGGCCCTCGCCACCGAGAGCGCCGGCCATCGCCTCGTCGAGGTTCGTCAGGCCCTCGGCAACGCGTCCCCGGCGGATCCGTGCGGCGCCGACCTGGCTCAGCGCACACAGCTGCAGATCGGCGTCCCCCGCGCTTCGCGCCCGGTCGTGGACGCCACGCGCCAGCCGTTCCCCTTCGACCGGTTCGGCCGCATCGGCCTCCAACAGCCGTACCCAGGGGTCGAGGGCCGCGAGGCCGTGGTCGTCGACGAGCCGGCGCGCCCTGGCGAGCCAGCCGGCTGCCGCCGCCTCGTTGCCGAAGTTGGCGGCATGGTTCTTCGACAGCCACAGCGCGATGTCCACCGCGCGGGCGACCTCGCCGCGACGACAGAACCCCGCGTACGCCTGCTCGCGCAGCTGCACCCCTGCGTGGGTCTCGCCGGCCCACCAGCGGGCCTCACCCAGCCCGTCCAACGCCTCGGCGCTCTCGTCCAGCTCCCGTGCGGTGGCGAACGCATCACGCGCGGCCGTCCACTCCCCGGCTGCCAGGGCTTGGTCGCCCTGCGCGAGCAACCGCTCCGCATCGCTGTCCATGCCTCGACCGTACGAGCAGACGTGGCCGGCCACATCGTTCCGACGGACCACCGCCTCGCTCGATGGTCGTGATCTACGTGGCGAGATAGGTGAGCTCACGGATGCTGCGCGATCGGACCTCGTGCACCGTTGTGAGCACCGACGACAACGAACCACGGAGGAACGAGCGATGGGACGCACCGACACCCTCGATGTCGAGAGCTTCAAGCAGAACCTCGAGCAGGAATGGCGTCAGGCCGCGCCGGGCTGGCGCACCTGGTACGACACCATGGAGACCGAACCGGGCAGCCGCGGGCTGAGCCGCACCCTGATCGACCGGGCCGGGATCGGCGCCGGCGACGCGGTCCTCGATGTCGGCGCGGGCTACGGCGAGCCCGGGCTGGGCGCGGCCGAGGCCGTCGCACCCGACGGGCGCGTCGTCCTGCAGGACCTCTCCGCAGAGATGCTCGCCTTCGCGGCCGACCGGCTCGAGCACGCCGACCTCGCCGATGTCGACGTGGCGATCCTCCAACGCGACGCCGAGGACCTCGACCTGCCGGACTTCAGCTTCGATGCCGTCATCAGCCGGGCCGCCATCATGTACTTCGTCGACGTGGCCGGCACCCTCGCGCGGCTACGTACCGGCCTGAAGCCTGGTGGCCGGCTGGCGGCCAGCGTGTGGGCGGCCCCCGATGAGGTCGGGTTCGCCTCCCCGTTGCCGATCATCCTGCATGAGCTGCGGTTGCCACCGCCCCCGCAGGATCGCCCCGGCCCGTTCGCGCTCGGCGACCGTGAGCGGCTCGCCGAGGTGGTGGCCGATGCGGGTTTCGTGGACCTCCGGACCGGTAGCCAGACCGCGGTCTGGGAGTTCGACTCCCGCGAGGCCTGTACCCGGTTCCTGCGCGACGTCGCGCCACCGGTGACCGCACTCGTGGCCGGCCAACCCGACGAGCTCGCCCAGCGGGTGTGGCAACGGGTCACCGACGAAGCCTGGGAACCGTTCACCGGCCCCGATGGTCGCGTTCGACTCCCCAACCTGGCCCACTGGATCTCCGCGGAGACGCCGCGATGAGCGCCACCACCACGACCGGACCTCGCCTCGCCCGACCGGATGAGGCCCACGAACTCAGCCGAACCCTGGCTGCCGCGTTCTTCGACGACCCGGTGATGCACTGGGTGCTGCCCGACCCTCGACGCCGCCGGGAGCTGTTGCCCGGCTACTGCGGGCTCGATGTCCTCGACGTCCTGGATAACGGTGTGGCGATGACCACGACCGACCACGCCGCGGTCGGCCTGTGGGCCACCCCCGATCCACCGCCGGAAACCCGCGGGCACGACGATGCCACGCCGACCACAGCGACACCCAAGGGCTACGGCAAAGATGCAACGCCCCCAAACGACCGGGCGGCGCTGACCTCGGAGCTCGAACGGGTCACCGAGGAGTACCACCCGGCCGCGTGTGCCCTGTTCGACCTCATGAAGCAGCACCGACCCACCACCCCCCACTACTACCTCGCTCTGCTCGGAACACGTCCCGAGCACCAGGGGCGAGGACTCGGCTCGGCACTGCTCGCCTCCGTGCTCACCCGATGCGATGGCGAAGGCGCCCCCGCCTACACCGAATCCAGCAACCCGCGCAACATCCGGCTCTACGAACGCCACGGCTTCGAGGTCATCGACGAGCTGACGCTCCCGGACGGGCCCCCGCTGTGGCCCATGTGGCGGGAACCGCGCATCGAGGAGCGTCCGTCATGAGGATCGACGACCTCGACCGTGCCAGCATCGACCACGTCCTGACCACCACCCGCGCGGTCCGGCGACGGCTCGACCTCGACCGGAAGGTCGGGATCGAGGTCGTGCACGAGTGCCTGGAAGTGGCGTTGCAGGCGCCGACCGGCTTCAACGAACAGAACTGGCGGTGGCTGGTGGTCACCGACCCAGAC
>PWLR01000072.1 GCA_003558435.1 Nitriliruptoraceae bacterium | reverse complement strand
TGCCCGTGGCGATCGCCGCGTTCACCGGTTCCGTGCAGTTCCAGCGCCCCATCGGCACGATCACCGCGGCCTGTGTGATCGTGACCATCCCGATGATCATCCTGGCGCTCGTCTTCCAGAAGAGGATCGTCTCCGGGCTCACCGCAGGAGGGGTGAAGGGCTGATCCGCTGATGTCGCGGGGTCAGGCTCGGAGCCAGAGGACCTCGTAGGGGGCCACGGTCACCTCGGCGCGGTCGGAGGCCTCCGGGCTGATGCGGCGGCCGTCCACGATCTCGGTGTACGAGCGGGGGACCTCGGCGGCACCGTCCGCGGGGAGTCGGAAACGCTCCGGCTCGGCGGTCAGGTTGTGCACGCACACCACGGTGCTGGAGCCGTCCGTCGCGGTCCGTTCGATGGCCAACAGGCCCGGCGGGGTGTCGAGGACCCGTTGCGCCGCGCATGGATGGAACGCCGGTTCCGCGATCCGGGCTGCGGCGCGTCCGCGGATGCGTTCGGCCACCTCGGAACGGAGCGTTCCCGGGTCCTCGAGCGCGGCCTCGACCTCGGCGAGGACGAGCTTCTCGCGGTTGATGGCGCGCGGGTGGCCGGTGAGGGCCACGCCCTCGTGCCAGTTGCGGCTGCCGAGCAGCGCGTGCAGATAGATGGCCGGCACGCCGGCCAGGGCCAACAGCAACGACTGGGCCGCCACGAACCGATCGATCTGCTCCGATCGTGATGTCGAGGGGTCGGGCGGGTTCAGGGCGTCGAAATAGGACACGTTGAGCTCGTACGGGAACTGGGGATGTCCGGGGATCGACCGGTAGCTCACGCCACCACCCTCGGAGCTGATGGCCTCGCCGAGTGCCGCGACCTCCCGCGTCGGTAGCAGTTGCTCGACCGGCCGTAGACCGATCCCGTCGTGGGACCCGAGGAAGTTGAGGAAGGTCGTCGCCGCCGAAGGTGCTTCGAGGTCGCGCAGCCAGCCGGCGAGCACCGAGCTGTCACCGCCTCGGAAGGCGTGGAGCACCAGAGGCGGCAGGGGGAACTGGTAGACGAGGTGGGCTTCGTCCGTGCCATCACCGAAGTAGGCCACGTTCTCCGCGTGGGGGACGTTGGTCTCCGTGACGATCAACGTGCCGGGCGCCACGGCATCGAGCACGGTGCGCCACAGCCGGATGACCTCGTGGGTCTCGGGCAGGTGGATGCAGCTCGTGCCTGCACGCTTCCACAGGAACGCGATGGCGTCGAGGCGAAGCGCGCGAGCCCCCCGGCCGACGTACTCCAACAGGATCTCGGTGACCCGCAGCAGCACCTCCGGGTTCGCATAGTTCAGGTCCACCTGATCCGGACCGAACGTCGTCCAGACCTGGCGGACGCCTTCCGGAGCGGGGAAGGGCGTCAACAGGGGCGTCGTCCGGGGCCGCACCACCCGGCTCAGATCGGCGTCGACCGGCGGGCTGAGGTAGAAGTCGGCGAACTCGGGGTCGTCCCGCAGCCAGCCCTGGAACCACGGAGCCGACGCCGAGGTGTGGTTGACCACCGCGTCGAGCATCAGTCGGAAGCCGTCGCCGAGCCGTTCGACGTCGCTCCAGTCGCCCAGGCGGGGATCGACCTCGCGATGGTCGACCACGGCGAAGCCGTCGTCGGATGTCCACGGGTAGTGCGGGAGCAGGTGCAGACCGCCGACCACATCGCCGAAGTGCTCACGGAGGAAGCCGTCGAGGCTGCGCAGCGGTGGCCGTCCGGGTTCGGTGAGGTGGTCGCCGTAGGCGATCACCCACACGTCGCGCTCGTCGAACGGCGCAGGGTCACGCTCGGCGATCGCCGGATGGGAGCGTGCGAAGTCCTCGAGGATCTCGACCAGCCGGTCCAGGGCCGGCACCGCGAGCTCGCGGTCGTACAGGCGCCCCAGGTGGGTACGAAGCGCTTCGATCTCTGCGTGCTGCACGTCGCGTGCCTCCGGTCACTGGTAGGTGACGAACACCGGGAGCGGTTCGAGTTCCAGGACCTGCTCGGGGGTCGGGGTGGGCGAGTCCTCATCGTAGAAGTTCTTCCAACCCCAGAGCCAGCGGTCCTCGGCGCCGGCGGTGATCGCCGCGTAGGTCTCGTACTTGGTGCCGATCGGTCCCTGACCGTCCATGTGCACCACCATCGCGAGCTCCGGGGGTTGCTCGATGGTGTCGCGGTCGGGCAACATGGAGAACCGGAACTGGTGCAGGACGAGCAGCTTCTCGGGCAGGAGGTTGTCGCGGGTGAGCGCTGCCAGCCAGTCCGCGACCTCCTGCACCTCGCTGGCCTCGACCGAGCCGATCTGTCGCAGGTGGACCTGGTCGGGTTCCAGCCGCCACTCAGGGTCCAGTGCCAGGCCCACGTGGGGCTCGAGCAACAGCTCCTCGTACTCCTGCGCCTGGGTCAGGAAGTCCGTGCGTCCGGGCTGCAGGTCGAGCATCACGTACAACCCTTCCTCGGCCGCACGGTCCACCCACGGCCGCAGCAGGTCGATCGGTGTTCGGCGGCTGTAGTCGCCGGTGGATTCGGCGGATGCGCTCGCGATCGTGGTGATCAACTCGAAGGCGGGCAACACCCGCGCCCCGTCGGCTCCGTAGGGCTCGGCCACCGTTCGCAGCCGGTCCACGGTCGCATCCAGCCCCTGCTCCCCGAGCGCACCCAGGACCTCGGTCTCCACCGAGCCGTAGAGCGCCACCATCCGCTCGTCCTCGAACAGTCGGAAGCCACCCCAGGGCAGTGCCTCGCCGTACAACACGGTCTCCAGCTGCCAGCCCGCATCCTCGCCCATGTCGCCCAGCACGACGTGGCGATCACCCTGCGCCTCGCGAACACGCGTGGTCTGGTCACGTCCCGAGCGCGGGTCGGTCGCATCGATCGGCAGCACGGTCTCGTCCCGGTTGCCCGCCGCCACGGCCCCGACCGCGGCGATGGCCCCCTGACCCGGGTCCACCAACCAGATGGTGCCCGCGTCCGTCGGCCACAGATCGTCGACGTCCGGGTGCGGCTGGGCGTCGATCCCCGCCCCGATCAGCGTGTCGGCGATGCGTTGGGCCTCGCCGTCGGTGGCACCCAGCACCTCTACCCGCGCCGAGGCGGGCAGCAGCTCGGCCGCAGCGGGGAGTTCGTCCACGGGCAGGGGCAGCAGGGCGACATCGGCGCGTACTCGAGCCAGCGCGGCGAGGCGGGCGTGATCGTCCGTGTCGTCCACGGCCAGAAAGTCGGTCGTGTCGAGGTGATCCGCGACCCGAACGGCCGAACGCACCCGCTCGAGCCCTTCGCTCGTGGCATCGCCGGCGTCCGAACCGTCCCCGCCGTCGGGTTCATGGGGCGCGGTCAGTTCGATGGTCTCGACCGGGTCCGAGGGATCACCGGCCCCGGAGGCCGGGGCGAGCCCGATGGTGAGCACCTCGCGGGTATCGAGTTCCGACAGCGTCGAGGTGAGCGCCGCGTCGTCCGCGGCCGCCCCGAGCAGCAGTGGGCCGTCCACGGCGCGAGCCACCGGAGCCGCCAGGGCTGCCCCCCAGGCGTCATCGGGTCGGGCTACGACCGCGACGGGTGCGCAGGCGTGGGTGCTCGCCGCGACCCGGTCGGCGAGTGTCACGACGTCCTCGCCGGTCAACATGACCAGGGCGTCGTCGTCCAGCCGGTCGTGTCGGCAGGAGGGTTGCTCCTCGTCCGTCGCCCCGTCGACCTCGTCGCCGTCGCCGTCGCCGGCGTCGCCCTCGCCCTCGCCATCGGCGGCTCCGCCACCACGGGCCAACTCGTCGGGATCCGGCCCGCCGCCGTCACCGCTGCACGCGGCGACGAGGCTCACCACGACGGCCAGGATGATGACGGTCGGGCGGGATACGTGTGACACACGGTGCTCCGGGGCGGCGGCGTCCGACGCTAACCGAGCCCTCGGACCCCGATGCGGGCCCAGGAGCCACCTTGCCGTGTTCGACTGGATGCCGCAGTGGGGTCCGCGAGGTCGGGGGTCGGCGAGGCCGGTGAAGTCTATGAGCGGCCGTCCTCAGCGGTGGGCGTCCTGGCTGCTCGCCTGGCCCGCTTCCTGTTCGTGTTCCACCTCGGCGACCAACCGATCCTGCTGGCTGGGTTCGTCGGCGGGTGCCGTCTCGGGGGTGGGAGGCTGGGCGAGCTCCCGCTCCCGCACCCGGGCCGGGATCTGGTCGACCAACTCGGGGTACCGGTCGAGGAACGACGCGAGGTCGACCTCGCGGTCGAGTGCATGCCGACCCACGCGGTCGAGCACGAGTTCGACCGCCGCCACCAGGACGTCCGTGGCCGCGACCTCGTGGAGCTCGAGCCGGTCGAGCAAGGCGTCGGGCAACCCGACCTCGTGGCGGGACGCGCCCGTGGCGTCTTCGATATCCACCTCGTAGAGCTGGTTGTCGGTGGGGGTGACGTCGATGCCGGTGTCGGGGAGGGCCATGGCCGTCCTTGTCGTTCGGGGCTGGTTCGTGGAGGTCCCACCATGCTCGGGACATCCGCCGGACGCATCCGTCCGAGCGTCGGGGGTCGTGGGTCCCTGCCGACCGTCCCCTACCGAGCACCACGAAGTAGGGTGCGCCACGCCCCGAGCACAGGCCGAACCGATGACCCGCGACACCTTCCTGTTGGACACCCATGACGGGTTCCCGGTCGTGGTCCACCACTGGGAGCCTCGTGCGCCCGCCCGCGGGGTGGTCAACCTCGCGCACGGCATGGCGGAACACGCATCGCGCTACGGCTACCTCGGCGAGGCACTCATCGACGCCGGGTACGCCGTGTACGCCGAGGACCACCGGGGGCACGGGGACACGGCCGCGACCGCCGACGACCTGGGGTTCTTCGCCGAGCAGCGCGGTTGGGCGACCGTGCTCGACGACCTGCACCGGGTCACCTTGCGCGCCCGTGCCGAGCACCCCGACGTCCCCCTGTTCCTCCTCGGGCACAGCATGGGCTCCTTCCTGGCCCAGCAGTACCTGTTCACCTTCCCGGCGGAGATCGACGGGCTGGTGCTGTCGGGTTCCAACGGCCCGAACGGTGCGCTGGCGGGGGCGGGCGCCATGGTCGCACGGGCCGAGCGTCGACGCCTCGGCCCTCGGGGGCGGTCACCACTGCTCGACAAGCTCACCTTCGGGGCCTACAACAAACCCTTCGAACCCGCCCGTACGTCGTTCGACTGGCTGTCGCACGATCCCGCGCAGGTCGATGCGTACATCGACGACCCGAGATGCGGCTTCATCGCGACCACGCAGTTCTACCTCGATCTGTTCGCGGGCCTCGGGGTCATCGGGAGGCTCGACCGCCTGGTCGACGGCGCACGTACCGACCTGCCGGTCTACGTCTTCGCCGGGACCGACGATCCGGTCGGCGGCACGAAGGGCATCACCAAGCTGCTCGAGCACTACGCCGCAGCCGGGCTGAGCGACGTCCAGCACCGCCTCTACGACGGTGGCCGTCACGAGATGCTCAACGAGACCAACCGTGACGAGGTGATCGGGGAGCTGCTGGGATGGTTGGGTGCCCAGCTGCCGGTCCGGTCCGGAGCCTGAGTCGGCTCACAACAGGTTGCGTGGCACCGTGCGTTCCCACTCGCGGCTGAACACCTGGACCAGGCCCTCGTAGGCGTCCAGCTTGGCGTGGATGTGGAAGTCGGTCTCCGTGGCGGTCAGCACCGTCCGCGTGACCGTTTCGATCTCCCACTCGTCCCGGGCGAACCGACGCACGCCCACGACCTCGCCACGCACCGAGGTATGGGACCTGTCGGTGTAGGAGTAGCGCTCGGTGGTCGAGCTGTGCACGTCGAGCCCGAGATCCTCGATGCGGTAGCCGCCCTCGTCCTTGATGGTCTCCAGGGTCGACTCGCGCGAGATCATGTCACGGGTGACCGTCCACCCGTAGTCCCGCTCGGCCAACGTCGTCTGCTCGGGCGGGATGACGCCGACAGGTGCTTCGAAGGGACGCAGCCGGGTGTCGTTGTCGTGCGGCTCCCTCACCGGCAGCCGCAGCGAGCTGCGACTCGGGTCGATGCTCAGGCGTACCGGGGCCGGCGGCGGCCACGCGACCGGCCAGTAGGAGGTCGAGATCTGCACGCGGATCCGGTGGCCCGCCGGGAAGCTGTGCGCGATCTCGTTGAGCTGCACCTGCACCTTGTAGGTCTCACCGGGCACGAGTGGTCGGGGGTCGCCGTGGGAGTCGCGGTGGCACAGGTTGAGCAGGCCGTAGGTGACCCGTGTGGTGCGATCGTCGGGTAGGCGGTCCGACAACCGCACGGCGACCATCGCCACGGGCTGGTCCGAGGACAGGGTCAGCTCGACGACCGGCGCACCGAGGATCTCGAGTGGCTCGTCGAGCGGCTCGGAGTCGAAGTTCAGCGAGCCACCGTCCTCGTCGCGCTGGTCGGTCGGAAGGTCCGGCGTGGCGGTGAACGAGCACCACTTGCCGGCGTACATCCCCACCGACAGCGGCGAGGCGATCGGCAGGGTGCCCGACTCGCCGGTGGGTACGGCGACCGGGGAGAGCCCCTTGTCGCCGAGCGCGAGCTCGCGTTCCTGGACGTGTTTCGACGGCCACACGGCTTCCGCGATCCAGCGGCCGGGTCGGATCGTGGTGTCGAGGGCGGGGGCCACGCTGTCCTGCATCCAGGCGACCAGGGTCGGTTCGTGCTCGACCCCGTTGTCCACACCCTTCAGCCAGCGATCCCACCAGCGGACACACTCCTGCAGGAAGCCGATGGCCGGGCCCGGGACACCGAGGTGGGGGTACTTGTGGCTCCATGGCCCGACGAGCCCCCGGCGTGGGACGTCCAGGTGTTCGAGCAGGCGGAACACGGAGTTGGAGTACCCGTCCGCCCACCCGGAGACCGCCATCACCGGGGTCTCGATGGCGGTGTAGTCCTCGCACACCGACCCGTGCTTCCAGTACTCGTCGCGATGCTGGTGCTTCAACCACGTCTCGAGCCACAGCCCGCTGCTCTCGAGTCGCTCGAACCACATGTCCCGCCAACGGTCACCCACCAGAACCGGATCCGGTGGCAGCGAGGTGGCCGCGAACATCGCCGACGCCCACGACAGGTTGTCGCCCAGCAGGCACCCGCCCATGTAGTGCACGTCGTCGGCGTACCGGTCGTCGGTGGAACACACCGTGATCACGGCCCCGAGTTCCGGGGGTCGGAGCGCGGCCAGCTGCAGACCGTTGAACCCACCCCAGGACTTGCCGATCATGCCGATGCGCCCGTCACACCATGGTTGGGCCGCGATCCACGCCAGGACCTCGAGTCCGTCGTCGAGCTCCTGCGGCAGGTACTCGTCGGTCAGGACACCATCGGAGTCGCCGGAGCCGCGTAGGTCGACGCGCACGCAGGCGTAGCCGTGGCCGGCGACGTACGGGTGGCTCATCCCGTCCCGGGAGGAGGTCTTGTCCCGCTTGCGGTAGGGGATGTACTCGAGCACCGCCGGCACGGGTGCCAGCTCGGCGCCGACCGGCAACCAGCGACGCGCGGCCAACCGGGTGCCGTCGGCGAGTGGGATGGTGAAGTGCTCGACCTCCTCGATGGGCATCGGGAGTTCGTCGCGGCGCAGCAGTTGCATCTCGGTCATGCCTCGGTGCCGGTCGGTGGCGCCTCGTTCGCCGTTGCCAGTGCCCGCACGGCGAGCTCCTCGCACAGCTGTGGGAAGTCGATCCCGTCGTCGGCGGCGGAGAGAGGGTAGCTGCTCGTAGGCGTCAACCCGGGCAGGGGATTGACCTCGAAGAACCGGAAGCGTCCGTCGGTCCCGAGCCGGAAGTCCGATCGTGACGAGGTGTCGCCGATGCCGAGCACGTCGTGGACGCGGCCCGTCAGGGCGCGCAACTCCTCGGTCTGTTGCGGGCTGAGGTCGGCCGGGACCTGTTTGTTCGATTCGCCCGGCGTGTACTTGGCCTCGTAGTCGTAGAGGGCACGGTCGGTCATGGCCTCGACCACCGAGAACACGCGATCGCCGAGCACGCCGATGGTGAAGTCCCGGCCGACCACGAACTCCTCGATCAGCGCATGTTGTCCGGCCGCGCTGGCCAGGGCGACCGCCGCGGGGAGGTCGTCGACGTCCTCGACCTGGGTCAGGCCGATGGTCGATCCGCCCGCGACCGGCTTGACGATCCACGGTCCGGGCACCCGCAACGCTGCCAGGTCCGCGGCTTCGTGGCCGATGCGCACCACGTGACCCTGGGGTCCGAGGATGCCGTGCGGCGCGAGCTCGGACTTGGTCGCCGCCTTGTCGAAGGTCAGTTCGCAGATCTCGGCCGAGGGTCCGGTGTAGACGAGCCCGTGCTCGTCCAACAGCCGCTGGGTCGCGCCCGATTCACCCTCGTCGCCGAAGACGGTGATGAAGACGACATCGGCGTGCTGGAGGATGGGCAGCAGCCCACGGGCGAGAACCCCGTCCTGCTGGGTGGCGCGGACCATCGCCAACGCTCCGAGGTCCGGCGGCGCGGTCGCGCTCGGCGCGACGGGCGTGGCCGCCAGGTCCTCCTCGGGGATGTCGGCGGTCAGGAACGCATCCTGCGGGTCCTGGCCCGGGATGACCGGCGCGGCCGCGGAATCGACCTGCGCGACGGCGTGGCCGAGCCCCCGCAGGGCGCGCACCACGGCGGTGCCCGACGACAACGACACGTTGCGTTCCGTGTTCGCACCACCCATCAGCACCGCGATGCGCAGGCTCGTGGTGGTCGTGGCGGTCCTGCTCGTGGCAGGTCGGGCAGGCGTGTTCATCTGCGGCGATGTCCCTGGTCGGTGGCCACCGATCCTAGTTCGCGCGCCGACGGTGCTCGTGACACACCGATCCTGCCGGCCAGATCGCGGCGCTCAGATCGTGGCGCTACGCAGGTTGCGCAGTTCGCGCAGACCCACCGACAACATCGCCAGATCGGGCGAGCCCGCGGTATCGCTCGCCTTCAGGATCTCCTGGCACCGGGTCACCTGCGCCAGGTTGCGTCCCACCCATGCCTCGATGCGCCCATCGACGTCGCTGTCGCCATCGGTGGTTCGCAGCACCTCGGCGGTCAGGGCGCTGTGCTGGGCGAAGAAGTCCTCGCGCAGGGCGTCGCGTGCGAGGGTCTCCCACCGGGTGTTGCGGGGCAGTGCCGCCACCTGTTCGCGCAGCCAGTCGAGGTGCAGCCGGTCGGCGAGGGCGAAGTACATCTCGGTCACCGAGGGGATCGCTTCGCCGATCTCATCGTCGCCCACGACGGTCACCACGTCGAGCGCGGTGATCAGCCAGGGCAGGTGGGCGAGTCGTTCGGCCAGCGCGGTCGGCACACCCTGGTCCTGCAGGTCTCGGCTGGTCGCATCGGCGGCGTCACGATCGTCGCCGCGCAGGTCCTCGGCCAGCAACTCGCCGACCTCGGCGGTGCCGGGGGCGAAGGCCGCGATGGTCTCGTCGATATCGAGCGGACGCCGGCAGTTGCGCAGCAACCAACGCGTACCGCGTTCGACGAGTTTGCGGGCCTCGAGGATGGCCGCGGTCAGGGTCTCGGCGGGAACCTGCCCGTCGAGTTCGCGAACGTCGCGTTGGATGCCGGGCAGATCGAACACCTCGCGGGACACCAGGTGGGCGCGGGTGATGTCACAGGGGCCGGCGCCCGTCTCCTCGGCGATCCGGTACATGAAGGTGGTCCCGGCGTTGTTGACCAGGCCGTTGGCGAGCTGCGTGGCGACGATCTCGCGTCGCAGACGGTGTTCGTGCAGCCGGTCGCCGAACCGTTCCTCCAGCGCCGAGGGCATGTAGCCCCGCAACTCCCGCGCGCACCACGGGTCGTCAGGCAGGTCCGAGTCCAGCAGCTCGTCGTAGACCAGGGTCTTGGTGTAGGCCAGCAACACCGCGAACTCCGGGCGGGTCAGTCCCCGATCGTCGTCGCGGCGCTCGACGAGTTCCTCATCGCTCGGCAGCGCCTCCATCTGGCGGTCCAGACGGCCGAGTCCCTCGAGGTGGTCGATGTAGCGACGTGAGACGTCCGCCATCGGCACGGCATTGGTGACCGCGTTGCTGAGCGCCTGGACCTGGGCATCGTTGCTGCGCAGCACCAGTTCGGCGACCTCGTCGGTCATCTCGACCAGCAGTCCGTTGCGTTGTTTGCTGGTGAGGTCGTCGGCACGGACCAACGCGTCCAGCAGGATCTTGATGTTGACCTCGTGGTCGGAGCAATCGACCCCGGCGGCGTTGTCGATCGCGTCGGTGTTGATGTGGCCGCCGCCCAGGGCGAACTCGACCCGGGCCCGTTGGGTCAGTCCGAGGTTGCCGCCCTCGCCGATGACCCGACAGCGCAGCTCGGAGGCATCGATGCGGATGCGGTCACTGCTCTTGTCGCCGACCTCGGCATGGGTCTGGTCGCTGGCCTTGACGAACGTCCCCACACCGCCGTTGAACACCAGGTCGACGGGTGCGCGCAGCAGTGCCCGGATCAGCTCGTCCGGTGTCATCCGTTCGGTGCTCGCACCCTTCGGGAGCTCGAGGAGATCGCGCATCGCCTCGGAGAGCGGGATGGACTTGGCGGTGCGCGGCCAGACGCCCCCACCCTCGGAGATCAGGTCACGGTCGTAGCTCTCCCAGGTCGAGCGCGGCTGGTCGAACAGGCGCTGACGTTCCTCGTAGCTGGAAGCGGTGTCGGGATCCGGGTCCACGAAGATGTGTCGGTGGTCGAACGCCGCCAGCAGACGGATGTGTCGCGACAGCAGCATCCCGTTGCCGAACACGTCCCCGGACATGTCACCGATGCCGACCACGGTGAAGTCCGTCGACTGGGTGTCGATGCCGAGTTCGCGGAAGTGGCTGCGCACCGAGACCCAGGCACCCCGCGCCGTGATGGCCATCGCCTTGTGGTCGTAGCCGGCCGAACCGCCGGACGCGAAGGCATCGCCGAGCCAGAAGCCCCGCTCGACGGCGATCTCGTTGGCGGTGTCGGAGAAGGTCGCGGTCCCCTTGTCGGCGGCGACCACGAGGTAGGGATCGTCGCCGTCGTAGCGGATGACGTCGACGGTGGGCACGATCTCCCCGTCGACGATGTTGTCGGTGACGTCCAGGAGCCCCCGGATGAAGGTGCGGTAGCACGCCTCGACCTCGTCGCGGTAGGCCTGGGGATCGGCGTCGCCAGACGGGGGCGACTTCACGACGAACCCGCCCTTCGCGCCCACGGGCACGATCACGGCGTTCTTGACCGTCTGGGCCTTGGTCAGGTCGAGCACCTCCGTGCGGAAGTCCTCCCGACGTTCCGACCAGCGCAGGCCGCCCCGGGCGACCCGACCGCCGCGCAGATGAACGCCCTCCGTGCGGGGCGAGTGGACGAAGATCTCGAACGCGGGGCGGGGCTCGGGCAGGTCGGGGACCTTCGCCGGGTCGAACTTCAGAGACAGATGGGTGTACGGCTCCCCGTCCGCGTCGGTTCGGAAGTGGTTGGTCCGGAGCGTGGCGAGGATCAGCTCGAGGAAGCTCTTGAGGATGCGGTCCTCGTCGAGGCTGCCGACCTCCTCGAGTTCCTGCTCGATCTCGGCGACCAGCTGCTCGGCGTGCTCGGCATCGTTGGTGCTCGGATCGAAGCGGGCATGGAACAAGGTCCGTAGTCGACGGGTCACGGCCGGGTGATCGACCAGGGTGTCCTGGACGTAGCCGAGGCTGTAGCGGGTCTCGGTCTGGCGCAGGTACTTGCTGTAGGCCCTCAGGACCGTGACGTCGCGCCAGGCCAGCCCGGCGAACAGCACGAGGCGGTTGAAGCCGTCGTTCTCGTTGTCACCGGACCAGACGCGGGCGAACGCCTCCTGGAAGCCGGCCCGCGCCTGCTCGGTGTCGAGCGCTCCGGGTTCGAAACGCAGTCCGAAGTCGTGGATCCACCGCAGCGGTGATCCGTCGGGCCGGACCTCGTAGGGCCGTTGGTCGATGACCTCGAATCCGAGGTTCTCCAGCACCGGCAGCACCTGCGAGAGGGTGTTGGGCGCGCCGGTGCGGTAGATCTTGAACCGCACGGATCCCTCCGGTGCCTCGACGGGGCGGTGCAGGCTCATGCCGAGGTCGCCGTCCGGGTCCAGGCGCTCGAGGCGTTCGATGTCGGCGACGGCGATGCGCGCCGGATAGTCCTCGCGGTAGGCGGCCGGGAACGCATCTCCGTAGGCGTGACACAGCCGGGTCCCGCGTTCCTCGCCCAACTCGTCGATCAGTGCACCCCGGAGATCGTCGGACCAGTCGCGTGCGGCATCGGCCAGGCGACGTTCCAGGGCCTCGACGTCCGGGGTGGCGACCCGGCCGGGCTCGGCGTGCACGATGAAATGCAGCCGGGCCAGTACGGATTCGGACAGACGCACCGAATGCTCCATGCCGGTGGCGTCGAAGGTGTCACGGAGCACCTCCTGCAAGCGCAACCGGGTCTTGGTCGTGTAGTGATCGCGGGGAACGAACACCAGACACGAGAAGTAGCGTCCGTAACGGTCACGACGCAGGAACAGCCGGACCCGTCGCCGCTCCTGCAGTCCGAGCACGCCCATGGTGAGCTCGAACAGTTCGTCCGCGGAGACCTCGAACAACTCGTCGCGCGGGTAGGCCTCGAGGATGGCGGTGAGATCCTTGGCGTCGTGGGTGTCGGGTGGGAACGCGGCGCGCTCGAGCACGGCCGCGACCTTGCGTCGCACGACCGGGATCTCGTCGGGTCGGGCGCTGTAGACCCGGGAGGTGTACAGGCCCAGGAACCGGGCCTCGCCGACCACCTCGCCGTCCGCCCCGAAGCGCTTCACCCCGACGTAGTCGAGGTAGCTCGGGCGGTGGACGGTGGACGCGGAGTTGGCCTTGGTCAGGCTGAGTAGCGTGCGCTCCCGGGCGAGCTCGGCCACCTCCGGGGGATGCTCGGCGAGGTTCTTCTCCGAACGCGGCGCGTCGCGCAGGATGCCGAGCCCCGTCTCCTCGCGAGCGACGATGACGTCGCCCTCGTCACGTCGGTCCAGGTCGTAGAGCCGGTAGCCGAGGAAGGTGAAGTGGTCCTCATCGAGCCAGCGCAGGAACGCCGCGGCCTCCTCGAGTTCGTCGTCGTCGACCGGTGGGGGATGTTCGTCGAGCATCGCGAGCGTCTCGTGGAGCATCTCGCGCATCGCCGGCCAGTCATCGACGGCGGCGCGCACGTCGCCGAGCACCTCGACCAGACAGCTCCGGATGCGATCGAGCATCTCGGCGTCGGTCTGCCGGTCGATCTCCACGTGCACGATCGCTTCGGTGACGGTGTCGTGCTCGCCGCTGTCGCGGGGGAACACGGCGGTGAGGCGACCGTCGTCGTCCCGGCGGACGTCGATCATCGGGTAGATCGCGAGGTGGATGGCCAGGTTCTGGCGCGAGAGCTCCATGGTGATCGAATCCACCAGGAAGGGCATGTCGTCGGTGAGGATCTCCACCACGGTGTGGGTCGACTGCCAACCATGGTGTTCCGGATCCGGGTTGTAGACCGCGACCTGTGGTTCACCGACCCGCCGCTGCTGTGCCCCCTGCCAGACCGTCATCGCGGCCCCGTACAGGTCATCGACGTGACGGTCCTGCAGGTCCCGTCCCGGCACGCCCTCGTAGAACAGGCGCAGGAAGCTCACCGCGCGGTCCCGCTGGTCATCCGGCAACCGACGGCGCGCCACCTCCTCGATCTCGTCGATGCGTTGGTTCACCGCGTCGATCGACCCATCCCGCATACGGCGCTCCCTCCCGAGGACACCCCCTCCTTAGCAGTCCGAGCGAGGTGGCACCACTACCACTCGCCGGCGTGGCCTCGCGGGGACGTGGTCCGTGGGGCGGCAGCGAGCGGTGTGCGACGCTCTCAGCGTCCGGTGGTCGACCAGTGCCAGGCCTCGGTCGAGAGGTTGCGCAACCCGTAGGAACCGGCGTTGTTGCGCAACCACGTGAACCCGGCGTTGCCCGAACAGTTCGCCGAACTGCGAGGGAAGCAGATCGTCTGACCCTGGTAGGTGAAGTCGACCGCGAGCCCCTTCTCGTGCTCCGAGGTTCCCGGCCGGGCCGTGGGGACGCGGCAGGAGGATGCGGGGGCGTTGTAGACGTCGCGGCAACCGTTGGTCACACGCAGGCGGGCGGTCACCTCCGGGGAGCGGTACCCGTGGCCACCGAGGACGATCCCGTCGGCACGTGCGGCGTTCAACAACGCTTCGAGTTGTGGGGCCAGGGAGCTCGCCACCGTGATGCCACCGACGGTCCGCAGCGACGGGGTGGGGCCCGGCGAGTTCGAGACCGATCCGCCGCCCGAGGAGCCGCCGGAGGAACCGCTCGAGGAGCTGCCGGACGAGCCGCCCGAGGAGCTACCGGACGAGCTGGAGGAGGGGGCGGGTGCCGAAACGGTCGCCTCCTGGCGGCGTTGCCGTTCGGCCGCCTCCTGTTCGGCCTGCTCGCGGGCGGCGCGGTCACGGGCGGCCTGCTGGCGTTCCTCCTGCTCGCGTGCGGCCTGCTCGCGCGCGGCCTGCTCGCGTGCCTCACGCGCGAGACGCAGCTTCTCCAGGCGTTCGCGTTCCCGTCGTTCGGCTTCCTCGCGTTCCTGTGCCACCTGCTGCTCGAGCTGGGTGATGCGCACCTCGACGTCCTGCTGCTCGCCCTCCAGGACCGCGACCAGCGCCGCCGCGCGCTCGGCGTTGTCAGCGGCCCGGTCGGTGAGGTCCTCCACCTCGGCGTACAGGGCGGCCGAAGCGGAACGTTCGATCTCGGCCTCGGCCTGGTGGAACTGCAGCTCCTCTTCCTCTTCGCGGGCCCGCTCGGTGAGGTGGGTGACCCGGACCTGCAACGCGTCGGAGGCCTGCAGAGCCGCAGTGCGCACGCCCACGCCGCGCTGGAGGTAGTGCAGTCGGTCGGCCAGGCCCTCGCTCGGTCCGTCCATCATCTCGAAGGCCGCCATGGCCGCCGACCCTGCCTGGGCGCCGTACTTGAAGGTGTCGCGTGCCAACCCGCTCAGGGTCTCGCGGTTGTCATCGAGTTCCAGCTCCGCGACCTCGAGTTCGCCCTCGGCGGCCCTGGCCCGGTCGCTGGCCGCCGTCGCCGCGACCTCGGCGGCCCGGTAACGGGCCGTGGAGGCCGCGAGCTTGGCCTCGGCGGTCACCAGCTGTGCTTCGAGTTCCTCCAGCTCCGCGCGCACCTCGGCCAGCTCGGTCTCGGCGTTCGCGACCGCACCCTCGAGTCGGTCGGCCTGCTCCTTGGCTGCGTCCAGTTCGCCCTGGGAGGGCACGGCCCAGGAGCTGGTGCCGCTCAGCGCCAGCAACAGGGCGGTGATCAGCAGCACCGCGACCGCGGGGTGTTGAACGATCGCTCGCGGACGGGACGGGTGCATGCAGGCTCCGGAGGCGTACCGAGTAGGCCCCACGGATGCGCGGCCACCCGGATAACGAGGCCGCGAGGCGTACGTTCCGCTGGCCAGGTCCGGCGTGCGGTGGACGCAATGTGGGAGGTCGAACGCTCGCAGTGGCGACTCTGCCCGGTCACGTCGGGCGGAACGTGTGGTTCAGCCGATCGAAGGTCACGTCTGGTGCTGGTTCGACTCAGCTCACCGCGACACGGCGCGGTCAGCCGCGGACACCGGCCGTCGGGGCGGGAGGCTGGGGTCCCCGAACCAGGGTGACCGCGTGTCCACAGCGGCCGAGCGGGACGGCGAGTCGGCCTACCCCCACCCGAGGGTTGGTTGCCGGCGCCGTGCTTCGTGGTCGAGCAGGAGACGTTTGCGTTCGATCCCGCCGCCGTAGCCGGTGAGCTTGCCGCTGCTGCCCACGACCCGGTGGCAGGGGATCACGATGCTCAACGGGTTCCGGCCGTTCGCGAGGCCGACCGCGCGTGAGGCGGTGGGATGACCGATGGCGGCCGCCAGCTGCCCGTAGGAGACCGTCTCGCCGTAGGGGATGTCGCGCAGTGCCGCCCAGACCCTGCGCTGGAAGGCGGTGCCCTGGGGCGCGACCGGGAGGTCGAACTCGGTGCGCTCGCCGGCGAAGTACTCGGCCAGTTGTCGGACCGCGGCGGTGAACCCGGCCTCTGAGGCCTCGCCGAAGCCGGACGCCTCCGGGCGGTGCCGGTGCTCGGCCATGTAGAGCCCGATGAGCACCCCGTCGCGTGCGACGAGCGTGAGCGGCCCGATGGGGCTGTCGGTCACCGTGTGTGTGCGATGACCCAGATCGGTGGTGCTCGGCATGGGAACCCTCGTGCGGTGGGGTGGTGGCGGTTGTCGGGTCAGGCGGCGGTTCCGGAGTCCCGAGGTTCCTCGGGGTAGCGGTTGACCGGGTGATCACCGGTCGCCCAGAGGTGCTGGACGGCGTAGGCCCGCCAGGGCCGCCACACCGCCGCGTAGCGCGACAGCGCCGCCGGGGTCCGGGGCAGACCGAGCGTCCGCGTGGCGAGTCTGACACCCAGGTCGGTCGCCAGGAACGCATCCGGGTCCCCCAGGCCCCGCATGGCGATGGTCTCGACCGTCCACGGACCGATCCCGGGCAGCGCGAGCAGCTCGGCCCTCGCCCTGTGCCAGTCGCTGCCGCTGCCGAGGTCGAGCGCGCCCTCCGCGATGGCGGTGCTCAGGCCATGGAGCGCCGAGCGTCGACCGGCGGGCATCGCCAGTCGATCGGGGTCCGCGCCCGCGATCGCCGCAGGTCGGGGGAACAGGTGGGTCAGGCCACCGTCGGGGTCATCGATGGTGGTGCCGTGCGCGGTCACCAGGCGGGCGGCATGGGTCCGTGCCGCTGCGGTGGAGACCTGCTGGCCGAGTACCGCCCGGACGGCGGCTTCATCGGCGTCGACGGTCCCCGGAACCCGGCGTCCGGGGGCGGCCGCCACGAGCGGGGCCAGGACCTCGTCGTCCCCGAGGTGGGCGTCGATGGCGAGCGGGTCCGCGTCGAGGTCGAGCAGTCGCCGACAGCGCGAGATCGCCACGGTCAGGTCACGCAGATCGCTGAGCGTGACCCGGCAGGACACGTGGTCGTCGCGTGGTGACAGGGCGACCACGCCGTGGCCGTGGGGCAGACGCAGCGTGCGGCGATAGGCGCCATCGCGCCATTCCTCGACCCCGGGGATCCCGGTGGCGACGAGGTGACCGAACAGGCTGTCGGGCCAGAGCGGTCGGCGGAACGGCAACCGCAGGCTCAGGGTGCCGTTGCTGGCCGGGTGGACGGTCCCGCCCGCGCGACGACGCAGCTCGGTCGGCGGACGCGCGAAGACCTCACGCACGGCGTCGTTGAAGCTGCGGATGCTGGCGAAGCCTGCGGCGAAGGCGACCTCGGACATCGGGAGCGTCGTCGTCTCGATCAACAGACGCGCGGTCTGGGCACGTTGTGCCCGCGCGAGTGCCAGAGGGCCCGCCCCCAGTTCGGCCAGCAGGTGCCGTTCCACCTGCCGGACGCTGTAGCCGAGCGCCGAGGCCAGGCCCACGACGCCATCGCGGTCGACCACCCCGTCGGCGATGGCCCGCATCGCCCGCGCGGCGAGGTCACTGCGCAGGTCCCATGCCGGTGAGCCGGGGCTGGCGTCGGGTCGACACCGTCGGCACGCCCGGAAGCCCGCGCGTTGGGCAGCGGCGGCGCTCGGATGGAAGCGCATGTGCTCACGTCTGGGGGTCATGGCCGGGCAACTCGGTCGGCAGTAGATGCCGGTGGTGACCACCGCGACGAAGAACCACCCGTCGAAGCGCGGATCCTTGGACCGCACGGCAGCCGCACAGGCGTCGGGGTCGTCGAACATGGTGCTCCGGATGGTGCGCGGCCGAAGTGGAGGGCTCGGTCGGGGCTCGGTCGGGCCGGGCTGGCGCCCGGCCCGCACCATCGCCGACGATCTTCCTCGTCGCTGGCGAGAACGCGACATGGCGTTCGGTGCGTTCGTGATGGTGCCGCGTTCATCGGAGCGGCGCTCGCGCTCGCGCCAGCGACCCCGGCGCGGACCGGCGCGGACCGGCGGCGCCGGCCCGCGCCGGGGTTCACGGAACCAGGATGCCCCGGCCCTGCAGCCGCCCGTGGTGCAGTTCCTGCATCGCTTCGACCGCATCGCTGAGTGGGAAGGTGCGGGTGTGGAGGGTGACCCGCTGTTGCGCCGCGAGCACCATCAGTTCCGCGAGGTCGTTGTAGGTGCCGACGAGGTTGCCGACGAAGCTGCGTTCGCTCGAGATCACATCGATGGTCGGCACGTCGATGTTCTCGCCGTAGCCGATGACGTAGTGGCTGGCGGCCCGACGGGTCATGTCGAAGCCTTGCTGGACGACCCCGTTCTCGCCGACGAAGTCGAACACCGCATGCGCTCCGCCGCCGGTCATCTCCTGGACCCGCTCGACGTGGGCGCCGTCGGCCTCGACGAGATGGTCGGCACCGACCGTCTCGGCGAGCTCGAGCGCCTCCGGGCTGCGGTCGACCACGATGACCTCGGCGGCGCACAGGGCCTTCAACGACTGGATGCCGATGTGGCCGAGACCTCCCGCCCCGATGACCACGGCCATGGTTCCCGGCAGCAGTTCGCCGCGCATGACCGCCTTCTTGACGGCGTGGTAGGCGGTCAGACCGGCGTCGGCGTGCGCGGCCACATCGGCCGGCTCGACGCCGGCGGGAAGCTTCACCACCGACCGTGCGCTGGTCTTGAGCAGCTCGGCCCAGCCACCGTCGGTGTCGACACCGGGGAACGCCTGGGTGTCGCAGTGCATGTCGTCGCCGTCACGGCACGCCCGGCACAGACCGCAGGTGATGAGCGGATGGACGATCACGGCGTCCCCGACCTCGACGTTGGTCACGGCCGTCCCGACCTCGTGCACCCAGCCGGCGTTCTCGTGACCGATGGTGTAGGGCAGCGCGATGCCGGTCTTCGGCGCCCACTGCCCCTCGTAGATGTGCAGGTCGGTGCGGCAGAGCCCGGCACCGCCGATCCTCACGACGACGTCCCAGGGGCCGGTGATCTCGGGCTCGGGGACCGAATCGAGGCTGGGCCACTCGTGGTAGGCGTGGAGGCGGACGGCTTGCATGATGAGGTCCCTTCCGTCAGGTTGCGGTGGTGGTCGTGGTGGCGAGGGGGTCGTAGGCGCTTCGTGCGCGTTCGTCCCCGGTACCGCCGTCGGCGTAGCGGGTGGCCAGCAGCCCGCGACACATGCCCGCGTTGCCCTCGATGGAGACGTGCACCGTGCGGGCGCGCCGGAGGTGGTCGCCGACCTGCTCCGGAGCGACGGGCACCCCCCAGACGTCGATCAGCAACGGGCTGTGCGGGTCGCTCGGCATGCCGAGTTCGCGACGTCGCGCGATGAAGCGCTCGGCGAGGGGGGAGGGGGGCAGCTCACCCACCGTCATGCCGGCGAGGTCCTCCGGTGTGAGCCCGGCGGTGAGCAGCTCCTTGCACAGTTCGTGGGTGCGGGCGAGGAAGCCCTTGCGGGTGAAGGTGTCCCGCAACTCCTCGAGGTCGTCGCCGACGGCCTGCCCGTCGAAGCTGGCCCCGAACCCGAGGTCGGCCGACATCCCCTCGTTGATCTCCGAGGAGGCGTAGTGGTCGACCAACCGGACGTTCGCGCGGGCGACGCCGGGAAGTGCCTCGATGGCCGTCCGGGCGTCGGCGACCATCAGGAAGGCGAAGTTCGGGGCGCAGAAGTAGGTCGGCAGGCGTAGCGCGACGTCGACCTCGTCGTCGCGGACCTCGACGTCGAGCACGAACTCGAGGTCGGTGATCGGCTGGTCGAGTTCCGGGTCGCGGACGGTGCCGAGCGCCGTCCACACCGCCTGCGGCGTGGGCCCTGCGGCCCACGCCGCCTTCGTCGCGCTCGTGGAGCGGTGCGTCATGCGGTCACCATCTCCTGGGGCACGGCGGGCTTCTCGGTGGTGCCGTCGTCGGCCTCCGCCGGCTGCGGGATGTCGTCGGGTACCTCGATGTCGTAGAGCTTCGCGGCGTTCAGCCCGAGGATCTTGCGCTTGATGTCGGGCGTGAGCTCGCCGTACTCGCTGACGAGGTCCTCGGGCATGTCGAAGTCGACCAGTGACTCCACCAGCCACTTGGGGCTCCAGATGCCGTAGTCGCTGCCGAACAGGATGTTGTCCTCGCCGATCCAGTACAGCAGTTCACCGAGGATCTTCGCGAAGTAGCGCGGACGCGAGTGGATGAAGGGCAGGGCGACGGCCAACCCGCCGTAGACGTTCTTCTCCTGGGTGGCGATCCAGCAGAAGTCCTCCAGGCGAGGCAGCCCGACGTGCTCGACGACGAAGTTCAGTCCGGTGAAGGCGGTCGCGACGTCGTCCACGTCGGCGACATCGAAGGCGTCCCGGTTCAGCGGCCAGATCGTGGGCCCCTTGTGGACGTGCACGTTGCGGACCCCGAGCTCCTCGCACTTCTCCAGGTAGCGCATCGACCACGGGTCGGAGAGCTTCCAACCCTTCGAGTCGCCGCGCCATTCGGCGGTGTAGAGCTTGACGCCGCTCGGTTGGTAGCGCTCGACCTTCTGCTCGAACTCGCGCAGGCCGTTCTCGCCCTCCCGCGGGTCGAACGACGTGTTGAGGATGAACCGGTCGGGGTGTCGGTCCCGCATCCAGGCGCAACGCTCGGTGGTGTTGAAGCCCTCCTCGTAGAAGTCGGTGAGGTAGGTCGGCTGGAAGATGGCCTTGTCGACGTGCCCGGTCTCGAACAGGTCGTGGATCATGTCCTCTTCCGAGTACTTCTCGAACTTCTCGATCGGCCACACCCACTCCTCCGGGGAGAGGTTGCGGTGATAGTCGTAGAAACAGTCGATGAACCCGCGGCCGTACTTGTTCAACTGGTTCTCCGGACTGGCGTCCCAGAAGTGGACGTGCCCGTCGACCACGAAGTACTTCTCGCCATCCTTCTCGTACATGGATCTCTCCCTGTCGTGTGGGCTTGCACGGGTGTGGCTGGATCGTGCGTTTCAGGCCCTCTGGGTGAACGCCTCGAGGGGTACGGGGGTCGCGTGTTCCACTCGTCCGATGGCCTGGCGTGCGGCTGCGGCGACCTCGTGGGCGAGCTGCTCTCCCTGGGCCCGGAAGCGGCGCACGTTGACCGACAGGGCCAGCGCTCCGAGCAGCCGCCCGTCGGGGCCGAGCAGGGGTGCTGCGATGCAGCAGTGACCCTCGGCGAACTCCTCGACGTCGACGGCCACCCCGCGGGCACGCACCTCGTCGAGGTCCGTGCGCAACCGGTCGGGATCGGTCACCGTGTGGCCGGTGAACGCCGACAACCCATGGGCATCGACGTATCGGTCGAGC
The DNA here is from genome assembly GCA_003558435.1 of Nitriliruptoraceae bacterium. GTDB lineage: Bacteria > Actinomycetota > Nitriliruptoria > Nitriliruptorales > Nitriliruptoraceae > PWLR01. The sequence continues at coordinate 18,321 of PWLR01000072.1, read as the reverse complement.
GCGTCCGGCCCGAGATGGGCGAGGACGGCCTTGCCGACCGCCAACGCATGGGCCTGATCGGTGATGCTGGGGGACAGTCCGGGCACGTAGGGCAGTCCCTGCCGCCCCTGACTCTCCTGGACGACGATCCGAGCGGGCTCTGCGGTGGCCAGGTAGGTGCGTTCGTTGGTCCGCTCGTAGAGCGTGCGCAGCGCCGCCGGATCGATCGATGACGTGGCGGGGCCGGTGAGACCGGCCGCCCGGTACCGGGCATCGTGGTCGTCGCGCTCGGCGAACCCCTCGGCGCACAGGGTGTTGAGCAGGTTGATCGCGGTGGAGCGGCTGCGACCGAGCTGGTCCGCGACCTCGCCGGCGGTCAGTCCCGGCGGCGACGCCTGGAGCAACCTCAGGACCCGCAGCACCGCGTGAGCGGTCTTCAGCGTCCGTCCCGCGCCGTCCGGCATCCGGGCCCTCTCCCAAGCCTCGGTGAGTCCTCTCGCTCCCGAGAGAGGACGGGGCAACCGTGACACTCCCGGTGCGGGGGGTCAAGATGACCGAGCGGCGTTGCACATGCTGCAACGCCGCTCGGAGTGGTCTCGGGAACGGTTCCGACCCTCACGGGACCCGGAGCACGACCTTGCCACGCACACGACCGGACGATGCCTCCTCGACGGCCTCACGGACATCCTCGAGGTCGTGGACCGACTGGACCACCGCCCGTAGCTGCCCGGCCTCCACCAACCCGCTCAGCGCCTGGAGTTGTGCGACGTCGGGCCGCACGAACACGTAGACCCCGCCGCAGTCGTCCGTCACGCGCGGGTCGGTGACCGACACGATCCGACCCGGGCGCGCCAGCAGCTCGCCGGTGGTGTCGAGCGCCTCGCCACCGACCAGGTCGAGGACCGCGTCGACGCCGCCGGGCGCCAGTTCGCGGACGCGGTCGACCAGGCCATCGCCGTAGGTCGTCGGCTCGCCTCCGAGCGAACGCAACAGCTCGTGGTTGGGCTCGCTGCAGGTGCCGATCACGCGGGCGCCGCATGCCACGGCGATCTGGGTGGCCAAGGTGCCGACGCCGCCCGTCGCGGCATGGATCAGGACCGTGTCACCGGACCCGACCTCCAGGGCCTCGACCAGGGCCTGGTAGGCGGTCAGGCCGGCGAGGGGCAGGCAGCTGGCCTCGATCGCATCCATCGCCGGTGGCGCGGGTGCGACCGCCCGGACGTTCAGCGCGGTGAGCTCGGCCCAGGTGCCGCCACCCACGTAGTCCTCACGCCCGTAGCCGAAGACCTGCTGGCCGACCTCGAGGTGGCGCACCGCCGGACCGACCCCGACGACCTCGCCGGCGACGTCCCAGCCCGGGATCAACGGGAACACGGTCGGGAAAGCACCGTCGAGGTTGCCGCCGACGATCTTGTAGTCGACCGGGTTGATGCTGGCGGCGTGCACGCGGACCAGCACGCTGTCGGGTCCGACCTTCGGGTCGTCGACCTCGCGGACCTCCAGCACCTCCGGTCCGCCGTAGCTGTCGGTCACGATCGCGCGCATGGATGATCCTTCGGGGTAGCAGACGTCGGGGAGTCGTGGCCGCCCGCCCCGCATCTGGCCGGCGGCCGGCAGCACCACCGTTCGACGCTACGGGCTCGTGCGGTTCACCCGTCGTCCGTGTGGTCAGTGGGCCCGCCCGCTCGGTCGCCGGTCAGCTCCCGTCCTCCACGGGGCTGAGCAGCTCGTCCTCGGCTTCCGTTGCGAACACGTGCAGGCCGAGCCGTTCGGAGAGCTCGGTGCAGACCTGCACGCCGCGGACGCTGTTGCCGTAGACGTCCAATCCGGGCGAGAACACGCCGATCCCCATCTTGCCCGGGATGACGGCCAGGATGCCGCCGCTGACCCCGCTCTTGGCCGGGAACCCGACGTCGAACGCCCAGTGCCCCGCGTAGTCGTACATCCCGCAGGTGTGCATCACGCTCAACACGTCGCGGACGCGGGCCCGCGGCAGTGCACGCTGACCGGTGGCCGGGTTCGCACCGCCGTTGGCGAGGGTGGCCGCCATCATCGCGAGGTCGCCGGAGTCGACCATCACCGAGCACTGTTCGAGATAGAGACGCAGGACGGCCTCGACGTCGCCCTCGAGCATGCCGAGGTTCCGCATCAGGTAGGCCACGCCCCGGTTGCCGTCGGCCGTGAGCAGCTCTGCGCGCAACGTGTCGAGATCGACCTCCAGGTCGTCGCGACCGGCGTAGATGCGCAGTGCCGTCAGCGCCCGCGCGAACTGCTCCGCCGGGCCATCGCCGGTGAGCAGGCTGCTGGTGACCAACGCGCCGGCATTCACCATCGGGTTGAACGGCCGGTTGTTGCGCTGGTCGAACCGCAGGGCGTTGAACGCCTCACCGCTCGGCTCGACCCCGACGCGTTCGAGCACGTGGTCCGGACCGTGATCGGTCAACGCCATCCCGTAGGCGAACACCTTCGAGAGCGAATGCAGCGGGAAGCGCACGGTATGGTCGCCGACCTCGTAGCGGTCGCCCTCGACGGTGACGATCGAGACCGCGAACAGATCGCGTTCGGCGCCGGCCTCCTCGGGCGGGTAGTAGCCGCGGCCCGACCGGTAGTAACGATCGACCCTCAGGGGCGCTTCGGGACGACACCGGTCGAACAGTTCCTGCAACCGGGCCTGCAGCCGGCGCTCGACCTCCTCCGGCGACACGTCGGGGTCAGCCGGTCCGCGGGGTATCACGAGGCGCTCCGTTCGGGTGCTCGACCGGACCCGGTCACGACGGCGGATCGGTTGGCGGGGACAGCAGGTCCAGGCCGAGATCCTGTAGCAGCGCCACCGTCTCGGCCAAAGGAAGGCCGATGACGTTGGTGTCGGAGCCATCGAGGCGGGCGATGAGTACCGCACCCGAGCCCTGGAGCGCGTACCCACCGGCCTTGCCGAGGGGCTCGTCCGTCGCGACGTACCAGGCGATCTCGTCGGTGGTCAGGTGCCGGAAGGTGACGTGGGTCGTGACCAGACACGCGCGGTGGGTCGTGCCGCGACGTACGGCCATGCCGGTGACGACCTCGTGGGTCCGACCCGACAGCGAGGTCAGCATCGCGACCGCGTCCGCATGGTCACGCGGCTTGCCGAGCGAGCGCCCGTCCTGGACCACCTCGGTGTCCGCGGCCAGGACGATCTCGTCGTCGCGGTCGGCGTGGGCGACGGCCGAGGCCTTGGCGCCGGCCAACCGGAGCACCAGCTGTTGCGGCGACTCGCCCGCCGCCGGGGTCTCGTCGAGGTCCGCGGGTCGCACGGTCAGCCGCGCCCCCAGCCGGGCGAGCAGTTCGGCCCGACGCGGGCTGGCCGATGCGAGCACCAACGAAGGCCGCGCCGAGGACCACGACGGGGTCGACGTCGAGGTGGCGGGGTTGTCAGCCACCGGAGACGGCCTCGGCGGCCTCGGCCGGCAGGGTCGCGCCGGTCGAGCCGTGGTCGCGCGAGTCGAGCCATCCGTGCGGCAGCGTCACGCGCTTCGGTGGGGTGGTGTGGCCTCGGGGCTGGCGACGCATCGCCTCGTCGAACGGGTGATCGCGGTCGACACCGGCCAGCAGCCGCTCCACCTCGGCGAGCGTGTCGACCTGGTTGAGCGCCTTGCGCAGCGCACCGCCGACCGGGAAGCCCTGCAGGTACCAGCCGGTGTGCTTGCGCAGGTCGCGCAGGCCCGTGACCGGGCCGTAGGCGGCGACGAGCAGTTCCGCGTGTTCGCGCAGCAGATCCGCCACCTCGCCGAGGTTCGGCGGCGGGGGCAGCGGCCGACCCTCGAACGCGGCCTGCAGGTCGCGGAACAGCCAGGGCCTGCCGAGGCAGCCGCGTCCGACGACCACGCCCTGGCAGCCGGTGGTGGCGACCATGCGCAACGCGTCGGCGGCCTCCCAGATGTCGCCGTTGCCGAGCACGGGCACGTCGACCGCCTCGACCAGCGCGGCGATCGCCGACCAGTCGGCTGGTGGCCCGTAGCGCTGTTCGGCGGTGCGGGCGTGGAGCGCGACCGCCTGCACGCCGAGGTCCGCGGCGACGCGGCCGGCTTCCAGGTAGGTCAGGTGCGCGTCGTCGATGCCCATGCGCAGCTTGACGGTGACGGGGACCTCGCCGGCGGCGCGCACGGTGGCCTCGACGATGTCGGCGTACAGGTCGCGGTGCCAGGGCAGCGCCGCACCACCGCCATGACGGGTGACCTTCGGTGCGGGGCAGCCGAAGTTGAGGTCGATGTGTTCCACGCCGGGGCCGGTCCCGTCCGAGCCGCAGCCACGGACCAGCAACCGGGTCGCGTCGGCGGCGTCCTTGGGGTCGATCGCGTACAGCTGGATCGACCGCGGGTGCTCGTCGGGCGCGAACGAGGCCTTGAGCTGCGAGTTCGCGTTGCCCTCCACGAGCCCGCGGGCGCCGACCATCTCGGAGACGTACAGCCCCCCCGCGTGGCGACGACACAGCGACCGGAACGGCGCGTTGGTGACCCCGGCCATGGGCGCCAGCACGACCGGCGGCCACACCTCCAACCCCCCGAGGTGCAGGGCACCGACGGCGGGGGCGGGAGGCGGCGCGACCGCCGGAGTCGGCGGTGGCGCGAGCGCGGGAGCGGGGGAGGCGGACATGACCGCGAACGGTACCCCGACCCCGGGTCGCCGACCCCGATCCGCTCCCGCCAGCCGGTGCGGTGGTGTTCAGTGGACGCGGATCTCCGCCCGCCGCCCCGACGACCTCCGGATCCCCGATGACGGCACGCAGGCATGGACCCGACATCGTCGTGGTCGGCAGCGCCAACGTGGACCCGGTGGTCGCCGTCGATTGGCTGCCGGCACCCGGTGAGACCGTGCTCGGCGGGGACCATCTCCGCGTCGCGGGTGGCAAGGGCGCGAACCAAGCGGTCGCGGCTGCCCGCCTGGGGCGCCGAGCGGGATCGCCCTGATCACGGTGGACGGGGTGGGCGAGAACACGATCGCGGTCAGCCCCGGCGCGAACGCACGTCTGAGTGCCGCGGTGGTCGTGATCCTCGGTTCGGGGGGTGCGCTGGTGATCGACGGTGACCACGTCGTGCACGTTCCGGCCCCGGCGGTCGAGGTGGCGGGCCGCTCGACCACCGGGTGGGGAGCGCAACCCGCCCTACCGACCCGTCAGCAGGTGGAAGCGGCGAGGTGACGTGAGTGCCACGCCTGCCCGGGGCGCCACGCACGGTTAGCGTGCAGATCATGGCCGATCGTGCGGGACCCGGGTCCGATCCTCTCGCGGACGTCCGGTGTGTGTACGTCGATGCGATGAACGTCATCGGGAGTCGCCCCGACGGGTGGTGGCGCGATCGGGACGGTGCGGTCCGTCGGCTCGCCTCGCGGCTGCAGTCGCTGGCCGCCGACCGCGAGGTCGAGGTGGCCCTGGTCATCGACGGCCGACCGGTGGCCGGGCTGCCGGAGGGGTCGGCCGCGGGCGTCCACGTCCACTACGCGACGCGATCCGGGCGCGATGCCGCCGACGACCGCCTCGTCGAGTTGTTGGGCGTCGCCGATGCCGGGCGAGGCGTGGCCGCCGCGTCGACACTGGTGGTGACCGCCGATCGTGAGTTGGGCCGCCGCGTCCGGGCGTTGGGTGCACGCGTGGTCGGGCCGCGTCACCTGCTCGCCCTGTTGGAGCGGTTGCCGGAGTGTCCTGATGATCCTCGGTGAGCCGAGCGCGCCGCGGCGCGCGTAGCAGTTAAGGGGGTGAGGTCATCCATCGTTCGACCAGCCAGGAGGGTGGGGCCGGCGGCTGGCAGGACAGGATGGGTCAACCGAACGCGCATCCCGGCGTGACCGGTGGACGGGACCGAGCCATCCGCTGCACCACGAACCCGAGAAGGTGTCGATGCAGGACCTGATCAACTTCCTGGAACGCCGGTGGCCCGACCTGATCGAGCTGGCCGTCGAGCACATGTTGCTGGTCCTGACCGCCGTGGTGTTCGCGACCATCATCGGTGTCGGCATCGGCGTGCTGGTGTACCGGTCACCACCCCTGAGTTCGCTCGCGGTCGCCTTGACCGCCACGATCCTGACCGTGCCCTCGTTGGCGTTGTTCGCGCTCATGGTGGTGTGGGTCGGTCTGGGTGACCGCTCGGCGATCATCGCTCTGACGGCCTACGCGTTGCTCCCGATCGTCCGCAACACCATCACCGGCCTACAGGAGGTCGATCCCGCGATCAGCGAATCCGCCCGGGGGATGGGCCTCGGCAACCGGTCACGGCTGTTGCGCATCGACCTGCCGCTGGCGTGGCCGGTGATCCTCACCGGGGTGCGGGTCGCGACCATGCTGATCGTGTCGATCGCGGCGATCGCGGCCTACATCGGCGCGGGCGGCCTCGGCAACTGGATCTTCGACGGTCTCGCGCGACGGGGCAGCGTGGCGGCCATGCCGCTGATCATCTCCGGGACGCTCGGCGTCGTGGCCGTCGCGTTCATCCTCGATGCCTTCTACGTCGTCGTCGGGAAGCTGACCACCTCGCGTGGTATCCGCACATGATCGAGAGGTCCACGTGGAGTACATGATCAAGCTCGAAGAGCTCACCAAGCGTTTCCCCGGTCAGGTGGCCGTCGACGGGGTGTCGATGGACATCCCGGAGGGGGAGATCGTCGCGTTCGTCGGGCCGTCGGGCTGTGGCAAGACCACGACCCTGAAGATGATCAACCGGCTGATCGAACCCACCAGCGGCCGGATCTTCCTCGACGGCGAGGACGTCACCAACATCAACGTCGACCAGCTGCGCCGACGGATCGGCTACGTGATCCAGCAGATCGGGTTGTTCCCGCACCTGACGATCGCGAAGAACGTGGCGACGGTGCCCCGGGCGCTGAAGTGGGACAAGGATCGCATCGATGCCCGGGTCGACGAGCTGCTCGAGCTCGTCGGTATGGACCCCGAGGTCTACCGCGACCGGTACCCGAAGGAGCTCTCCGGGGGCCAGAACCAGCGCATCGGCGTGGCGCGCGCCCTGGCCGCCGACCCGGCCGTGATGCTGATGGACGAACCGTTCGGTGCGGTCGACCCGATCACCCGCGAACGCCTCCAGAGCGAGTTCCTGCGGTTGCAGGCCGAGGTCAAGAAGACCATCTGTTTCGTCACCCACGACATCGACGAGGCGATCAAGATGGGCGACCGGATCGCGATCTTCGGTGACGACCACAAGCTCCAGCAGTTCGACACCCCGGAGACCATCCTGTCGCAGCCGACGAACGAGTTCGTGGAGGACTTCCTCGGTTCCGGGGCCGCGCTCAAGCGGCTGCACCTGCACCGGGTGCGCAACGTCACGCTCAACCCGTGGCCGTCCGCCCACGTGGACGAGGACCCGGCCGAGCTGCGCGAGAAGCTCGATCAGGAGTCCGAGTACGCGTTCCTGCTGCTGCTCGACGACCAGCGACGTCCGGTGCGGTGGGTCAGCCGGCGAGACCTCCAGCGAGCCGGCAGCGCCGCCGATCGTGGCTTGCCGGCGGCCGCCATCGTGGAGCCCCAGGCGACCCTCCACGACGCGCTCGACGAGATGATCACCTCGAACGTGGGGTGTGCGGTCGTGATCGACGGCGAGGGCGCGTATCAGGGCGTGGTCGACATCGACACGGTGATGTCCGCGGTCAACACCCTGCGCGCGGAGCTGCGTGAGCAGCTCGCGGTCGGTACCTGGCACGCGGTCCCGGCCGAACACGTCGAGGAAGTGGGGGCCTAGCGATGTCGGTCACCGCCGCCGATCCGGCGCCACCGGTCGAGAACCCGAACGCGGATTCGGGGACATGGGCCAGCCGCCTGCTGCGGGACCCGGGAAGGCTCTGGGGCTACGTCGGGATCCCGATCATCGTCGCGGGCACCCTGATCGCGCTCCAGCGCTGGGTCTCCGGGCTCGAACTCGACAGCATCGAGGAGCGCTGGCTCAACACCGAACGGGTCACCCGGGCCGTGGTCGAGCACATCCAGCTCAGTCTCATCGCGACCCTGCTGGTGGTGGTGATCGCGGTGCCGCTCGGGATCACCCTGACGCGCCCCTTCGCGAAGAAGCTCACCCCCATCTTCATCGGTATCGCCAACATCGGCCAGGCGATCCCGTCCATCGGGCTGCTGTTCTTCCTGGCGCTGCCGATCCTGCTCGGCATCGGAGAGACCACCGCGATCGTCGGGGTCGTCGCCTACTGCCTGCTGCCGGTCCTGCGCAACACCATGGTCGGGATCCAGCAGGTCGACCGATCGCTCATCGAGGCGGGCCGCGGGATGGGGCTGTCGAACTGGACGGTGCTGCTGAAGATCGAACTCCCGCTGGCGGTCCCCGTGACGCTCGCCGGCGTCCGGACGGCACTGATCCTCACGGTCGGGACCATGACGTTGGCGACCTTCATCAACGCCGGGGGCCTGGGGGATCTGATCAACGGCGGCATCGTCAACAACCGCACCTCGGTGTTGCTGACCGGTGCGGCACTGACCGCGGGGCTCGCGTTGATGATCGATTGGGCCGCCGGCATCGCCGAGGAGGTACTGCGCCCACGCGGGCTGTGACGATCGCCGTCCGGATACCGACACGCGCCCCACTCGGGCTTCCACACCACCAGCCGCTCCCGACGACCAGGAACGCCGATGAACACGCCAGGTAACCGCCGCTCTCTGTTCCGGCTCGCCGCCGTGTCCGCCACCGCCGCGATGCTGCTCGCGGCATGCGGTGACGACGAGGCCGAGGTCGGCCCGGAGGCCGGGGGTTCGATCGCCGAGGACTACGACCTCGAGGGGGCCGAGCTGACCGTCGGCTCCAAGGAGTTCACCGAGCAGCTCATCCTCGGCCACATGGCGCGGTTGGCACTGCAGACCGCCGGTGCCGAGGTCACCGACGAGATCGGCCTCGCGGGGACCGCCATCGTGCGCGAAGCGCTCCTGGCCGGTGAGATCGACCTGTACTGGGAGTACACCGGAACCGGTTGGATCACCCATCTCGGGGAGACCGAGCCCGTCCAGCCGGCCGAGGACCAGTACCAGGCGGTCGCCGACCGCGACCTCGAGGAGAACGACATCCGGTGGATCGAGCCCGGGCCGTTCGACAACACCTACGCGGTCGCCGCGCACGAATCCGCCGTCGAGGAGTTGGGCATCACCCAGCTCTCCGATCTGCAGCAGCTGCTCGAGGAGCAGCCGGAGGAGGCGACCTTCTGCATCGCCAGCGAGTTCGCGACCCGCGACGACGGGCTACCCGGCATGGAGGAGCACTACGACATCGAGTTCTCCCAGGACCAGTTGGTGATGCTCGACGAGGGGGCGATCTACAGCGAGGTCGCGGAGCGCAGCAACTGCAACATCGGCGAGGTGTTCGCCACCGACGGCCGGATCGCCGCGCTCGACCTCGTCGTGCTCGAGGACGACCAGGACTTCTTCGCCGCCTACAACCCGTCGGTCACCGTCCGCAACGAGGTCTACGAGCAGTACCCGGACCTCGAGCCGATGTTCGCGGAGATCGCCGCCAGCCTCGAGACCGAGGTCATGCAGGAACTCAACGCCCGCGTCGACGACCTCGGCGAGTTCCCCGACGAGGTCGCCGAGGACCACCTCCGGGAACAGTGCTTCATCGGCTGACCGTCCGCTCCGGGACCTCGCCCTATCTCCGACCCCGATCTCCGACGGCAAGGAACGCACCATGTCCGCCATCGTCGCCGCCTACGGCCCGTTCGACCCGGTCGAGGGCGCCCGGATGCTCGACCGGCTCACCCACCGGGGCCCCGACGGGGTCGGGGAGATCAGCGCCGGCGCTGCCTGGCTCGGGCACCGGCGGTTGGCGATCGTCGATCTGGAGGGTGGCGGGCAACCACTGCACGCCCCCGACCGCGACCTGTGGCTCGTCGGTGACGGTGAGGTCTACAACCACGAGCGTCTCCGCCGGCAACTCGAGGAACGGGGTGACACCTTCCGGACCGGCTCGGACCACGAGACGGTGTTGCACCTGGTCGCCTCCGACGGCCCGGAGGCACTCGCCCAGGTCTGGGGCATGTTCGCCTTCGTCGGGGCGGGTGCGGAGGGCCAGTTCTTCGCCGGTCGCGACATGCTGGGCATCGTGCCGCTGTACTGGGTGCGTGACGGCGACACGGTGGTGTTCGCGAGCGAGCTGAAGGCCTTCGACCCGGTACGACGCAACGACGTCGAGCCGTTCCCTCCCGGGCACACCTGGACCCCGGAGGACGGTCTCCAGCCGTTCCGCACCCTGCCGGAACCCCGGAGCGCGGCGCTGTCGGAGCTGATCGGTGCGCCCTCGGACATCGAGGAGGCTGACGAGCCGCCGGAGCTGGTACTGCGCGCCATCCGCGACACGCTGGTGCGGGCGGTCGAGCGGTCGATGGCCGCGGACGTGCCGGTCGGCACCCTGCTGTCCGGCGGGCTCGATTCCAGCGTCATCACCGCGATCGCGGCCGAGGTCGCCGATCGCGAGGGCTGGCGGCTACCCACCTTCTCGGTCGGCCTCGAGAACAGCCCGGACCTGATCGCGGCCCGCACGGTCGCCGCCCACCTCGGGACCGATCACACCGAGCGCGTCTACACCACCGATGAGCTGATCGATTGGGTGCCGGAGGTCATCGGGGTGATCGAGTCCTTCGATCCGCAACTGGTGCACAGCTCCGTGCCGAACCTGCTCGTGGCGAAGCTCGCGGCCCGGACCGTCAAGACGGTGCTGATCGGGGAGGGCGCCGACGAGTTGTTCGCCGGCTACTCCCACTACGGCGACATCGACAGCCACGAGGAGCTGCGCGCCGCCCTGCTGGAGACGATCGAGGGGTTGCACACCGGCGGGCTGCAGCGCGTGGACCGCGTCGCGGGCGCCAACGGGCTGGAGGCCAGGATCCCGTTCCTCGACTTCGACGTGGTGGAACTCGGTCTGGCCCTGCCGGCCAGGTGGAAGCTCGCCTTCGAGCACCGGGCGGAGAAGTGGCTGCTGCGCCGGGCGTTCGAGGGATGGCTGCCCGACGAGATCCTCTGGCGGACCAAGGCCCAGTTCGGTGAGGGCAGCGGTGCGCGCGACGTACTGCGCGAGCACTACGGCGCAACGGTCGATCAGGAGGCGTTCGAGCGCGAGCGCGATGTGCTGCAGCCGCCGTTGCGCACGCCCGAGGAGCTCGCCTACTTCCGGATCTTCCAGCGTCACCTCACGGGGATGGATCCGGCCGGGGTCGTCGGCCGCTTCGTCGAGCCGTAGACGGGGTCTGTCGGGACGGGGTCGGTACTGCGCGGAAGGGGCCGATGGGGCCACGCTCGTGGTCTCGGGACGCAGGCCTCCGAGACCGGCACTGCCCGATGCACCGAGCTGAGGAGTTCCCATGACGACGTTGCGTGTCGCGGTCGGCCAGCTGCCGGTCGCGGTCGGCGACATCGACGGCAATGCCCGGCGCATCGCCGAGACGATGGACTGGGCCGAGGCGCAGGACGCCGATGTGCTGGTCCTGCCCGAGCTCGTGTTGACCGGCTACCCGGTCTCGGACCTGGTCCTGCACCGTGAGTTCGTGGGGGCGGCGGAGGAGGCGACCGACGAGTTGGCGGCCCGTTCCGGGAAGATGACCACGGTGCTCAGCACGGTCACGCAGGTGGCGCCGCAGCGTTCGTGGGACACCGTGGAGCGCAACGTCGCCATCAGCGCGGTCGTCCTCAACCGCGGCGAGCGTCGGGGGACCTACAACAAGGTGCTGCTCCCCACCCACGGCGCGTTCGACGAGGGCAAGAACATGGCGCCCGGCCGTGCGGGCGATGCCCTGTGGCAGATCGGCGACGTGGTCGCCGGGATCTCCATCTGTGAGGACCTGTGGTCGGGTGACGGCCCGCCGGAGGCGCAGTCGCGTGGTGGCGCGCGCATCATCCTCGCCCCCAACGCCTCGCCCTGGCACCGGACCAAGCGCGAGGGTCGCGAACACCTCGCCGAACAGGTCGCCCGCCGCAACGGGGTCCCACTGGTGTATGCGAACCTCGTCGGGGGGCAGGACGACATCGTGTTCGACGGCTCGTCGTTGGTGGTCGGGGCCGACGGCGAACTGCTCTACCGCGCACCGTCGTTCACCGAGGACCGGGCGATCGTCGACGTGCCGCTCCCGGCCCGCCGTCAGGTCACCGGCCCGGTGCGCACGGTGCACACCGTGCCCATCCGCGAGCGCGAACCGGCACCCACCGCCGCCATCGCGGAGCCCGACGACGAACTGACCGCGATCTGGCGGGCCCTGCACGTCGGCACCCGCGACTTCGCGCGGCGCAACGGCTTCGACCAGGCCGTGTTGGGGTTGTCCGGCGGGATCGATGCGGCCCTGACGGCCGCGCTGGCCGCCGAGGTGTTCAAGCCCGAGGGCGTCCTCGGGGTCGCGATGCCGGGGCCGAACACCCCTGCCGAGGAACTCGATGACGCCCAGGCCGTGGCCGAGGCGCTCGGCATCGGGTTCGCGGTCGTCTCGTTGGAGCCGCTGATCGCCGGTACGGAGCAGGCGCTCACCTCGGCCATGGGGGAGGCGGTGCGCGCAGCCGCGGAGGCACTCGACACCGTCCCGCGTGCCGCCAGGCTGCGTGCCGGGGTGCTCGCGGCGATCGGTGACGCCCACGGGCACCTGGTGCTGGCCACCGCGAACAAGACCGAACTGTCGATCGGCGCGGCCACGTTGCGTAGCGACGCCGTCGGGGGTTTCGCCCCGCTGCGGGACTGTCCGAAGACCCTGCTCTACCGGCTCGGTCGGCACCCCGAGATCGGGGTCGGCCGGATCCCGACCCGGGTGCTGCGCAAACGCAGTTCGGCCCAGGAACGTCTCGGGGAACGGTTGCCGTCCTACGCCGTGATCGACACCATCGTCCAGCGCTACGTGCAGTACGGCGAAGGCGTCGAGGACCTGATCGCGCGGGGGCTCGAGCCCGACGTGGTGGTCGACGTGCTGCGACGGATCGACGCCGCCGAGTTCTCGCGCCGCCAGTCACCCCCGGGGGTGACGGTCAGCCCGCGCGCGTTCGGAACCGACCGGCGGATGCCGATCAGCAACGACTGGCGTCCGCGGCAGCGGGCTGACACCGGACCGGTGGACCCGGACCACCCCCGGTTCCGTCTCGATCCGGAGACCGCCGAGGACCTCGACCGCTGACCCTCGCTCCGTCGGGGTTGCGTCGTCCCGGGAGGCCGGCTGCGTATGGTGCGAGAACGTCGACCATCCCGGGGTGAGACATGCAGTTGGCAGCGACCACCGACCGCGTCCGGCGCGGTGTCCTCCTCGGGGCGCTGGCCCTCCTGCTGGCGGCATGCGGCGGTGACGCCGACGACGCGGCGGCGGAGCCGGACGGTGAGCAGGCCGAGGCGACCGACAACGGTGACGACGGCGAGAGCTCGTCCGACGACGCCACGAACGGGGCGTCCGACGAGGACGAGGACGCCGACGAGGCCCAGGATCTCATCCCCGCCGAGGTCACCGACGAGGACGGCATGGCCACGATGCGTCCGCCGGCCGATGCCGAGCCCGACTGCGACAGCATCGACCAGCTCGAGCCCGGCGCCTCGTTGAGCTTCCCGACCGATGACGCGGGGATGCTCGATGCCGGTCCCGGACCGGTGCGCGTCGAGTTCGTGGGCTGTTCGAACACCTTCGAGGCCAACCTCGTCTACGACGCGTTCCACGCTTCGGATACCAGCCCGACCATCACCGACTTCACGATGGGTGGCTCCATGGGCGACTGGAGCGCGTTCAGCTTCGAGGAGATGTTCTGGACCCCGGGCCAGTGGACGGTGGTGGTCTACGAGGACGATGCCGCGACCGGCGATCGTCAGGAGTACGACCAGGTGACCTTCTCGATCGACTGACGAGCTCAGCCTCGATCGACTGACGAGATCAACCCGGGAGCACGGCCTCGGCACCCGCGAGCAGCTCCAGCGACCGGAGGCCGAGCCGCCGATCGGTATCGGCCAGGGCGATGATCAGCTCGTCGGCGCGGGCGTGGTCGGTGAACCGGCGCAACTCGTCCTGGACCTCGTCATGGGTCCCGATCGCCGAGTAGCGCATCATCTGCTCGACCTGCGTGCCGGCGGGGGAGTCGAGCAGGAGGTCCACCTCGTCCTCCGACAGATCGCGTCCGCCGGAGAACAGCAACTGCACCCGGCGGCGCTTCGCCTCGTAGAAGCGCGCCTGCGCCTCGCCGGAGGTCTCGGCCGTGATGACGTTCACCGCGGCGATCACGTAGGGCGCCTCCAGCTGCGCCGACGGCCGGAAGTCGCGCCGGTAGACCGCGACGGCCTGTTCCAGCGCAGCGGGTGCGAAGTGCGAGGCGAAGGCGTAGGGCAGCCCGAATGCGGCCGCGAGCTGGGCGCCGAACAGCGACGACCCCAGGATGTAGAGCGGCACCTCGGTGCCCTTGCCCGGGATCGCCTCGATGCCGGGGATCAGGGAGTCGCCGCCGAGGTAGCCCTGCAGTTCGCGCACGTCGTCGGGGAACCGTTCCGCCGACCGGGCGTCACGGCGCAGCGCACGCATCGTCTTCTGGTCGCTGCCGGGGGCCCTGCCGAGCCCGAGATCGATGCGTCCCGGGTGCAGCGACTCCAGCGTCCCGAACTGCTCCGCGATCACCAACGGGGCGTGGTTCGGCAACATCACCCCGCCCGCCCCCAACCGGATGCGTTCGGTGTGGGCGGCGACGTGGGCGATCAGCACGCTGGTGGCGGAGCTGGCGATACCGGCCATGTTGTGGTGTTCGGCGTACCAGACCCGTCGGAAACCCAACCGCTCGGCGCGCTGGGCCAGCGTCACGCTCGCGGCGAAGCTGGCGGCGGCAGTCTCGCCCGGGCCGATCAACGCGAGGTCGAGCAGGGACAGCGGAACGGTCATGTGCGCACGGCCTTCGTCGTTCTGCCGGTGACCATCGCGGTCGTCGGCCTCGTCGGGCCAGCGTATGGCGGTCAGCGCCGGGGCGAGTCGAGGCCGTTCTCCAACGCTTCACCGACGACCCTCAACAGCGTCTGGGCGTCGTAGGGCTTGGCGAGGAACCGTGTCGCTCCGGCGGTGATCGAGCGCTCGGAGGCCTCCGAGGTGTGCAGCCCGCTGGAGGCGATCACGGGGATCGACCGACGGATCTGCCGGACCCTCTCGATCACGGCGTAGCCGTCCAGCACCGGCATCATCAGGTCGGTGATCACGATCGCGATGCCGGCACGGTGGTAGTCGAGCAACTCGAGAGCGCTCGCTCCGTCGGCTGCATCCAGCACGCGGTAGCCGTGCCGCTCCAACATCGTGCGGGTGAGGTCCCGGATCGCCGGGTCGTCGTCGACGACGAGCACCAGGTCGTTGTGGCCCGCACGCACGGCGCTGGGCGTGGACGTCACGACGTCGCTGGTCAACCACTGCGCCGGGAGGTGGATCTCGAAGCTGGTGCCGACGCCGGGCTCGCTCCGGGCTTCGATGCGTCCACCGTGGCTGGCCACGATGACCGCGGAGGTGGACAGCCCCAGACCCGTGCCCTCACCCGAGGGCTTGGTGGAGAAGAACGGCTCGAACATCTTGTCGATCACTTCGGGCGGGATGCCCGTCCCGGTGTCGACGACCTGCAACGCGACGGCCGGGTCGTCGATGCCGGCGGCCGGATCGTCGAGTTCGGAATGCACGTTCTGCGCTGATAGTCGCAGCGAGCCGCCGTCGGGCATCGCGTCACGCGCGTTGACGCACAGGTTGACCAGCACCTGTTGCAGCTGGGTCGGATCACCGACCACCTGCCACAACCCGTCCGGGATGTCGGCCTCGACGCTGATGTTCTTGGGGAAGGTGTCGGCGCTGATGCGCCGAACCTCCTCGACGACCTCGCCGACGGCGATCGGTTCGCGTCTGCCGTCCACCCCACGAGCGAACGACAACACCTGTCCGACGAGGTCCGCCCCGTGTTTCGCGCTGTTGCCGATGATGTCGAACAACCGGAGGCGGGACGGGTCTTCGACGCCCTCACGCAACAGTTCGATGGACAGGGCGATGGGGGCGAGTGCGTTGTTGAGGTCGTGGGCGATCCCGCCGGCGAGCTTGCCGATGCTCTCGAAGCGTTGGGAACGCAGGAACTGTTGTTCGATGCGCTTGCGTTCGGTGATGTCGGTATCGATCCCCAGCACCGAGGTGGGGCGCCCATGCTCGTCGCGCACCAACGTCCATCGGGCTTCCACGGTCAACTCGCGACCGTCTCGCGCGGTCTTCTCCACCTCGTCGACCCAGCGGCCCTGGGCGAGCAGTCGCTGCGAGCCCCCGGCGAACACCTGCGCGTCGATGGACAGCAGTTCGTCGAGTCGTCGGCCGATCGCGTCGTCGGCGCTCCAGCCGTAGATGCGCTCCGCGCTGTCGTTCCAGTAGCTGATGCGGTCGTCGAGGTCGCGCACGATGATGGCATCCTGCGCCGCATCCAGCAGGGCCGCCTGCTGGGCGAGCCGCGCACCACGCTCTTCGAGTTCGACCCGGGTGGCCCGCCGCGCGGAGACGTCCCGGAAGTACACCGCGAGCCCCTGGGCGGAGGGGTAGATGTTCACGTCGAAGTACGCCTCGAGCGGGGGGTAGTGGAACTCCTCGAGGACCACCGTTCGTTCGTGGGCCACCGCTTCGCGGAACCCGAACTCCAGCGCGGTGCCCTCGAGGTCCGGGAAGGTCTCCCACACGGTGTGGCCGACGAGTTCGTCGGCGCGCCGCTGCAGCTGTTCTTGCGCGCGCGCGTTGAGGTAGGTGAAGCGCCACTCGGTGTCGATCGTGTACAGCGCATCGGTGATGCTGGCCAGCGTCGTGCGCAGGCGTTCCGCGAGCGTCTCGGTTTCCTGCTGAGCCCGACGCTGCTCGGAGACGTCGATGATCGCGCCATGGATCCGGTTCACCGATCCGTCGTGCCCGATACGGGGTTCGCCGACCACGCGCACCCTGAGTGGCTCACCGACGACGGGCAGGAAGCGCGCTTCCAGTTCGAAGGGAACGGCCTGCTCCATGCAGGCCCTGACCGCCTCGGCGACGCGTTCGCGGTCGTCGGGGTGATACAGCTCCATCGCCTCGTCGAGCGATGGGGTCTGGTCCGGGGCGTAACCGGCCAGGGCGTGGACCTCGTCGGACCAGACGTTGCGGATCGGGTCGGTATCGATCGCCCACCCCCCGAACCGTGCGACCTTGCCGGCGATGCTCAGCAGCGCCTCGCGCTCGGCGAGCCGCGCCTCCGCGGACCTCTGGGCCGTGATGTCCTCGGTGGTCGCGACGAGCTGGGTCTCACCGTGGTCGTTCTCGACCAGCGAGACGTGCGCACGGACCCACGCCGGCGGCCCGGCCTTGGTGAGGTAGCGCTTCTCGACGGTGAAGTCGCGGCGCCGGCCGGTGAGCAGTTCCTCGATCAGCTCGATGTTCCGAGGCCGGTCGTCGGGATGGGTGAGCGTCATCACGCTCATCTGGGCGAGCTCGTCGCCGGTGTAGCCGACGGTCGCGCAGAAGGCCGGGTTGACCTCCACGAAGCGCCCCTCGGCGGTCGCCACCGCGATGCCGGTGCCCACGCGCTGGAACAACCGCTCGAAGCGGCGGTCCCTGCGGGCGGCGGGCATGGTGCTGCTCCTGGAAGTGCCTCGGGTCGAACGCGACGATGAAGACAAGGGCTCCGACCGGCCATGCTGAAGTGTACGCGCGGTGGACGCGCTCGTTCCTGCGGTGGACGCGCCCTCGAGGGTTCGCCTCGTGGAGCGGACCGGACCGGGGCGAACCGCCTGACCGTCCGACGGCACCGGACCGCTGTCGCCCGGAGCTCACCACGTATCATCCGGTCATGCTGCATCGCCCCATCGCGAGGGTTCGCGAACGGATGGTCCTGGGCCAGGTTCGCCCCTTGCTCGAGGGCGACGAACACGTGGTCGTCTGGGCGCATGTCCAGAGCCCGGAGGGCGATCAGCCGGGCCTGCTGTCGATGACGGGCGAACGCTGCCGGGTCCACTGGAGCCCTCGCGACGAGGCGACGGCGAGCTTCAGCTGGCTCGAACTGACGGCTTGGGAGCTGTCCACCTCGGTCAGGACCGGCGCCTTGCTGACCATGGTGGCCGGCAACCAACGCCTGGAGATGGTGCTGCCCTTGAGTACGGGGACCCGGGCGAACAACGCCACGCGGGTGGTCGAACACCTGGCTCGGCACGCCCCTGCGGCGACCGGTGGTGGGGGACAGGCTCCCGCTCGTCCACTGGCTGCCGAGCAGCGCGGATGGCGTGGACACGCCCGGCGGGTCGCGGTCACGGTCGTCGGCATGCTGGTGGTGTTGCTCAGCGCGGTGTTCGCCTCACCGTTCGTGCCGGGGCCGGGTGCACTGACGTTCCTGGCGGGCCTCGCGATCCTCGCCAAGGA
>PWLR01000092.1 GCA_003558435.1 Nitriliruptoraceae bacterium | reverse complement strand
CGGTCACATCGACTCCAGAAGCCGGGGCGGGGGGCGGGATCGGACGAGGGCGGGGGGCGGGATCGGACCGGGGCAAAGGATGCGATCGGACCGGGGCGAAGCCTAGAACGGCAGGCCGGACCCCCGGGTGGTCGGGCGTTGCCGGTCAGCCGGCGCGGGTGAACGCGGTGGCACCGGCGTAACGGGCAGCGTCGCCGAGCTGCTCCTCGATACGGAGCAGCTGGTTGTACTTGGCGACCCGGTCGGAGCGTGCCGGTGCACCGGTCTTGATCTGACCGGCGTTGACGGCCACGGCGATGTCGGCGATGGTCGAGTCCTCCGTCTCGCCGGAGCGGTGGCTGATCATCGTGGTCCAGTTGGCGCGGTGGGCGAGTGAGACCGCGTCCAAGGTCTCGGTCAGCGTGCCGATCTGGTTGACCTTCACGAGCACGCTGTTCGCGGCGCGCTCGTCGATCCCGCGCTGCACGAACGTGGGATTGGTGACCAGCAGGTCGTCGCCGACGATCTGGCAGCGGTCACCGATGCGTTCGGTCAGCAGCGCCCATCCGGCCCAGTCGCCCTCGTCGAGTCCGTCCTCGACGGACACGATCGGGTAGCGACCGATGAGATCCTCCCAGAGGTCGACCATCTCCTCGGACGACAGCACCCGCCCTTCCCCGTCGAGGTGGTACGCGCCGTCGCGGTAGAACTCGCTGGCGGCGGGATCGAGGGCGATGGCGATGTCCTCACCCGGCCGGTACCCGGCGGCTTCGATGGCCTCGATCAGCAGGTCGAGCGCCGCCGCGTTGGTCTCGAGGTTGGGGGCGAAACCACCCTCGTCGCCGAGTCCGGTGCCGAGCCCGCGAGCGCTGAGCACCTTCTTGAGGCGGTGGTAGGTCTCCGCACCCATCCGCAGCGCTTCGCGGAAGCTCGGCGCGCCGAGCGGCGCGATCATGAACTCCTGGAAGTCGACGTTGGACTCCGCGTGGCTGCCGCCGTTGAGCACGTTGAAGCACGGCACCGGGAGCAGGTGGGCGTTCGTGCCGCCGAGGTAGGCGTAGAGGGGCAACCCGGCGGACATCGCGGCAGCCTTCGCGGTCGCGAGCGAGACCCCGAGGATCGCGTTGGCACCGAGTTCGGCCTTGTTGTCGGTGCCGTCGAGTTCGAGCAGCAGCGCATCGATCTCGCGCTGCCTGGTGGCGTCGTGACCGAGCAGCTCCGGGGCGATGCGATCGATGACGTTGCCGACCGCCTTGGTCACACCCTTGCCGAGGTAGCGATCCTCGTCGCCGTCGCGGAGTTCGACCGCTTCGGCCTCGCCGGTGGAGGCGCCGGACGGGACACCCGCCCGTCCCATCGAGCCGTCGACGAGGCCGACCTCGACCTCGACGGTGGGGTTACCGCGGCTGTCGAGGATCTCGCGGGCACGAACCATCTCGATGGTGGACATATCCATGGGGAGCTCTCTGTGTGGTCGTCGGGGCGATCGCCTGGTGAGCGCGTCGTGGCGGCCCAAGGGTGGGGCCATGGCGACGATAGGCCACCCGCGTCGAGTTCAGCAACGGTCCTCGACGCCTGTCCGCGGGCGCCCCGCACCGAGGTGAACCGGACGACCGACCTCGGTCAGGTCCGGAGACGCCAGACACGTCGCACCGTCGCCGCAGCGGCGACCCCGCCCAACGCCCCGAACGTGGCACCACGCACGCGGTGCTCCGGCACCAGCAGCAGCCCGGCCACCACCCCGACGACCCCGGCGCCGAGCACCACCAGCGTGTCGACCGGTACCGGACGACGGTCTCGACGCCAGGCTGCGATCTCGGCCTCACCGACGCCCACGTCCCATCCCGCCAACACGTCGGGTGAGCGGTCGCGGACCGCGTCGGGCTCGAGGTCCGGGGGACGCACACTCACCTCGTCACCCGCACCACCGGCCGGGACCGGCGTCGGCTCGCTGCGGCTCGTTGGCGCGGCATCGGCACCATCGAACATGGAGGCGGTCAGGGTGCCACCGCAACGTGGGCAGGCGGCGCCGAGCTCGCCCAGCGCGTCGATGAACGCGTTCTTGAGGAAGCGTCCACACTCTGGGCACTGCTTCGGGGGCACCCGCTCCTCCAACTCGCGTCGGTCGACAGACTACTCCAGCTCGGCCGCCCCGACCCGGTTCCATAGCGTGGTCCACTCGTCCGGAGCGAGGGTGCGGGGGTCGTCGCCTGCCGCGGAGACCTCCGCGAGCACGGCCTCGACGCGGGCCCGGAAGCTCCGCGAGACCCGTCTCGCAGCCGCCTCCGGGTCGACATCGAGGTGGCGTGCGAGGCCGACGATCGCCAGGAGCAGCTCACCCATCCCGGCTTCGCGCGCACCGGCATCCGATGCGGCGATCAGCGCATCGAGTTCCTCACGGACCTTCGCCAGGGGCCCGTCCGCATCCGGCCAATCGAAGCCGAGCCGAGCGGTCTTCCGCTGCAAGGTGGTCAACAGTTCGAGGCCGGGGCCAGCCGACGGCACGCCGTCGAACGGGCCTTCGCGCGACTTCTCGACCGCCTTGAGCTCTTCCCAGTTCGCTTCGACCTCGGCGGCGGTCGAGGCATCACCTTCCGCGAAGACGTGGGGATGGCGGCGGATCAGCTTCTCCGCGATGCCGCGGGCCACGTCATCGATGCCGAACACCCGGCGATCCCCGGCGATCCGCGCGTGGAAGACGATCTGGAGCAGGACGTCGCCGAGCTCCTCGTGGATGTCGACGTCATCATCGCGCTCGATCGCGTCGATCAGCTCGTAGGTCTCCTCGACGAGGTAGCGCGCGAGCGAGGCATGGTCCTGTTCCAGGTCCCACGGGCAGCCGTCGGGGGCGCGCAACCGTCGCATCACCTCGACGAGCCGGAGCAGCTCGGTGCCCTCGGGCTGCTGGGCGAGGAAGACCAGCTCGATCTCCAGGTCGTGCTGGGCCGCCATGCCGGCCAGCGCCGGCGCGATCCCGCCGTCGTCGGGACCGAGCAGGTAGACCACCGGACCGGCTTCCGGGTCGGCGGCGACGGCCGCGACCGACCGGGCGACCAGAGCCTTCGCCAGTCGGCGGTCGTCGGGAGCCCCGGGGCGGCTCAGATCGAGATCGCTGCGCTCGAGTTGCGCCGGGGCGAGGGTCTCCAGGTCGAGGCCCGCCATGTGCAGGTGCGGCGCGGAGGGGTGGGCCTCGACGTCACGGAGCAGCACCAGCTCCGCGGTGCCGAGCACGTCCCACGACTGGAACGGCAGCAGCCCGGGCAACACATCCGAGGTCTCGACGAGTGCGACCCGGGGCGAGGGCGTGACCGGCGAGATCACGGCTCGACGGGCTCGCCCTCGAGGTCACCGAGGTCGTCGAGGTCCTCGAGTCCCTCGAGCTCGCCGAGGTCGGGCTCCGGTGTCGCGGGTTCGCCGACGGGCTCGGTCGGCACCACCGAACGACTCTCCTCGTCCCAGGTCCCGATCGCGGGATCGACGCGGATCTCGGCTTCGTCGTAGGCCGAGACGATCAGTTGGTCGAGTTCCTCGCTGACCAACTGATCGAGCTGTTCCGGCGGCAACTCGTCAGCCGGGGTGGAGTCCTCGTCGGTGACCTCCAGGACATGGAAACCGAAGTCGGACTCGACCGGTCCGACGACCGTGCCGATCTCGGCCTCCCACGCGGCCTCTTCGAACGGTGGCACGTAGGCGCCTCGGGGAGCAGGCCCCAGATCGCCGCCCTGTTCGCCGCTACCGGTGTCGATCGAGCGCTCCACCGCCAGTTCCCCGAAATCGGCGCCGGCCTCCAGCTCGTCGAGGACGTCCTGCGCCTGCTCCTCGGTCTCGACGAGGATGTGGCGGACCGTGCGGGTCTCGAGCGTCTCGCCCGCCGCGAGCTGTTCGCGGAGCGCGAGCACCCGGGCCTGTTGCGGCACCAGCACATCGTCGAACAGCGACAGGCTCAGACCGTCCTGGACCAGTAGTTGCTCCAGCTGCTCCTCGCCGTCGACGGCCTCGACGATGTCGGCCCGCACCGCCTCCCGTTCGACCTCGCTCGCCTCGGCGCCCACATCGGCCGCGACCGAGGTGATGAGCGCATCCTGGATCAGCAGGGTCAACAGCTGCCGCTGCTGTTCTTCTTCCGCCTGCTGCCGCTGCTCGTCGGTGAACTCCGCGTCCGCTTCTCCGGCCGAGGCGAACAAGGCGTCGAGCGAGTCGGTGACGACCGTTTCGAGCAGCTCGCGTGAGATCTCGAGGTCGTTGACCGTGGCGGCCGCGTCGGGCGGCACGGAGATCCCGCAACCGGCGAGCAGCGCGAGAGTGGCGCCCAGGGCGAACAGGCGGGTGGGAAGGCGCACGAGGACTCCGAAAGCACGTATGTGACGAGGGGCCCGGAACGAGAACGGTGTCGCGCGAAGCTGACGCAGCGCCGGGCGGCGAAAGTCTATCCCGGTGGACTGGACCCCCATGGCGAAGGCCCGTGCGCATGCCGCGTCCGCACGTCCACCACCCATTCCGAGAAAGGCCCTAGGATGTCCTCATGAGTATCGACACCGCCCCCGACACGTCCACGGACGTGCATGCCATCGTGGATGAACAACTGCGCCGCACGCGACAGCGCTACACGTTGGGACGGCGCCAACTGGTCGAGCTCCTCCAGAGCTCCGATCGCCCCGTCACCATCCCCGAACTGCTCGAACACGGCGCGGTGCAGTCGCAGAGTTCGCTCTATCGCAACCTCGCCATACTCGAACAGTGTGGAGCGGTGCACCGCATCGCCTCGACCGACGACGTGGCGCGCTACGAGCTCACCGAGGAACTCTCGGAACACCACCATCACGTCGTGTGCGCGATCTGCGGTCGCATCGACGATGTCGTGCTCGCTCCCGCGATCGAGCGGGCGCTCGCCGAGGCCGCGCAGGAGGCCAAGGACCAGCGCGATTTCGACGTGGACTCGCACCGTCTGGAGCTCGTGGGGACGTGCGCGAGCTGCAGCTGAGCCCTCGCCGCGACCGCTAGGTGAACGACCGTGGTTGCGTGTCGGGCGAGGCTTCGTCCGCCCGCCCGGACGGATCCTGGTGGTTGCGGCGCCACGCCGCGACGCGGTCGACGGTCTCGCGCCCGAGCAGGACCAGGAAGAACGTCAGCACGGTCAGCCCGGCGATGGTCGCGGCGGTAGCCGTGGCGAAGTGGAAGCTGACCAGCAGCCCGACGAACACCCCCAGTGCCCCGATGATCATCGAAACGCCCATCATGATCGGTACGCGCTTGGAAACCAGCGCGGCGGTCGCCGGCGGGGCGACGATGAAGGCGAAGACGAGCAACGTCCCGACCGTCCGGAACGAACTGATGACCACCGTCGCGATCAACGCGAGCATCGCCAGATGGGCGAGCCCCGGGTGCATACCGAGCACCTGCGCCTTCGCGCGGCTGAACGACAGCGCCAGGAACGGACGGTAGAGCGCGATGCTGGCGACGATCGTGATGACGGTCGCGACGAGCAGTACGCGTAGGTCGCTGCGGGTGACACCGATCGGGTCACCGAACAGGATCGTGGTCAGATCGCCCGCGTAGGCGCCTCCCTTGGAGATGATCGCCACCCCCGCAGCCAGCATCCCGACGAACAGCAGGCCGATGGAGGTGTCCTCCCCCAGCCGGCTGCGCGAGCTCGCCAGCGTGACCCCGCCGATCATCACCGCGGCACTGATCGCACCGCCGACCAGCAGATTGCCACCGAAGATGAAGGCGAGCGCGATGCCGGGGAGCACCCCGTGCGCGAGCGCGTCGCCCATGAACGCCATGCCCCGCATGACCACCCAGGTCCCGATCAGCGAACTGGCCACGACGGTCAACAGCCCAGCCGCCAGCGCGTTGCGCATGAAGGTGAACGCGAAGGGTTCCGTGATGAGCTCGAGCACCGCCCTCGCCTCCTCATGTGGTCTCGGGAGCCAAGCAGACGAGCGAGGCCGGCACGCCCCCGTGGGTGCCGGCCCCGCTCGGGCTGCGTGGCGTCAGCTGGGTGTCAGCCCAGTGCGTCGGTGATCAGTTCCGAAGTGGTCTCCAGCAACCCGAGGTAGGTCTCCGCTCCGGAGCCCTCCTCACCCAGCGCATCGGTGTAGATGCGCACGACCTCGATGTCGAGGTCGCCGCGACCGATCACCTCGCTCGCCAGCTGCTCGGCGAGCACGGTCGAATCCGTGTTCTCCGCGAACACCGCGGGCACATCGGCCTCCTCGACCGTGGCGATCAACTCGGAGAACCCCCGCGGGTCGGCATCGGCCTGTGTGGACGAGCCCGGGATGACCGTGCCGAGCACCTCGAAGTCGTAGCGGACCGCGAGGTAGCCGAGCGCGTCGTGGTTGGTCACCAGTTGACGGTTGGCGTCGGGGATGGTGGCGAACCTCGCCTCCATCTCCTCGTGGACCTCCATCAACTCCTCGACGTAGGCGTCGGCGCGAGCCATCCACTCGTCCTCGTCGAGGGTCGTGTCGACCGCTGCGATCTCGGCCGCGATCAGCTCGATGCCGTCGGCCATCCGGATCGGATCGAACCAGATGTGCGGGTCCTCGGCGTGACTGTGGCCGTGGTCGTCCTGGTCGTCGTGGCCGTGGTCGTCGCCATCGTCGTGCCCGTGGCCGTCACCATCATCGTCATGACCGTGCTCATCCTCATCATCGTGGCCATGGCCGTCGTCATCGTCATGACCGTGCTCATCCTCGTCACCATGGCCGTCATCGTGACCGTGGCCGTGATCGTCCGGGCCGTCCCAGTCGAAATCGATCGGGTCGAGTTGGTCGGCGAGCTGGAAGACGTTGCCGCCCTCCTCCTCGACGGCATCGAGGACCGAGACGAGGTTCTCCTCGAGCATCAGGCCGTTGGCGACCACCAGGTCCGCCTCGCGGAGGGTCGCGCCGTCCTGGGCGGACGGCTCGAAGCCGTGCGGGTCGGCACCCGGGGGCATGATCACGCTGACATCGGCGTCGTCGCCGGCGAGTTGACCCACGATGTCACCGAGGATCGACGTGGTCGCCACGATGTGGGTGCGCTCACCCTCGTCTCCCGCCTCCTCGACGTCGGTGTCGGCGTCGACGTCGGCGTCGGCGGCGGTATCGGGTTCGGGTTCGGCATCGGCGCCGCACGCAGCGAGCACCAGACCCAAAGCGGCGGCGAGGGCGATGGATCTGGAGCGGAGGGCAGAGGTGGGGGTGGAACGCATGAACGTCTTTCGTGGGTCGAGGTACGGGGAACAGAAGGTCGTCGGACCGGCTGTCCGCCACGAGCACGGGGCCGGTAAGGTGGACGAGTTCCGACGAAGGTAACAGGAACCGTTCTCACCCGCCTCACCGGCAGGTGCAACGAGGACGAGGATGACCGGAAGTCACCGATGGCATGGATGTGGTCGTGAGCGAGCACGTGACGGATGACGCCACCCCGGCGGTCGGCACCCCCTCGGCCCGTGTCCGGATCAACGACGTCTACGTCAGGTACGGCGCGATCGAGGCGGTACGCGCGGTGGACCTCACGTTCGCGCCCGGTGAGGTGATCGCGATCATCGGCCCGAACGGCTCGGGGAAATCCACGTTGCTGTCGACGATCTCGGGACTGGTGCGCCCGACCCGGGGGAGCGTCACCGTCCACAACGGGTCAGGAGCGTTGGCCAGACACGAGGTGGCACACGTCCTGCAGACCACGATCGCCAACGAGGCCCTCCCCTTGACCGTCCGGGAGACCGTTCGCATGGGGTGCTACGGCCGTCGCGGCGCCTTCGGTCGCCTGACGGGTGAGGACCGCTCGGCGATATCGGACGCCGTCGAAAGGATGCGCATCGGCGACCTACTCGACCGGCAACTCCACGAACTGTCGGGGGGGCAGCGTCAGCGCACGTACGTCGCCCAGGGACTGGCCCAACGCGCGCAGGTGTTGCTGCTCGACGAACCCATCACAGGGCTCGACCTGGTCACCCAGGAGACGATCGCCACGATGATGACCGAGGAGGCATCGCTCGGCCACACCGTGGTCCTGACCACCCATGACGTCGGGACCGCACGGCTGGCCGACACCGCCGTACTGATGGCCACCCGGGTGATCGCGGTCGGACCGCCGGCCCGGGCCCTGACCCCCGAGACCCTCGGTCAGGCTTACGGCGGCCACGTGCACGTACTCGACGACGGCACCATCGTGCTCGACGAGGCCCACCATCACGACCACCGGTTCGACGACCAGTTGCGCGGCTAGGCTGACGACCTCGCCGAACGCAGGATGCGTGTGAGCACCGACCACGACACCGACCCGCCGGACGGCGACGCGGTCGCGGCGCGTGGTGGCCACGGCCTGGTGCGCGCGACCGACATCTTCAAGGCCCTGTCGAACCCGCTACGGGTCGGGATCGTGCGCGAACTCGCTCAGGGCGATCGGGCGGTGCACGAACTCGTCGACGCGCTCGGCGTCGCCCAACCGCGCATCTCCGAGCACCTCGCGATCCTGCGCGGCGCGCGGCTGGTCGAGGCCGAACGCCACGGCCGATCGGTCTCCTACCACCTGGTCGACGACCACGTCGCCCACATCGTGGAGGATGCGGTCATCCATGCCGCCGAGATGGACTGACCCCTCCAGGATCGGGTGTTCCGAGAGTGCGCAGTCCGCCGAGGGTTCGCGAAACACGAACGTCACTTGCCTCTCGGCATCATGGCGACAATGCTGGCCTACGAGCGAGGTCGCCGGTGACAGACGATGGACAGCTCCGCCGGCGCTGAGCTGCATGGTCCTCAGCTGTCGATGGGAAGGTCGCCCACGTGCTCGACACCCTGGCCCGCAAGCTCGGCCTGGAGACCGATTCGAAGATCTTCTTCTCCGCCGCCGGGCTGATGATCCTGTTCCTGGTCATCCTGGTGGCGTTCACCGACCAGACCGGTGAGGTGTTCACCGAGGGTCGCTCGTGGATCGTGGAGAACCTCGGTTGGCTGTTCATCATGGGCGTGTCGATCTGGCTCGCGTTCCTGCTGTGGGTGGCGGTCAGCCGTTACGGCAACATCCGGCTCGGCGGGAACGAGGCGAAACCGGACTACGGCAACGTGTCCTGGTTCACGATGCTGTTCGCTGGCGGCATCGGCACCGTGCTGATGTTCTGGGGGGTGGCGGAACCCATCTCGCACTTCGCGAACCCGCCGCAGGGCGGCGTCGAGCCACACTCGGTCGAGGCCGCCCAGGACGCGATGAGCTTCTCGCTCTACCACCTGGGGCTGCACACCTGGACGATCTTCACGCTGCCCGGCTTGGCCTTCGCCTACTTCATCTACCGTCACGAACTGCCACTGCGGGTCAGTTCGGTGTTCTACCCGTTCCTGAAGGAGCGCATCCACGGCCCCATCGGCAAGACCATCGACGTGTTCGCGATCCTGGGGACGCTGTTCGGGGTCGCGGTGTCGATCGGGCTCGGCACCTCGCAGATCAACGCCGGGCTGAGCGAATTGACCGGGGTGGCCGACAGCGTCCCGGTCAAGGTCGCGATCATCACCGTGCTGACCGCCGTCGCGGTGGGCTCGATCGTCTCCGGGCTCGACAAGGGGGTCAAGCGGCTGTCGAACCTCAACATCGGCATGGCCGTGGGCCTGATGGTGTTCGTCTTCATCGCCGGCTCGACGGTGTTCCTCGCACGGGGGATCATCGAGACCTTCGGTCTGTACGTCTCCAACATCGTGCCGCTGTCGTTCTGGAACGACACCCTGGCTACCTACACCCAGGAGGAGGGCTGGGGCTGGCAGGGCGGTTGGACCGTCTTCTACTGGGCCTGGACCGTGACGTGGTCGCCGTTCATCGGGATCTTCGTCGCACGTATCTCCCGGGGACGCACCATCCGCGAGTTCGTCATGGGGGTGCTGTTCGCCCCCTCGCTGTTCACCCTCGTCTGGTTCGCCGTCTTCGGTTGGTCGGCGATGGAGATCGACGGCATCGACGGCACCGGTGGGGTCATGTCCGAGGCGGTCGCCGAGAGCGTCCCACTGGCCCTGTTCACCTTCCTCGAGAACTTCCCCGCGACCACCCTCATGCAGGGTCTGTCGGTGGTGATCGTGGCGATCTTCTTCGCCACCTCGTCCGACTCCGCCTCGCTGGTCGTCGACATGCTGTGCACCGGAAGCTCGGATTCCGGCCCCGTGCGTCAACGGATGTTCTGGGGGATCTCCGAAGGAGCACTGGCCGCCTCCCTGATCATCCTGGCGGGTGATGCCGGATTGGAGGCGCTCCAGGAGGTCATCACCGTGATCGGTCTACCGATCTTCCTCATGGTCTTCGCGATGATGTTCTCGCTGATGCGGGGACTCCAATCAGAGACCCTGGCGTCCCCGGCTGGTCGCGCCGCCCTGCCGCAGACCGACCCCACCCCGCTGACCGACCTGGGCCGGGCACGCAGAGCCGAACCCGAACCGCGGCCCGCACCCCCCAAGGAGGGATCCTCGACGGAACCGCAGGAGCCGACGTAGCGACCGCATCAGCTGGCACCGTCGTGACGTGGCAACGCCGGACATCGTGACATCGCGATACATAGATGTTACGCTGTTCCGAGAACGACGGCACGTCGACCAGCGACGCCGACCTCGCACCCGACCTTCGACGGAAGCTCCCCCCATGAGCGCAACCTGCACCGTTCACGACGCCCACACCCACGTCCACGCACCCGACTGCGGCCACGCGGTCGTGGAGCACGACGGCCATGTCGACTACCTACACGACGGTCACGCCCACACCGCTCACGGCGACCACTACGACGAGTGCGCACTCGACGAGGTCCACGCGGTCGCGGCCCCCCACGACCATGCCCACGGTCCGGACTGCGGACACGACACCATCCAGCACGGCGACCACGTGGACTACGTCCACGACGGCCACCGTCACGCGGCGCACAGCGACCACTACGACGAGCACTGAGCCACGGGCAACCAGCACGGCACCACCGCCCGAACCACGACGATGACGGCCCGCCCACCGCGGCGGGCCGTCGCGCGTACGCGGGCCCCGTGCTCGTGACGCCCGTTCTCGTGGTACCCGGCCGCTAGCGGCGCCCGTCGTGCCGGCCGGGGTGCGCCGCCGAGGGGCAACCGCCCGCCGTGTGCAGGAACGCCATGTGCAGTTCCAGTTTGTCGGCCGCGATCGCCGCGGTCTCGTAGGCGGTGGTCTCCCCACAGACCGGACAGCGCATGTGGTGGCGCTCCGGACCCGGCGTTGTGCGTCGTGCCATGGGTTGGCTCCTCTGCGGTTCGAACCCGAGCGTCGGTGCAGGCATCGCTGGCCCGTGGGCACCGCACCCGCACGTCTCGGCACAAGTTGAGAATAGTTCCTAGAACTGTTACGTTCCCCATCCTAGGTGACCACCGTCGCCGACACCACGCCCCGGGGGACCACGTGTCCGACAGCTCCGCGCCCATCGACCACGAGCGGGTTCATGACACGATCGTGGTCGGAGCCGGCCCGGCCGGCCTCGGGATCGCCTCCACCCTCCAGCGCATCGGGATCCGCGCCACCGTGGTGGATCGCTACGGCATCGGCGCCTCGTTCCGGCGGTGGCCCGAGGGCATGCGCCTGATCACGCCATCGTTCACCGGCAACCAGTTCGGCGCCGTCGACCTCAACGCCATCACGCCCGACACCTCCCCCGCCCTCTCCCTGGTCGACGAGCACCCCACCGGTGAGGCCTACGCCGCCTACCTCGAGATGGTCGCGGAACTCGACGACCTCGACGTGCGCACGGGCGTCGAGGTGGCCGACGTCACCGCCGACGACGGCCACCTCGCCGTCCACGTGCGCGGGCAGCGACCGTGGCTCGCACGGACGGTCGTGTGGGCGGCGGGCGAGTTGCAGTACCCGACCACCGGCGGGTTCCCCGGTGCCGAACACGCCCGCCCGACGGTCGCGGTGGAGCGGTGGGAGGGGCAGGCCGGACCCCGGGCCGTGGTGATCGGCGGCTACGAATCCGGGATCGACGCGGCCGTCAACCTGATCGAAGGCGGCCGTGAGGTCACGGTCATCGACCCGGACGCGCCCTGGGACAGCGTGGACGCGGACCCCTCGCGCGCACTGTCGCCCTACACCCACGGGCGGCTGCGGGCGGCACACGCGACGGATCGTCTGACGCTGGTCCGCGACCGGATCACGGCGGTCACACCGGAGGCCGACACCGGCCGTCACGTGGTCCACACCGCCGCCGGTGGCACCTTCACCAGCGATGGGCGGCCCCTGCTCGCCACCGGTTTCGACGGGTCGCTGGAACTGATCCGGGAGCGGTTCGCCTTCGACGAGACCGGGCGGGTCGTGGTCACCGAGCAGGCGGATGCCTCGACGGTCGTGCCGGGCCTGTACCTGGCCGGCCCGATGCTCGCCCACCGCGAGGCCATCTTCTGCTTCGTCTACAAGTTCCGCCAGCGGTTCGCGGTGGTGGCGGCGGACGTCGGTGCCCGGTTGGGGGTCGACACCTCGCCGTTGAAGCTGTTGCGCGACCACGGCTTCTACCTCGATGACCTGTCCTGCTGCGACGACGCGTGTGCCTGTTGATGGGCCACGCCACCGACACCCGACCGGTCGTGCTCGTGGGCCCGGAATCGTCCGGGAAGTCGACCCTCGCCGCGGCCCTCGCCGGCGTGCGCTCACGTGCCGAGAACGTCGCCGGGTCGACCGTGGCGGTGGAGACCTTCCACGCCACCGATCGCGACTACCTCGACACCCCTGGCATCGTGCACCGTCTCGACAGCGTCGCGACCGGTCTGGCGCTCGACGCGCTCGACGGTGACGTGGTGGTGTTGCTGACCCTGCGCGCGACGCACCTCGACGACGAACTCGACACGCTGCTCGCGAGCGTCGCCGGGCGCACCGGCGTGGTCGCGGTCACCCAGTGGGACCGGGTCCAGGACACCGAGGCCGCGCGGCGCGCGCTCGACGGGGTCGCCGCCGCCACGGGGGTGCGTTTCGTGCCGCTCGACGCGCGGGCCCCCGGTGGGGCTCTTCGGACCCTGCGCGACGCGCTCGAGACGCCCGGCAGCTTCACGCGCGGCCCGGTCCTCGCCCGGGTCGGCTGGCGGATCGAGCCGCCCACGACCGTCCTCGAGCACCGCGTGCTCGGCCCGGTGGCCGGTCTCGGTCTGCTGCTCGGACCCGCCGTCGCGGCGGTGTGGCTGGCCGTCGCCGTCGCCGCGTCGCTCGAGCCG
>PWLR01000037.1 GCA_003558435.1 Nitriliruptoraceae bacterium | reverse complement strand
CGTCAGGTTCGACGAGTTCAACGCCCAGGCACAGCCGGCCATCACGTGGGAGCCCAGCTTCGCGCTGGTGCGTGCCTACCGCGACCAGGCCGTCCGCGCAGGTCTGGACGGCAAGGCGTTGACCGATCTCGACGCCGTTTCCTCCGCGGAAGAAGCCCGGGCCACCGGAGGCCGTCACCGAAGGGCCGGCCGGGGTTGCCGCCGAAGCTCATCTGGTCGAGCTGGGGCCACCCGTCGGAGCTGTTGGGCCGTGCCAGCGGCTTCCCCGACGCCGGTACCTACCTCGGGGCTCGAAGCTCTACCGTCGGGTCATGGCAGGCGAGATCCGGATCGGGACCAGCGGCTGGCACTACGCGGATTGGAAGGGCCTGGTCTATCCCGAAGGGGTGCCTGCAAGCCGATGGCTGTCCCACTACGTCACGTGGTTCCCGACCGTGGAGATCAACGCGACCTTCTACCGCCTGGCGCGGGAATCGGCGGCGCGGGTTTGGCACGACACCGCCCCGGCCGGCTTCGAGTTCGCGGTCAAGGGCAGTCAGTACATCACCCACCGCAAGCGGCTCCGCGAGGTCGACGACGAGCTCGACCGGTTCTTCGCGCCCCTCCGACCGGTCCTGCCGGTGACGAGGGTCGTGCTCTGGCAGCTTCCACCGAGGTGGCGACGAAACGCGGAGCGACTGGACCGCTTCCTCGAGATCCTGCCTGCCGGGCCGCGTCACGCCGTCGAGTTCCGAGACGACGCCTGGTTCCACCCCGACATCGACGAGGTCCTGGCTCGCCACGGCGCATCGAACGTGTGGCTGTCGTCCAACCTCACGCAGCAGCACACGTTCGCGCGCACCGGCGACCACCTCTACGTCCGGTTCCACGGCCTCGGTGACGAGCCCTACCGCTACCGCTACACCCCGGCCGAGCTGGAGCCGTGGGCGGAGCGACTGCTGGCCGAGGCGGCGGACGGCACACCGGCCTGGGTCTACTTCAACAACGACTACGACGGTCACGCGATCGACAACGCGCGCATGCTCATCGAGATGGTGGGGGAGGCCGCCCGCCCCTGGCCGCCCGTGCCGACCGATGACGGCGCGTTACGAGCCGGTGGCCTCGATGATCCCGGTCAGCAGCGGCTCGAGCCCCCAATCGACGCCGCTGAACGCGCCACTGAAGCCAAGGCGGACCACGACCAGCCCTTCTGACGGGATGACGACCACCTGCTGGCCCTCGTTGCCGGATGCCCAGTACGCGTCCTGCGGTACCGACGGCATCCGCAGCTCGCCGGACGACCCGGCGTTCAGCCACCACTGCGCGCCGTAGGGCTGCTCGGTCTCGAGCTGTACCGGCGTGGTCGAGTAGTCGACCCAGCCCTCCGGGAGCAGTTGCTGGCCGTCCCATTCGCCGTCCTGCAGGAACCACTGCCCGAACCGCGCCCAGTCCCGAGCGCTGGCGTAGAGGTAGGACGAGCAGACGAGCCCGCCGCTGTCGTCGGCCTCCATGACGGCGCTGTGCATCCCGAGGGGGGCGAAGACCAGTTCCTGCGCCAGCTCCGGACCGGCACCGGCCGCGTCCTGGGCCACGCCGCACAGCACGTTGGTGGTCCCCGACGAGTACGACCAGCGGGTGCCGGGGGCGGCCTCGAGGGGCTGCCCGGCCGCGTGGTCCGCGGTACTTCCCGGGGTGAACAGCATCTCGGTCGCGTCGGTCCCGGGGTCGTAGACCTCCTCGAACGCCAGCCCGCTGGTCATCGTGAGCAGCTGATCGAGGGTGATGTCGGCGTAGCCGTCGTCCCAGTCGTCGCGCAGGTCGGCGTCATCGAGGGCCAACTGACCGTTGCCGACCAGGCGGCCGATCATCGCGTTCGACACGCTCTTGGCCATGGACCAGCCGAGGAGTCGGGTGTCGCGATCGAAGCCCTCGCCGTACCGCTCGGCGATCAGCTCGCCGTCCTTGACCACCACCACGGCCCGGGTGTCGCGGCGACGTCCGTCGGGGTCGTCCTCGGTGAACGCCGTGGCGATGGCGGCGTCGAGCCCCTCGGCGTCGACGCTCTCGGGCAGGGTCGCGGGGCCCTCACCGCCGGGCCAGGGGGCCGTGCGGTCGGGCTCGGGGATCGCGCTGAACGGCGGGAACGCAGGGCGCTCGTCGGCCAGCGTGCACCCGTAGGCCGAGACGTACGCGGTGGAGCCCCACGCCCCCAACAGCGTCGCCGTCACGCGGCCCTCGGAGTCGTCGACCGAGGTGCGCAGCAGCGGTACGAGCGGGTTGGACGGGAGGTCGCCCTCGACCTCTTCCGGTGCGCGGTCCGACAGGTAGGTGCCGGAACAGACCGTCTTGGCCGCGTAGCCCGTGGCGATCGGGGCGATGGGACCGAGATACCACGCGACCCCCGTCCCCAGCACGATGACCACACCGACCACGCCCAACAGTGCCTTGCGACCTCGTGACATCGACGGCTCCCAAGCTGCGATCGGCCTCGTGACGTCACCGACCGTGGCAGGTTACGTCGCCGAGCAACCCCGAGCCGTCTTGGCCCGGGCCGGTCACGTCTGGACGACCGATGTGGCGGCGGATCCGGTCCATAGCGTGAGCTGCACGGATCAGGAGGTCACCGACGATGTTCACCGACCGTGCCGACGCCGGCCGCCAGCTCGCTACCCGTCTGGAGGGCCTGAGGGGGCAGAACGTGATCGTGTTGGCCTTGCCCCGCGGGGGTGTCCCGGTCGGCGCGGAGGTGGCCCGCGCCCTCGACAGCCCGCTCGACGTGATCGGGGTCCGCAAGATCGGCGCACCGATGCAGCCCGAACTCGGTGTGGGGGCCATCGCCGAAGGTGGGGTGCGCGTCCTGGACCGATCGATCTTGGCGCAGCTCCGGCTGGACGAGGCGGCGATCGACCAGGTCGAGACGCGTGAACGCGCCGAGTTGCAACGCCGCCTCGAGCGCTACCGCGGCGGACGCGGGATGCCGGAGCTGTCCGGCCGGACGGTCGTGGTCGTCGACGACGGGCTCGCGACCGGGGGTACGGCACGCGCTGCTTGCCGCGCGGTCCGGCAGGCCGGTCCGGGCACCACCATCCTGGCGGTGCCCGTGGCGGCCGCACGCAGCCTGGAAACGCTCCGCGACGAGGCCGATGAGGTGGTCTGCGTCCAGGCCCCCGAGGACTTCGTCGCCGTCGGCCGGTGGTACGAACACTTCGATCAGACCACGGACGACGAGGTGATCGCGCTGCTGGACGAACTGGGCGCACAGGGAGGTCCCGCATGAACACCGTAGGCGCGAACCCGGAGCCGACCGAGCTGCGCCTCCCCGTGTCCGGAACCGCCGGTGACGATGAGGTGATCGGGGATCTGACGGTCCCGGACGGTGCGTGCGGGATCGTGGTGTTCGCGCATGGCAGCGGCTCG
>PWLR01000079.1 GCA_003558435.1 Nitriliruptoraceae bacterium | reverse complement strand
GGGTGGTGGTCGCGGAACTCGCGACCACCACCCGCCGCGTTGCGGCGTGGATGAAGGAGCCGAACAGCCGTGCCTCGCGAGCGGCGAGGGCAGTCGCCCGGCCGCCAGCGCGGGGCCGAGGGTCCTGCCCGCGGCCGCTGCGCCCAGCAGTCGTTGCCGGGCGGTGATCGCCTCGGGGGTCTCGGGCCATCGCTCGCCCACGCGAGGTGGTGGACCGGGCGGGTACGCGGACGGACCGGCTGACGATGTTCGCGCAGGGCGGTCAGTTGCTTCAGGTCAGTGGCATAGCCGTGACGGGTGCGTTGGGCGTGCGCCCACCTGGCATGGGCGCACGCGATGGGGGTGAGCTACAGGTGGCCGAGCGGGGTCTTGGGAGGGTGTGAGCGGCGAACCGCCGGGTCGAAACCCTGAGCCCGAGCCAGCTCAGCACGGCGGGGTCCCCCTCAGTTGGGCCGCTTGGTCTAGGGTGACGAACGGCGTGAGAGCGCTCTCACGCCTGGGCCCATGGGAGGGGACATCGTGGTAGGGAGAACCCGTTCGAAACTGCGGGCATCATTCGCGATGGCGAGCGCCGTAGCGCTGGTGGGGACCACCTTGGTCGCACCGGCGGTGCTGGCTGATGATCATCGATCATCGAACCTCGTCGAGAACGGCGACTTCAGCGGTCCCGACCATCAGCCGTGGTGGGGCCTGGAGCAGGCGGCCATCGCCGATGGCGAGGCGTGCATCCAACTGGGCGCCGGCGCGGCGTTCGGGAACTGGGTCAACCTGGGGCTCGAGGACGGCGAGAGCTACGTCTTCGGCTTCACCGTCTCCGGCGACCCGGCGGCCGAGGGGCTGGAAGCGCGCATCCAGGTGGATGGCAGCGACCCACTGGTCACTGATGTCTTCGAGAACTTCGATGTCACGCCGGAGCCCCGGAGCTACGAGTTCGGCTTCGTCTCGACGACCAACTCGCAGCGGGTGCAGTTCGGCATGGGCGATGCCGAGCCCACCGGACTCTGCATCAGTGACGTCTACGTGACCCCGGTCGCGGAGCTGTTGCAGAACCCGACCTTCGATGGCCTCGACCCCTGGTGGACGACGGCCAACATCGCCCGAGCTGATGCCGATGGGCAGGTCTGCCTCGAGGTTCCGGGCGGCGGGGACCCGTGGAGCGCCATCGTCGGACAGGGCGGCCTCGATCTCGAGGAGGGACGCACCTACACCGTCTCGGTCGCGGCCACGGCGCCCGAAGTCAACGCCAAGGTGCTCATCCCGATCCCCGGTCAGGACTATCCACCCCTGTACGAAGCCACCGTGCGGTTCCGCGCGGACGGGCAGGCGTTCACCGACACGTTCACCGCAGGTCAGTCGGTGGCGGGCAGCGAGTTCCAGTTCCAGCTCGGCGGGCACAGCCAGGACTACACGGTCTGCATGACGTTCGCGTCGCTGACCACCGGCGGCACGGTCGCGGGCTACCAGCCCGAGACCGGTCCGAATGTGCGGGTCAACCAGGTCGGCTACCTCCCCAACGGTCCGAAGCACGCGACCCTGGTGACCGACGAGACCGACGCGCTCGACTGGGAACTGCAGGATGCGAGTGGCTCGAACCTCGCCAATGGCACGACCAGCCCGCAGGGGGTCGACCCGTCAGCGGACCTCAACGTCCACACCATCGATCTCAGCGCCTTCACCGGATCCGGTGAAGGCCTGACGCTGGTCGCCGACGGGGAGACGAGCTACCCGTTCGACATCTCCGACACGCTGTATAGCCAGCTGCGCAAGGACGCACTGGGGATCTACTACTCGCAGCGCTCCGGCACCCCGATCGACGATCGGATCAAGCCCGGTTACGGCCGGCCCGCAGGGCACATCTCGGAGTTCGGTGGTGACGACGTCAACCAGGGAGATGCGAACGTCCCCTGTCTGCCCAACGAGCGCACGGACTACCCGCACATCGACGGCGTCAACGACAACCAGTACGGCGGGTTCGACCACTACGGCGAGGACGGTTGGGACTGCCCCGAGGGGTACGCGTTGGACCTCACCGGCGGTTGGTACGACGCGGGTGACCACGGCAAGTACGTGGTGAACTCCGGCATCTCGGTGTGGCAGCTGCTCAGCACCTACGAGCGCAACCAACTCGCCGGTGTGGCCGACCGCGACGCGCTGGGGGACGGCACGCTGGCGATCCCCGAGGCCGGCAACGGCATGCCCGACATCCTCGACGAGGTGAAGTGGAACCTCGATTGGATGCTCGAGATGCAGGTCGCCGACGGCATCGA
Organism: Nitriliruptoraceae bacterium; assembly: GCA_003558435.1. Lineage (GTDB taxonomy): Bacteria > Actinomycetota > Nitriliruptoria > Nitriliruptorales > Nitriliruptoraceae > PWLR01. The sequence continues at coordinate 37,511 of PWLR01000079.1, read as the reverse complement.
GATGGGCATCGGTGGCGAGGACATCGACGCCGGGGGATTGGTCCACCACAAGCTGCACGACATCGCCTGGACCGGGATGAACACCTTCCCTCACGAGGACCGGATGCCGCGTTACGTGCACCGTCCCTCGACCGCGGCGACGCTCAACCTCGCCGCCGCTGCGGCGCAGGGTGCGCGCCTCTATGCGGCGCACGACGCCGGGTACGCCTACGGGCTCCTCGCTGCCGCCCGGCGCGCGTGGGATGCGGCCAGCGAGCACGACGACATCCTCGCACCGGACACCAACGCGCTGGACCCGGCCCCGGGTGGTGGCCCCTACGACGACCGCGACGTTTCGGACGAGTTCTACTGGGCGGCGGCACAGCTCTTCCTCACGACCGGTGAGGCCGAGTTCGAGCAGGCGGTGGTCGGTTCGGAGCATCACACCTCCGCTTGGGACGCGACCGTCGCGTTCGACTGGCAGGAGGTGGCCGCGGCCGCGCGTCTCGACCTGGCGACGGTGCCGAGCGACCTGCCCGACCGCGACGAGGTCATCGGTTGGGTGCTCGAAGGTGCGGATCAGTACCTGGCGATCCAGGGCGAGCAGCCGTTCGGGCACCCCTATGGTCCCGCCAGGTACCAGTGGGGCTCGACCCACCAGGCCATCAACAACGCCGTGGTGATCGCGGTGGCCTACGACCTGTCGGGCGAGCAGCAGTACCTCGACGGTGGCATCGAGGCGATCGACTACGTCCTCGGGCGTAACGCGATCAACAACTCGTACGTCACCGCCTACGGCACGTACTTCTCGGAGAACATGCACAGCCGGTGGTACTCGCACTCGATCACCGATCGCATGCCGCGTCCGCCGGACGGCAAGCTCGCCGGGGGCGCCAACTCCGGCATCCAGGATCCCATCGCGCAACGGAACCTGCAGGGGTGCGCTCCCCAGTTCTGCTACATCGACGATCTCGAGTCGTGGTCGACGAACGAGACCACCATCAACTGGAACGCCGCGCTCGCCTGGCACGCCTCCTGGCTCGACGACATGGGTGACGGCCGGCCCGGGTGGCGGCATCCGGTCGGGGTGACGCCTCGCTCGCGCGACGAGTGTCATGACGGAGGCTGGGCCACGTTCAGTGACCCGAACTTCCGGAACCAGGGCGCATGCGTCGCCAGCGTCACCCCTGCGGGCCCACAGGGGCCTCCGGCGCACGCCAACGCTGGAGGTAACGGAAAGGGCAACCCCCGGAGGTAGCTCGCAGGACTCGCCGCGTCACGGCTTCGCGCTGACGCGACGGGCACGGCCAGGCCCCGGTGGCGCCTATCGGCGTTGCCGGGGCCTGCTCATGGTGGGGTCGCGGCCGACCGACGGGGTCCTCTGGTGGGAGCCATCCTTGCACCGGCGACCCGGTCGGTCGGCGATGTGGGCAACGCTCGGTGGCAGGCGTTAGCGTCACATCAGCCTGGACACTGAGCGGACGGAGCGTGACGGTGGAGGAGCTGCTCGGTGATGATCCGCCCGAGGTGACCGGGGTGGACGACCTCGTCGGGGTGCTGCTCGACGCGGTGGGGGACATCGCGACGGGGTTCGCTCAGCGGGTGCCACTGTTCGTCCTGGGCGCTCTGGTGCTGCTGGTCATGCTCCTCGCGACCCGGCTGACGATCAAGGGTGTCGAGCGGGGGATGCGGCGCGCCCGCATCGATCACACGGTCGAGCGCCTGATCTCGAACCTGTTGCGGGTCTCGCTCGTGACCGCCGCGATCCTGCTCGCCCTGACGGTCGCGGGGATCAGTGTCGGTGCGCTCTTGGCCGGTGTCGGTCTGGCGGGCCTTGCGCTGGCGTTCGCGCTGCAGAACATCCTCGAGAACTTCGTTGCGGGGTTGCTCATCCTCATCCGGCGTCCGTTCCGGCGGGGCGATCAGATCACCTCCAACGAGTTCTCCGGAGTCGTCATGGACATCGACCTGCGGGTGACCCGCCTGCGGGTCTTCGACGGCGAGGAGGTGATGATCCCGAACGCGACGGTGTTCACCGAGCCGATCACCAACCTGACCCGGCTCGGCAGTCGGCGGACCCAGGTCATCGTCGGCATCGACTACCGCGACGACCACAACGCGGTTCAGGCGTTGCTCCTCGACGCGGTGGCCGACGTGCCCGGTGTGCTGGAGGCACCCGGACCCGAGGTCCTGCTGTTCGAGTTCGCCGAATCCAGCGTCGACGTCGAGGTCAGCTACTGGACCGCGCCCGACATCCGGACGGTGCGGCACGTGCGCCACCGGGTGCTGGCCGCCTGCAAGACCGCCATCGAGGACGCCGGGATGACGATCCCCTGGCCGATCCGCACGCTGGCTGCCGACAAGGACGCGCTACAGGTGCGCGCCGACCGGCCGCTGACCACCGAGTAGCCGCTCGCCTGGACGACGGGTCGACCGCGAACGGTCCGGTCCAGCGCAGCAGGGTCCGCGGTGGGGTGGACACGAGCGACCGACCTAGTAGGTCGCGTGCGTAGGCATGTTGGTCGCGAAGGTCCTGATGCCCGTCCACGCCCGGACGGACCGGACCGGTCGAAGGCGTCGATGGAGGAGACATCGTGCGCGGCCGAGCGTTCATCCGGTGGTTGGTCGTGCTCGCTGCCGTGACCGGGATGATGCTCGCGCCCGTGGTGACCTGGCCGAGTTCGGGGTTGGCGCCGGAGGGTCGTTCCCCAGCCGCCGAGGCGGCATCGGCTCATCACGCGGCCGCCTCAGGGGCCCCGGGTGTCGCCGAGATCGCCGAGCGTGCGGCTGCGCTCCCGCTCGGTCGATGACGACTGCGACCTCATCCGGTCGATCGCCTGTGCGACCTCATCCGGTCGATCGCCTGTGCGACCTCATCCGGTCGATCGCCTGTGCGACCTCATCCGGTCGACGCTCGTGGGCGCAGTGGGCGGCGCCGGGCAGCTCCATGGTCTCCGAGTTCGGTGTCACCCGATGCAGCCGTCGCAACCACCGTCGGGGCACGAGCGGATCGAACTCGCCCCGGATCAGCAGCACGGGAGCGGCCACCGCCGCGAGTCGTTCCTCGATGCGGTGTTCGAGAGAGGCCCGGAGGTAGCGGGCCATCGCGCGTGGGTTCGAGCGGAACAGGTCGGTCGAGGTGATAACGAGTTGTGCCGGCGATTCGACGGTGCCGTCGACCAGGAGCTTGCCGAACTGCCCGAACAGCGTCCGCGCCGACGCGTCGACCGTCGGCCCGATCAGCACCAGTGACTCCACCAGCGTCGGCTCCCGGACGGCCACCTCGACCGCGGTCTGGGCGCCCATCGAACTGCCCACCAGCATCGCGGGGGCGCGGTCCGTTTCGCGCAGCCATGCTGCGACGAGCTCGGCCTGCCCCGCGATGTCCCGGGGTTCGCGCCCGCGGGAGCTGGCACCGATGCCTGGCAGCTCGAGGGCGGCGACGGGCAGCGTCGGGTCCCGGGTGGCCAACGCCTGCACCAACGGCAGGAAGTAGCGATGGGTGACGACCGCGCCGTGCAACAGCACGACCGTGGCGCGCCCGGACTCGGCAGCCACCGGCGTCTCGACGCTGTGCAGGTGATGTCCGGCGACCTGCGTCCACCGCCGGAGCGTCCAGCCCCGGCGGTGGGTCGTGCCACGGCTCACGGCTTGAGCACGACCTTGATGGCGTCGTCTTCCTTCTTCTGGAAGATCTCGTAGCCGTGCGGCGCGTCCTCGAGCGGCAATCGGTGCGTGGCGAAGGTGTCCAGGCCGAGTGGATCCGAATCGTCGAGCGCGAGCGGCATCAGATCGTCGATCCATCGCTTGACGTTGGCCTGACCCATCCGCAACTGGATCTGCTTGTCGAACATCGTCAGCATCGGCATCGGGTCCGCCTCGCCGCCGTAGACGCCGCTGAGCGAGATCGTGCCGCCGCGACGCACCATCTCGATGGCGAGGTAGAGCGCGTTCATGCGGTCCACGCCGGCCGTCTTCATCACCGGCGCGGCCACGGCGTCCGGGAGGATCGAGGCCATGTTCTGGGCGATCTTGCCGGCCGGTGAGTCGTGGGCCTCCATGCCGACGGCGTCGATGACCGAATCCGGTCCGCGGCCGCCGGTGGTCTCCTTGACGGCGGCCACGATGTCGTCGTAGTCGTTGAGCGACAGCGTCTCGACGCCGCGGTTGCGGGCCCGGGCGAGCCGCTCGGGGACGTGGTCGATCCCGATGACCCGGGCGCCCTTCAATGCCGCGATCCGACAGGCCATGTCGCCGATCGGGCCGAGCCCGAGCACCACCACCGTGCCACCGTCGGGGATCGCGGCGTACTCGACCGCCTGGTAGGCGGTCGGAGCGACGTCCGAGAGGTACAGGAACCGTTCGTCCGGCGGCCCCTCCGGGACCTTGATGTGGGTGTACTGGGCCTGGGGGACCCGCAGGAACTCCGCCTGGCCGCCGGGGACCTGACCGTAGAGTTTCGTGTAGCCGAAGAGTGCGGCGCCCTTGCCCTGATCGCGCACCTGGGTGGTCTCGCACTGGGTCTGCAGCCCGTGATCGCACATGTAGCAGTGGCCGCACGCGATCTGGAAGGGCACCACCACCCGGTCACCGGGCGCGAGGCCGTCCACCTCGGTACCGACCTCCTCCACGATGCCCATCGGTTCGTGGCCGAGGATGTCCCCCGGGTCCAGGAAGGCGCCCAGCACCTCGTAGAGATGCAGATCGGAGCCGCAGATCGCGGTCGAGGTGATGCGCACGATCGCGTCGGTGGGGAGCTGGATCGTGGGGTCCGGGACCTCCTCGACCCGCACGTCGCGCTTGCCCTGCCAGGTGACGGCTCTCATGGAGATGTCCTCGCTCATCGGAAGTTGCTCGTCGGAACGTGCTCGAGCACCGAGGTTGGCGCACCCGGAGGTGCACGTCCTCGACCCGGAGGACGTGCGAGCCCGGTCGCTGCCGAGCCGGACTGGAGGGAGTCATCGGGGTATCCCGATGATCCGATGGAGCGACCGCCAACGGCGGCCGAGCGGATGCCTAAGGAGCGGTGACGACCATCGCGGTCAGGGGGTGGGGGACGACCCAGGGCTCGTCCGCGAAGGCGATGTCGTCGAGGTGGGCCTCGACCAGCCTGCGGACCTGCGGTGAGAGGTCGGCCGATCTGGCCTGGATGAGGAAGTCGAGGATCTGCTCACCGAGCCCGTCGGGATCGGCGCGCGAGGCCGAGAGGTCCAACCGCCCGTCGATCGTGGTGGTCGTGGTCGGAAGGTCGCGGGCAGCGAGTTCCATGCCGACCGATTCGGCGAACCACTGGGGGTGGGTGGTCTGGGGCGCGAGCAACGATGCCAGCACACTGAGTGGTTCGCGCGGTGAGGTCAGCGCGACCAGGCAACCTCCGGGGCGCAGCAAGCCCATGGCGTGATCGATCGCGCCACCGACGTCCGCGACGTAGTACAGCGAATGCACGAAGTGGACGACGTCGTAGGGCCCGCGACCGGTGAACGTGCCGAAATCGGCCGCGGAGGCGGTGATGTTCAACCGGGGACGGCCCAACCCACTCAACCGGGAGGCGAAACGATCGAGCGACGGGCGGTGCGGTTCCACGCCGTGGTAGCTCACCGCGCGCTCGTCGGCGGCCAACCGGGCGGCGAGCGGCCCGTCGACCGCGCCGTCGCCGACCCCGACCCCGAGCACCGCCACCGGTCGGTCGGTCACCCGTTCCACCCGGGTCGGGATCTCGTCGAGGAGCCACGCGAGCACCTTGCCGCATTGGTCGCTGACGGCCTCGTAGGCGGCATGCGTCGTGGCGTAGCGCTCGGGGGAGAGCCCCCGGACGCGGCCGTCGCGGTCGACGGCTTGCGCGAGGAGTTCCAGCAGCGAGGCCGTACCCGGAGTGATCATCGCCGGGAGGATAACGGGGTGACGTGCCACCGGCTGTCACCGTCGTCGGGGAGTGTCCCCGGTACGTTGAGCTGCATGGACACCACTCACAGCGACACCGCCGATCGCAGTCTCCGCCACTGGAGCGAAGCCGGGCGCCGCACGATGGACGCCTTCTACGAGCTCGCCACCCAGGATTACCGGGAACTCGTCGCCGCCCACGACTGGGCGGGAGCGTTGCGGGACCAGCAGCACGATGGCCGGGTCCGGCTGTTGGACGTGGCCTGCGGCAGCGGCAAGTTCCCCTCGGCACTGCTGGCGGCCGGCCTCGCCGACGACCTCGACGGTCTGAGCGTCGAGGTCGACCTGCTGGACCCCTCGGCGTTCAGCATCGCCGAGGCACGTGCGGTGCTCACCGCGCCGTTCGTCCCTGCCGACGAACTCGAGATCGGGCTCGAGGAGCTGGACGCGGGCCGTGCGCCCTACGACCTCGCCTGGGCGACCCACGCGCTCTACGCCGTCCCGCCGGCACGGCTGGCGGACGGGCTCGCGCGGATGCATGCGGCGTTGCGCCCGGGCGGGCTCGGTGTCGTGGCCCATGCCACCTCGGCGTCCCACTACCTCGCCGTCTACGAGGCCTACCGGGCCTCGCATGCGCCGGAGGCCACGCCCTACATCACCGCGGAACAGGTCGCGGACGGTCTGCGCGCCGCGGGAGCGGAGGTCACGGTCCGTGACGTGCGCTATCGCACGGGGACCGACGACCCCGCGGTGGCGGAGGGGTTCCTCCAGCGGTGCCTGTTCGACGATGCGATCTCGCTGGAGGACATGGCCGCACCTGGTCCGAACGGTCAGGAGCTGGCGGCGTACCTGGCCGGCTGCCGGGATGGTGAGGTGTGGACCTTCACCCACCACGTGCACCTGATCACCTGGCGGGCCGACTGAGCTCAGCTGGCTTCCCCGAACCGGACCCGAGCCGAGCGAGGCCCCCGTGAGCGAGACCGTCAACCCGCACCTGACCGCTGCGACGGCGACCGGCGACGCCGACCACGTCGCGGTCGACTGGGACGCCGGCAACGACCAGTGGTGGGATTGGTACATGTCGCTGGCCGACAACCCGGAGGCCGCGGGCCCCCTGGTCGCCGGGCCGCGGTGGGACCCGGGCCCGCTGCCGGATCACGACGCCATGGTGGCCGAACTGGCCACCCCCTACGCGCTGTCGGCGGAGGCGGTCCGGTCGTTCGCGACCGAGGGCTTCGTCAAGCTTCCGGACGTGTTCTCGCCCGGGGTGATCGAGGTGCTGCGCCGCCGGCTGCGTGAACTGCTCGATGCCGCGGTGGACCCAGCCGTGGGGTTCCAGAGCCTCGAGATGATGTGGCTGACCGACCCGGTGGTCCGGGCCGCGGTGCTCTCGCCCCGGATCGGGCGGATCTGCGCGCAGTTGTTGCAGGTGGACGCGGTCCGGCTCTACCACGACAACGCGCTGTCGAAGGAGTCCGGGGCCGGACGCACACCCTGGCACTACGACGACCACCACTTCCCGCTCGACACCTCCGATGCCGTGACCGCGTGGGCGCCACTGCAACCCACGCCCCGCGAGATGGGGCCGCTGGCGTTCGCGCGTGGCATGGAGGTGTGGCGCGCGGCGTCCGAGCTGAGCTTCGACAAGCACGGCACCTCCTACGACCGCACCGTCTCCGAACACTTCCGGGACACGGGTGTCGAGGTCGAGGACGGCCCCTACGCGCTCGGTGAGGTGAGTTTCCACTCGGCGCTCGCGTTCCACACCGCCGGGCCGAACCGCACCGATGTGGCACGGATGGTGCTGGCGAACACCTACTACGCCGACGGGGCCCGCATCGTCGGCAACCCCACCATGATCAGTGGCGACTGGCGCAAGTTCCTCCCCGGCGTGGGTCCCGGGGAGTTGGCCGTCAGTGAGCGCAACCCCCTCGTGGGATAGGTGAGCGCCGACCGGTGCCCTGACGGACGGCCGTAGCGGCGCCAGACCGGCCGCGGCAACGTGCTCCACGAGGGTCGCGGCCCTCGAAGGCGTTGCTGCCTCGCGGTGTCGCGAGCCGGGACACCACGTCGTCTCACGAGGAGATCGGTCATGGCCGCAGACACCGCCACGGGCGCTCCGAGCGACGCGACGCGTCGCGAGCACGTGGTCGTGGTCGGCGGGGGTTTCGGTGGGCTGGCGACCGCGCGCAGACTCACGGACCGCTCCAACCCCGAGATCCCGGTGGATGTCACCCTGATCGACCGTCGCAACCATCACACCTTCCAGCCGCTGCTCTACCAGGTCGCGACCGCCGGGCTGCAGGCCCAGGACATCGGGGTCTCCCTGCGGGCCACGCTGCGTCACCGAGGTGTCCGCGTGCGGCTCGGTGACGTCGTCGGCGTGGACACCGAGGCCCACGAGATCGAGCTCGACGGGGGGGAACGGATCGGCTACGACCGCCTCGTACTGGCCGCGGGGGCCGTCACCCAGGACCTCGGTATCGAGGGCGTGGCCGAGCACGCGTTCGAGCTCAAGTCGATCCCGGATGCGACCCGGGTGCGTAACCACGTGCTGCGTCGCTTCGAGGCGGCCTCGGCCGATCCGGCGCGCCAGGACGACGGGACGCTGAGCTTCGTGGTCGCCGGGGGCGGACCGACCGGGGTGGAGCTCGTGGGCATGCTGGCGGAGCTCACGCAGGTCGTGCTGCGTCGCGATTACCCGGAGATCGACCGTTCCCGGGTGCGCATCGTGCTGGTCGAACTGCTCGACCGGCTACTGCCCGGGTTCTCCGAACGTTCCGGCGAGGAAGCGCTCGACAAGTTGCGCCAACGACGGATCGACGTCCGGCTGGGGGTCGGCATCGCCAAGGCGGAGGCCGACCATGTCGAACTCACCGACGGTGAGGTCATCCCGACGGAGACCCTGCTGTGGGCGGCGGGCATCAGCGCCTCGCCGCTCGCCGACGCCTTGGGGGTCGAGCTCGGGCCAGGTCGCCGGGTCCCGGTCGATGGGCGGCTCCGGGTCCAGGACGTCGCCGACGTCTATGCGATCGGTGATGTGGCGGCCGCGTTCGACGGCGACGGCGAGCCGTTGCCGCAACTGGCCGCCGTGGCGATCCAACAGGGGAAGTACCTCGGCAAGGCGATCGGCCAGGAGCTCGCGGGAACCAGGCCCCGCCCGTTCCGCTACCGCGACAAGGGGGTGATGGCCACGATCGGTCGTGGCGACGCCATCGCGGAGCTGCCCGGCGGCGTGTATCTGCGGGGTGTGACCGCGTGGCTGGCCTGGCTCGCGTTGCACCTGCTGCTGCTGGTGGGTTTCAAGAACCGGGTCGACGTGCTCGGGAGCTGGTTGTGGAACTACGCGACCTTCGATCAGGCCGAGCGGTTGATCGTGGACCAGCACGAGCCCGAGCGGACCCGGGAGACCTACGGCCCGGTGGAGCGCAGCGCGCTCGGCTGACCGGGCACCCGGCTGCCCGCACGGCGCTGGCCCCGCAAGTCGTGCTCACACGGCGTTGGCCAGCAACGCGAACACGACGGCGGCCACGGCACTGACCACGCCGGTGGTCACCACCAGCCAGGTCACCATGGTGTGGCGCATCGGTTGCTCCTCGTTGTATGGGATGGGTTCGAGCCGGCGACGTCCTAGACGAAGTTGAAGCGCTCGAGGTTGACCTTGTCGCCCGGGATACCGCGATCGTGGAGCGCCTCCTCCACCGCGTCCATCATCGGGTCGGGGCCACAGACGAAGTACTCGTGTCGTTGCTCGCCAGCGGGCAGGTGACGCTCGAGGATCTCGGGGGTGACCATGCCGGTCTCGCCGCCCCAGTCGTCCCAGTCCTCCGGTGGCTCCTCCAGAACGTGGACGACTTCGAGATCGAGTTGTTCGCCCAACTCCTCGAGCTCGTCGACGAACGCGACCTGATCCCAGCTCGGGTTGGCGTAGATGAGCTTCAACGGGCGCTGGTCGCCGCGGTCGGCCATGGTCTTCAGCATGCTCATCACCGGGGTGATGCCGATCCCGCCGACCACGAACACGAACCCCGGTGCCTCGTTGCGCTCGTAGCTGAACGCCCCGTAGGGACCGTCGAGGTAGGCGCGGGTGCCGGGTTCGTACTCGCCGATCGTCGAGGTGAAGTCGCCCAGTTCCTTCACCCCGAACGAGACGAGGTCGCCGCGTTCCGCGCTGGAGGAGAACGAGAACGGGTGCTCGCGGATGCCGTAGGGCGACTGGTCGATGGTGAGCCACGCGAACTGGCCGGGCTCGAACTGCATGCCGTCGTGGCCATCGGCCCGGAGTTTCAGCTGCCAGGTGTCGCCGGGTTGGGGCTCGACCGCTTCCAGGATCCAGGGACGGCGTAGCTGTTGCCACGGACGGATGAGCCGCACGTTGGCGTACATCCCGATCAGCACGATCGACATCGCGACCCAGATCGCGAGCCGGATCGGGCCGTCGGTGTAGTAGTTGGCCAGGTAGATGTGCCAGACCGACATGACGATGATCGCCAGTCCCAGCAACCCGTGCAGGATCCGCCACAGCTCGTAATGCAAGCCCAGCTTCTCGCGCCACACGGACGTGACGATGATGAGGAACACGAACCCGAGCGCCAGCACGCCGGTGACCCCGTCGGCCTCCACCGCGGTCGGATCGAGTTCGACCAGGGCACTGCCGAGCGGGGTGATGACGGTGAGGATGATCGGGTGGATCAACAGGAACGCGAACGCCACGTAGGAGATCTGGATGTGGAACTTCAGGACCAGGTCGAGGCCGTAGGGCGCGGAGATCGGTCCGAAGCGTGAGGTCGTCACGAACTGCAGACCGAGCATCGCCAGGCCGACGAACCCGAGCGCCGCAGACAGCTCCATCCAGAAGCCACGGGCGGGTGGGGGATCGCCGACGATCATGAAGAACAGTGGGGCGATGACCGCGGCGAGGTAGACCACCAGCCACAGCGCGCCCCGCAGGGCCAAGGTCACGCGGACTCCTGTTCGGGTTCCGGATCCGGGCTTCGGCTCCGGGGTTGGGCTCAGGTACGCGCACGGTGCCGGGTGCACCGACGGCCGGCACCGGCGGGCCGGTAGAAAGGATGGTGGACTCGCCCCAGACAACTGGGTTGGTCCCCGTCGACCGGGTCAGGCGAGCGCCATGAGATGCCCCTCGCAGCTACGGGCCACGATCAGGGCGGCATCGGCAACAGTCGGTGAGGCGAGGGGACTCTCGGCCCGCCGACGCCAGACGGCGATGGCCTCGGCCGTCGCCTGGCGGATCTGGTCCGGGCTCGCATCCGGTGGCAGCCCCAGTCGGACCGTGACGGCGCGTCCATGGGCACCGAGCAGGCGCTCCGCATCCAGGCGGATGGCAGGTTCGGCGAAGCGCACGCCGCCCGTAGCCAGGGCGTTGAGCAGACGGATCTCCGCGAACTCGTGCGCTCCCGCACGCAATCGTTCCAGAGCCGACATCAGCGCTGAGGCCTCGGGCCGCTCATCGGCCCGGAGACAGGACTCGAGGACCGCCAGGGCCGATCGCGCACGCAGCACCTCGTGTCGCTCGCTGAACTGGTTGGTCAGCACCTCCCGTAGGTCCCGTAGCCCGCTCTGTCGGAGCAGTTCGCCGGCCAGTTCGTCCGCCGTGGTGGCCACACCGCGGCGTATGAGCATGTCTCCCAGCCTCACCCCGAACAGTCCGAACCGGCGCAGCAACCCCTCGCGTACCGGTGCTGAGAGGCCGATGTCGGTCTCGGCCTCGCGGAAGCGATCGGCGGACAGCAGCAGCGCCTCGACGTCGCCGCGCTCCGCGCCCGCGATCGTCCGGAAGGCCCCGAACTCGTCCTGTCGCAGCGTTGCGGCCGACTCGGCGAGCAGACCGGCGACGGGGACAACGGTCTGGCACAGACGCTGAACCTGCGGGTCCGATCGATATCGTTTGGCGATCCGCCGCGCCGTGTGGAGGGCATCGATACGTCCGGCACCCACCTCATCGGCTCGCGACAGGACCGCAACGGTGTTGATCGGCGCCGCACGCGCCGCGCTGTCATCGTGGAACGCCTCCAGGAGGCGCACGTCCGTCGCGTGGAGGTGCCGCATGAGGTAGATGACGGCATCCGCGGTGGTGGGCTGATCGTCGTCGGGGGCCAGGAATGCCTGGGTCCGCTCCGACAGATCGCTGGACAGCGATGCGATCCCAGGGGTGTCGATGAGCGTGGTGGCGCGCAGCGACGCCGAGGGCCACTCCACCTCCAGACGCTCGATGTCCCGGGGATCGGTCGCACCGAGGCGGACGTCCATCGCTCCGTGGTCGTGGGTGAACGGGACCTGGCGGGCAGCTCCCTGCAGGGGATGCAACGTCACGCGGTAGGTGAGGCCATCGCGGTACCACGTCACGATCCGGGTGCACTCCCCGGCATCCGTCGGTGCCAGCCGTTCGCCCACCAGCGCGTTGAGCAACGTCGACTTCCCCGCCTTGACCTTCCCGGCGACCGCGACCCGCAGTGGTTCGTCCAGGCGGTCGACCACGGCCTGCAGCGACGGCCCCGACGGGCTCGCGCGATAGGTCTGCGCAGCCTGGAGCAGCAACGTACGGACGTGATCGAGCAACGACGTACTCATCGGCCCGGGTCTCCCGCGGTGCCTGTGCCGATGAGTCGGGCTCCCTGCTCGCGCAGGCCGGCGATGCGCACGAGTTCGGCATCGATGTCGCGGATCCGGCCCTGACGCTCGACCTCGTCGGTCTGGACCGCCTGCTGGGCCGCGGCGAGCGAGGATGCGGAGCTGCGCTGGAGTTCGTCGGCGCGTTCGCCGAACTCGTCCCGCAGCGAGCGTTGGATCCGCCGGAGGGTGTCCCGGAAATCCTTGCCCACCTGGAAGCTCACTTCATCGACGTACTTGCGGTGGGCCGCCCTCGCCTCGGCGCGACGCACGTTGAGCTGGCGTTCCTTCTCGTCCTTCAGCGTCTTGCGGCCCATCGTGACCCCCATGACGAGGCTGACGGGGTTGAGCATCCCGATCCCGACCATCGTCCCGAGCATGCCGAACATCATCATCCCGCCATAGGAGCCTCGAAGCGCCAACATGCCCTTGGTGCCCACGGACTGGTGCTCGATCTCGACCTTCTCGTCGATGCCGATGCTCGCCACGGCCCCGCTCGGTGCTGCGGGGCTCTGAGGCGCGAGCACCACCATGTCACTCGCGTCGGCGAAATGCTGGACCACCGCATCAGCGAGTTCCGCGGTTCGGCGGGACACCAGCGTGTAGCTGGCGGCCACTTCGGTGGTCACCCGCCGGGACAGCCACGACTCGAACTGTTCCCAGACCTCACCCGGGTCGCTGTCGGCGATCGCGGCGTCGGCGTCGCGGCTCACACCGCGCATGCGCTCGCGGAGGTCGTGGTCGGCATCCGCCGACAGATCGGAGAATCCGTCGTTCAGCGTCTGCTGCCATCGGGCGGCGCGGCTGCGCAGATGATCCGCGCGCTCCTTGGCTTCCTGCAGTTCGGCGACCAGCGTGGCGGCGCGCTCCGGGTCGTCGAGGGCGGCGCGCTCGGCAGCGAACTGTGCTTCGAGCTGTTCGGCCACCGATGCCACGTCGGTGGCGACCGAACGCAGGGCGAGCTCCCCGGCGCGTCCGACGATCTGTTCTTGGACGTGGGTGACGAGCTGGAGGTAGCCGGACTCGACATTGAGCTCGCGGTCGCGGGTGCGAAGCGCCTCGGCGCGCAGGGTCGCGGACGTGGGCATGATCGGCGCGTCGATCCCGGCTCGCTTCAGGTGCTGCTGGTTCAGCCGGTGGACCTTGCGCCATTCCGGGTAGAAGTCGATCTTGGTCAGGGCGCAGACGATGTTCGGACACAGCTGACGTGCCGTGCGCAGGAAATCGAGCTCCGGCTCCGTGAACTCCTGCGCCGCATCCGAGACCAGGACGATGGCGTTCGCGGCGGGGAGCGCGCCCAGCGTGGCCGCCGAATGCGCCGACCCCAGCCCCCCCACGCCGGGTGTGTCGACGAGCACGAGTCCCTGGCGCAACAGATCCCGGGGCAGTGCGACCTCGACCGCCCGCAAGCGTCGGACGTTGGCGGGGGTGCCCGCCTCGGAAACGTGCTCCGCCAGATCCGCCAGGTCGATGCGCTCGGCTCGGGGTGGGCCGCCCTGGCCACCGGGTTCGTGGTAGGCGGTCACCGTGACCTCCTCGGCGTAGACGACGGCGGTCGGGACCGAGGTGGTCACGTCGTCGTCGACCGGGCAGACCGGGGCTCCGAGCAGGGCGTTGACGAGTGAGGACTTCCCCTGTTTGAACTCCCCGACCACCAGCACACGGATGGTCGGATCGCCCAGACGTTGCAACGACGCCGCCAGCCGATCGGCGAGGTCCTCGCGCCCGTAGGCCCGTGCTGCTCGCGCTCCCAGCTGGAGGGTCGTTGCGGCCTGCTCGCCGCGGGTCGTTGGTTGCATGGCAGATCCTCGTGGAGGAACGACGGATCGAACGGGCCCACCGGTGCCGCGCAGGTGGCTATCCGCCCGCGCGGCACCGGCGCGTTCAGTCGATGACCATCTCGTCCTCCCCGTGGGACTTGTCGACCACCGGCTCCCTGGCGCCGTTGCCGGGGGTCTCCAGCAGGTCGGGGAGGTCGCCTCCCCGGTCGTTGCCGAAGTTGACATCGATGTTCACCGAGTCGTCGACCGATTCGTCCTGGGTGGCCTCCTGCTCGACGTAGTCGCCCTGGTTCTGCTGACCGATGCCGTCACCGACGTTCTGGTAGGCGCCCGTCGCGTTGCCACCGAGGGCGACGGCGGCACCGTCCTCGGCGTGGACGTCGGTCGTTTCGACGCTGCTGCCCTTACCGAACGCGACGTTGTCCAGCGTCGAGTTCTGGGCCGCGTTCTGCGTCCCGCCGAGGTTGAGGTTGTTGTTGTCGAGATCCTGCAGGACGGTGTTGCCGTCGCCGACCGCCGCTCCCTCGACGTTGCCGCCGGCCATGATCCCGTGGTTGTCGCCCTGGTTGATGGCCGAGTCCCGGATGTCGTTGCCGGCGATGACCCCGGTGTTGTCGCCGAGCACGGATCCGCTGACGTCGCCGCCGACGAACGACCCTCCGACGTCGCCGGTCACGAGGTTGGAGTCCTTCACGTCACCCGCCATGACACCACTGATCTCGCCGGTGTTGACCTGCCCGGACACCTCGCCGCCGGCGGCGACGGCGCCGTCACCGGATGCGACGGTGGTGTCGAAGTCCTGGTGGATGTCACCCATCGCCTGGAGGTGCTGACGGATCGAGCTGTCGATGTTCGTGCTGTTGTCCTCGATCGAGCTGTAGTTGTTCTCGATCACGCTGCTGTAGTGGTTGGTGATGTGGCTGATGTGCCGCGCGGCGGCGTCGAGGTCGTCCTCCCCGGCGTAGGGCGCGACCGGGGGTGGGGCCGGCGACGCGGCGGCCCCGGCGGTCGCTGCCGGCGAGCTGACTGACGCGGCTCCCGTGGAGCCGGCCGAGGCGGTGGCATTGCCCTGGTTCGCGCCGCTGCCCTGGGTGATGGTGTGGCCGGCGTTCGAGCCGGCGCCCGACGGCGCATGCAGGTAGGAATCGAGATACTGGGCCTGGTCCGGTGGCAGGCTCTCGGCGACGTAGGTCATGGCTTCCTTCACGTCATGACCGGAGAGCTCCTCGTAGCCGTGTTGGGCCAGATAGGCCTTGGGATCGTTCTCGTATTCCGCACGCTCGTGCTCGCTGGTCAAGAGGCGCCTCAGGAGTTCGATGAAGCTGTGCACGCTGTCGAATGCCATCGCTCTACACCCTTCTCGTCGGTCCGCGACATCCGCCGCGGTCATGCTCCGGGGGAGATCCGCCGGAAGAGCGACGCTACGAAACGACCCGTCGGCGGCGCATCGGGGACATCCCGCGATCGAGCATCGCCCGATAGGGGGTCGTATAGGGGCATGAAGGGGGGCACGGATCGGTGGATAGGGGACGACGGCACCGGGACCCGGACCTACGGTCGTCGAGCCGGTCACACCCTGGTCCGGTGCTGCGACCGACCGGAGTACCAGGAGGCACACGATGGGCTACCAGCTCGGCGTCGACCTCGGCACGACCTACACGGCCGCCGCGCTGTGCCGGGACGGCCACCTCGAGGTCGTCGGGCTCGGCAACCACGGCGCGTCCGTGCCCTCGGTCATCCTCCTGCGTGAGGACGAGGGGGTACTGACCGGCGAGGCGGCGCTCCGTCGGGGCCTCCTCGAGCCGGCACGTGTCGCCCGTCAGTTCAAGCGTCGACTGGGCGACCCGACGCCGTTGCTGCTCGGGGGGACCCCGTATTCGGCCGATGCGCTCATGAGCAAACTGTTGCGCTGGGTCGTCGACAAGGTCACCGAGGAGCAGGGCGCCCCACCCGGTCACGTGGCGGTGAGCCATCCGGCGAACTGGGGCCCCTACAAAACCGACCTGCTGACGCAGGCGGTCCGGCAGGCCGATCTCGATCGAGCGACGATGCTGAGCGAGCCGGAGGCCGCGGCGATCTCCTACGCCGCGAACGAACGGGTCGAGCCGGGCTCCGTGATCGCCGTCTACGACCTCGGCGGTGGGACCTTCGATGCCGCCGTGCTGGTGAAGACGGAAGACGGCTTCGAGATGCGGGGTGATCCGGAGGGGATCGAACGGTTGGGGGGGATCGATCTCGACGAGGCCGTGCTCTCGCACGTCCGTCGCTCGCTGGACGGCAAACTCGAGGAGATGGATCCGGAGGACGAGCGGACGCTCGCGGCGATGGTCCGGCTGCGCGAGGAGTGTGTCGCGGCGAAGGAGGCGCTCTCGGCGGACACCGAGGTGTCGATCCCGGTGTTGCTCCCGGTACTGCAGACCGAGGTCCGCCTGACCCGGAGCGAGTTCGAAGCGATGATCCGTCCGACGCTGGCCGAGACGGTCGCCGCACTTCAGCGCGCGTTGCGATCCGCTGACGTGTCGCCCGAACAGGTCCACACCGTGCTGTTGGTGGGTGGATCCTCACGTATCCCACTCATCGCGCAACTCGTCTCTGCCGAACTCGAGCGGCCCGTCGCGGTCGATGCGCACCCGAAACACGCGATCGCCCTGGGAGCGGCGCTGACGGCGAGCGCCGCAACCGGTGGGTCGGCATCGCAGCCCGGACCGCTCGAGGATCGCACGGAGGTCCACCCGACGCGGCCCGTCCCGGTGGTTCTCCCCGCCCAGCCCGATCGCCCGCTCGACCCGGTCCGGACTGCCTCGTCGGGGACCGCTGAGCCGGGGACCGCTGAACCGGGGACCGCTGAGTCGGGGACCGCTGAACCGGGGGCGGTCGAGCCGCGTACTCCGGATGCGGACCGGCCCGTCTCCACTCCCGGGTCCCCCGCTGGCGAGACGATGTTCGCCGATGCGTCGGCGGACGACACCGGACCGGCCGACGCTGCCCGGCGCGTACCGGTGCTCGCCGCTGCCATGATCGGGGTGCTCGCCCTGGCCGGTGGGGCGTATGCCCTGACCATCTCCGGGCAGGGAGCGGATGACGATGAGCGGCTCTCGGCGAGCACCGAGGTCGATCCGGCCCCGGGTTCCGAGGTCGACCCGGGTGCTGGCGTCGACGAGCCGTCCCGGGGCGCGCAGGCGGGCTCGTCCGGGGAGGGCGCCCCCGATCCCCCGGATCACGGTGCCGACCCCGGGCCCGCTACAGGGTCCGATCGCCAGGAACCGTCCTCCTCGGACGGATCGGACGGGGGTGCCGAGGCCCCCGCAACGACGGACCCGGGTGCGGGAGACGAGGAGCCCTCGGGCGCCGAAGCCGAGGAGTCCCCTCCAGGCGAGGAGACTGCTCCGGAGGACGACCCCCCTCCGGAGGAGGACGAGGACCCGGGGCCGTCTGAGCCGGTCGCCGCGCTGTCGACGGCGATCACCGAGATCGCGTTGGACGAGGGCGTGTATGTCGTGAGCTTCACCACCGACGGGTTCACGGCCTCGCTCCCAGACCCCCATCACGTGCACTTCTTCTTCGATACGGTCACGCCGTTGCAGGCTGGCAGGCCCGGTTCGGGGCCATGGGAGCTGTACGGCGGGCCGAGTCCGTTCACCGGCTACACGGTCGAGGACCGGCCGGACGCAGCGACGCAGTTGTGTGTCCTGGTGGCGGAGCCGGATCACTCGGTGCGACCCGACACCGGCAACTGTCGCGACCTGCCCTGACGGTCAGCGAGCGACGAAGGGACGCGACCCGGCGCAGCGGGCACCGGCGATCCCGACGGAACGGGGGCCGAACCCGACGAGCTCGCTCGTGCCCCACGGTGCTCAACCGATGCCGAAGGGTTCTGCCCGAGCCGTGAAGCGGACCAGGCGCTCGACGGGGAGTTCGGCGGCTCGATCCGCCTCGCCGGCCACCAGGTGCATGGCCCGGGTCGCCGCCGCGGCCGCCGGGCTCGACCACCCGTCCCGCGCGGCAGCGGTCTCGACCACATCGAGTTCGCCGCGCGACCACGCCAGCTGGGCTGCCTGCTCGAGCAGCTGTCCGTGGAGTCGTTCGGTGGAGTTCGGCGTATCCGATGCGGGCTGAAGGACGCGACGTGTCCCTCGGTGGCCTTCCCGGATCCGCCCGGTCGTGGACCACAACGACCACAGCGAACGGGTCAGGAGCAGTGCGCCGGTGAGGTCCCCGGCCTCCAGGCTCCAGCTCAACGCGGCACAGAGCTCGTCCTGCTCGTCGTCCAGGTGATGGCACCAGCGCCGCTGGCCGTCGCGCAGCCGGGCCTCTGCGCCCAGGAGCCGCCCGAGGTACCAGGTGGCGTGCGCGCGACGGAGGCCTCCGGTTTCGCCCGCGTCCGCGAGCTGTTCGCGGGCGTAGGCGCGCAGCGTGTCGAGCAGGCGGAAACGGACGCCGCCGGGACCCGGCTCGGCCACGACCAACGACTTCGCCACCAGGTGCCCCAGGAGATCGAGCACCTCGGCTTCGACGGGCTCGTCGGTGAGGTCGCGCTCGGTGACGGGACCGCAGATGGCTGTGGCTGCCTGCAGCGTGAACCCGCCCGCGAACACCCCGAGTCGGGCGAACAGGCGCCGTTCGTCGTCGGCGAGCAGATCGTGGCTCCATGCGACGGCGGCGCGGAGCGTGCGGTGACGCTCGGGGGCGGTCCGGTTCCCCGCCACCAACAGCGAGAACCGGTCGCTGAGACGATCGGCGAGCTCCTCCGGACCGAGCACGGCCAAGCGTGCTGCGGCCAGCTCGAGGGCGAGCGGGATGCCATCGAGTGTCCGACAGATCCGGATCACCGAGGAAGCGCTGTCGTCGGTCACCTCGAAGCCCGGACGCATCGAGGCCGCTCGCTCGGCGAAGAGCCGCACCGCGGGGACCCGAACGAGTTCGCCGAGTGGGCACGGGGCGGCCGGTGGCACGGCCAACGGTCGGACGGCGACGATCCGCTCGCCGGCCACCCGCAGAGCCTCCCGGCTCGTGACCAACACCCGCAGGCCCGGACAGGCACTGACCAGGCGTTCGACGAGCGGCGCCAGCGCGGTCACGAGGTGCTCGGCGTTGTCGAGCACGACGAGCATCTCCTGGTGACGCAACCGGTCGACGAGTCCCTCGATCGGGGGACGGTCGGGGCGTCCGGTGATACCGAGGCCGGCCGCGACCGCCCCGACCACCGGTTCGCCCTGGGCCAGCTCGCCGAGGTCGACGAACCCGATGCCGTGGGGCATCGAACCTCGGATCCGCTCGGCCACGGCGATCGCGATGCGGGTCTTGCCACACCCGCCGGCGCCGGTGAGCGTCACCAGACGGTGGAGGTGCACCCCCCGACAGATGGACTGCACGTCCTGTTCCCGCCCGATCAGTTCGGTGAGGGGTACCGGCAGTTCGTCCGCCGGCCGGACTCGATCGGGCCGCACCGCGGGCTCGGTCCCGGGCCCCCGGTCCGTCGGCATCGGAACCAGGGTCGAGATGTGCATCGGGCCCGGCGCCGGTGGCCTCGGCAACGGCTCCTGTGCCAGCACGGCCTGCTGGACCGCGCGTATCCCGGGGCCGGGCTCGATGCCCAGTTCCTCCACCAGCAGAGCCCGTAGCGAGCGGTACACCTCCAGCGCCTCGACCTGTCGGCCGGACCGGTACAGGGCGGTCATCAACAACTCACTGAGCCGTTCACGCAGTGGCTGTGCCGTGATCAGCGCCTGCAGCTCGTGGATGACCGCGGCGTGCCGACCCAGGTCGATGGCCAGTTCGATCCGCTCACAGCTCGCGCTGAGGCGCAGTTCCTCGAGTCGGGTCGCCTCCGGGCCCAACAACGATCCGACCTCGAGGCTCGCGAAGGCGGGACCTCGCCACAAGGCGAGCGCTTCGGTCAGTAGTTCGTGGCCCGCTGGGAGATCGCGGGTGCAGACCTCGCGAGCCCGCTCGATGAGTGCGACGAAACGGGTGGCATCGACCGCGTCGTCGGCAACGGCGAGCTGGTAGCCGTGTGCGCGGGTGCGGATGAGCTGGTGAGCGCCCCGGTCGGCGGACCCCACACGTCGACGCAGACGCGATACGTAGGTTTGGAGCGTGTTGGCGGCGGTCCTCGGAGCATGGTCACCCCAGAGCTCGTCGACCAGCGCGCCGACGGTCACGATCTCGCCGGGACGGCAGGCCAGAGCGGCGAGCACGACCTGCTGTTTCGCCGCTTCCGGCTGGATCTCCGTTCCGTCGCAGCACAGGACCAACGGGCCGAGTAGGCCGATGGTCACCCTCGGAGGTGGGGACGCCGGTGCTGGACGGAGCACGCCGTCAGCGGAGGTGTGAGCGCCCGCGGTCATGAGCGCGTCGCTGACAGGTCGTGCTTCCCCGCATCCTCGAGGAGGAACGCCAGCAGCTCCGTGGCACAGGTGAATCGGGTCTCGCGGGCCGTGGCGACGTGGAGTGCGGTCCCGCACAACAGGAACGGCTCACTGTCCGGGTCATGGTCGGACGGTGTCCACAGGCGCACCACGAACGTCTCCATGCCGAGAGCATCGTGCACGGCGTCCCGGAAAGGTTCGGGTGAGATGTGGGTGGCGTGACGCCGGGCCGACCCATGCCGATCAGCGGCGGGGTCCGGTGCTCCCCTCAGCGGGGAAGACGACCGATTCGACGCCGATCTCGTGCATCCTGGCTGCATAGAGCTGGTAGTGGCGGTGCGCTTCCCCGTGCCGGCCGGCTGACACCAGTGACCGCACGAGGTCGAGGTGGGCGCCCTCGTCGTACGGGTCGCGCTCGAGGATGCGTAGGCAGTAGCGCACGGCCATGTCGTGGTCGCCGGACCGCACCGCATCGGTGGCGAGCGCATGGGTCACGGCCGTGTAGGCGGCTCGCGCCTCCTCCCGCAGCGGGGTGGCCCACTCCTCGTACGGATCGTCCTCGAGGAAGTCGCCGGTGTAGGCCGCCTCGGCCGCGCGTAGGACATCGGCAGCTCCGGCGGATCCGTCGCGCCGGAGCGACAGCCCTGCGGACGCCGCTTCGAGGAAGCTCAACACGTCGATGTCGAGATGATCGAGTTCGAGCCAGACCGAGCCCCGGTCGGAGACGACGAGGTGTTCAGCGGCGAATCGGTGGTCGGGGTCGAGCACGCTCCGGACCGTCGAGAGCAGGCCCGACAGGCGATTGCCGAGCCGCCCCGGGTCCTCGCCCGGCCACAGGTTGTCCATCAGGACCTCGCGCGACGTCGGACGACCCCGGCGGGCGAGGAGCATCTTGAGGAGGTCGCGCGCCTTGCGGGACTGCCAATCGGTGACCGGCGCGGTCGTCCCGTCGCGTAGGACGCGGAAGGCGCCGAGCGAGCGCAACGCCACCGGTGGACCGTTCCGGGCGGTCAGCGAGCGAAGGGGTCCCGCCGCCTCCGCGGCTCGGGCGCCGACCCCCAGAGCCCGGAGCTGGTCGGAGGCGAGATCGTCCCGGGTCGTGTCGGTGGGGCCTGCGGCCAGTCGGGTCCGGGCCAGCGCGACCCGCGCCATGCCGATCGGGTTGCCGAGTTCCCGCCAGATCGCCGCGGCCTGGTCGAGATGGGTCAGATCGCGGGAGGGGGGCTCGGCCGCCAGGCTCCGCAACTCGAGCGACTCGGCGAGCCCGGCTCGGTCACGCCGGCGCCGCGCATGGGTCTCCGCATCCGCAGCGAACGCCCGGGCATCGACCCGGCGGTCGATGGCGAGCGCGACCCAACCGGCCCCCAGCAGCGCGTCGACGTGAGCCATGCCCGAGCCGGGAGCGATGGCCCGGCGGACGAGTTGCTCGGCCAAGACCGGGTCGTCGCCCGCGACCACGCGAGCGAGACCGGCCAGCGCCGGGACGAGCCCCTGCTGGTCACCGGCGCGTTCGGCGACGTCGACGGCCTCCTCGAGGGCGGCCCGGGCCAGGGCGAGATCGCCGCGCACGCTGTGTACCTGTCCGAGGCCCGCCAGGGGATAGCTCACCATCGCCGATCCGATCCGCTGGTAGATGTCACGAGCGGCCTGGTAGTCCGCTGTCGCCTCCTCCAGACGCCCCAGCGCCAGTCGCGCCTCGCCGCGGTTCGACAGCGCGAGCGCGTGGAAGGCCGCGAAGCCGGTGACCTCGGCCAGCCGGATCGCGCGTTCCAGTTCGATGATGGCGTCCTCGTAGGCGCCTTCCTCGAGGCTGCGGGATCCGCGGTTGCAGTGGATGCGCGCGAGGAGCAGCACGTTGCCGGCGCTCTCGGCGGCATCGAGCGCCTGCAGGTAGTGCGCATCGTTGGCCCGCCGGTCGCCCTGGAGGGCGGCGAGCATCGCGAGCACGGTGTGGGAGGTCGCCAACGCCTCCGGGTCCCCGGCCCGCTGCGCTGCGCGGTGTGCGAGTTCGGCATGCTCCTGGCACGCCATCTCGTCGCCGCGGATGTAGTGCGCCGCTGCGGTCCACGCCGACAGCAGCGCCTCGTCCCGGCCGTCAGGGTCGACGATGCGTCCGCGGCCGTAGGCGGCCAAGGCCTCGTCCGGCTCCCCGCGCAGATGGTGGATCAGACCGATCCGCCAGGCGAGCCCGGCCGGGAGCAGCGGCTGGTCGCCGGCGGCCTCGTGGAAGCATGCCAGCGCGCCTTCCCAGTCGCCCAGCACCTGCCGTGCCTCGCCGGCGATGATCTGCAATTCCGGCCCGTGGAGGTGGCTCGGCAGGTCCGTGACCGCCTTGACCACCTCATGGACGTGACCGGCGGCCACGAGTTCGCGACCTCGCGTCCGGAGCAGTTCGGCGCCGGCCGCGTGATCGCCGGCCGCGAACAGGCACCGCAGTGCCTCGACGTGGTGGTGGTTCGCCGACATCCATCCGGCGGCGGTGCGCCAGAGCGTCGTGCGCTCCTCTGCGTCCAGCGGCAACTCGGCGAGCGCGTACTCCCGGACGAGCCCGTTGAGTGCGTACCAGCCGTCGGCCTCGTTCGACCCCTCGAGCATGCCCCACCGTCCGAGACCGTCGATCACCGATCCCGGGGCCTCGATGCCGAGGTGTCGACAGAGCTCGACCGTGAACCGTGGTAGGGGCGCGATCCGGCGCACGAGCTCGCGGGTCGCGGGTGGACGGTTCGCGAAGACCTCCTCGACGAGGTAGGGGAACAACGAGCTCCCGCTCGTGCGTAGGCGCGCCATCGCGTCGTCGGCGTCGTCGGTTCCCGTCCGTCGCAGGGCCTCGGCCGCGAGCCGGATGGCGGCAGGCCAGCCTCCGGTCAGCTCCTGCAACGGCCCGGTGAACCGATCGGCGTGGTCACCGAGCAGGGTGGTGAGCAGCTGGCGGGTCTCGTTCGGCGAGAAGGCCAGGTCGTCGCCGTGGAGCGCCAACACCTGACCGCGACCTCGTAGCCGTTGCACCCGGAACGGCGGTTCGTTGCGGGAGCTGAGGACGAGGTGGAGGTTCGGTGGCCCTTGGCGGCAGAGTCGTTGCACGAGTTCGGCGGCGGCGCCGCCGAGGGGGAGTTCATCGACGTCGTCGAGTACCAGGACGATGTCCCCGCGGGTGTGCTCGTCGAGCGTCTCGGCCAGGATGGCGCCGAGCGATGCCCCCCGGGTGGAGGCAAGGGTGTCCGGGCCCGAGGATGATGTCGCCGCGGTCGTGAGCTCGGTCGGTAGGTCGGGGATACGGACACGGAGTGCCGCGAGGATGCCGCGGGCGAGCGCGGTCGGGGCCGCATCGTCACGGCCGAGGGTGTACCACGCGGCTCCGGCGTCGGCCGCCCATGCCGCCAACAACGTGGACTTGCCGAAACCCGCGCCCGCCACCACGGTCGTGAGACGGTGATGCAGACACTCGCCGATCCGGGACTCGAGCTCCGCCCGACGCACGTAACTCGGCGGCGGGACCGGTGGAAGGGCCTTCGCCATCGGTACGTGGATGTGTCCGGACGGGGGACCGGGAGGCGGCTGCTCGTCCAAGACGGTCTTCTCGCGATCTGGGGGAGGTCCCGGCCGGCGCCTTTGGACGCTAGCTCTCCCCCGATCGGTTGTGAATGTCGGCGGTACATGGACGGCCCCTCGCAGGGCCGGCGTCAGCGGGGGTCCACCCTCGCTCCAGCGGGGTGGGGGAGGGTGGCCGGACCTCGACGAGCGCTGGAGGTCCCGTGGATGGTGAGGCGGTCCGGTGCATCCTCGGCGTCGGGGGTTCCGGGAAGACCCACCTGCTGCGGTCGATCATCGACCGGTGGCAGCGGGAGGGCTCGACGGTCGGTTCGTGTGGCGGACGGCCGGGGGGAACGGTGGCCTACGGGGGTGTCGAAGCCCTGCTGTCGGCCGAGGAGCATGCGGGGTTGCCGTCGACAGCGGAGCGCCCGGAGACGTCGGCGGCGCACCGGCGGGTCGTCGAACGCCTCGCGACGGGGACGCAGGGGCTCGTCGTCGACGACACGCACCTCCTGGACCGGGCGTCCCTGCGGCTCCTGATCGATGTGGGCCTGCACCCGGGGGGATCGGTCCGCCTCGTCCTCGCACGACGCCCCGGCCGGGTGTCGGGCGCACTGAGCCGGTTGGAATCGCGCGGTGGTCCGGCGACGGTCATCGGCCCGTTGTCCACTGACGGGCTGCGCCGGCTCTCGAATGCGTGGGCCGGGCACGAGCCGTCCGAACGACGTATCGCCGTCCTCGCGGAACTGAGCGGGGGCCTGGCCCGGTATGCCGAGGCGATCGTGCGCGCATGGGCCGAAGCCGAGGTGTCGGGCGACGGGGTTCCGGACCGATCACCGCGGATCCCGTGGCTCGTCGAGTGCATCCGCGCCGAACGCGACGACCTCCCACCGCCCGCCCGCTCGCTGCTCACGGCCTTGAGCCTGGGTGTCTGCCCCCGCCCGGATGTGCTCGGCGACGTCACCGGCCTCGACCGAACCCAACTGGAGCTGGCCGGGATGCGACTCGCGGACGCCGGTTTGATGTCCGCGGAACGCTCGGCGGTGATCCCGGTGGTCGCCGATGCCGTGCGCGCGGTCGTCCCGGCCGTCGAGCGAGATCGGATCCACGAAGGGATCACGCGCGCGGCGCTGGCGGGGATCGAACCCGCGCAGCGAGCGGCTGCCCGGCTCGTGGCGGCGGGGGCCGAGGGAGCGCACACCATCGAACTCTACGCCGCGGCGGCCATCGAGGCGGTCGGCGAGGCGCCGGGCGAGGCGTCCTCGTGGCTCGCGAGGGCCGAGGCCATGGGGGCGAGCGCCACGGTCCTGGCCGTGCCGCGGGCGGAGTTCGCGCTCTCCGGCGGTGAGCTGGACGAGGCCCTGCGCCTCGCCGATGTGGCGGTCCGCGATGCCGACCCGGCCGGCCGGGTGCGGGCGATGGCGACGGCCGCCACGGCGTTCGCGCGGCGTGGTTCGTGGTCTCGTGCAGCGGAACTCTACGAGCAGCTGGCCATAGCGGTCAGCGACGCGAACGAGCGCGTGGTCTACCGCTACCTCGCCGCGATCGGGTTCGCGACCATCGGGGAGATCGAGCGTGCCCGCCGCATCGTCGCCGGGATCGACGCCGAGACGCCGATCCCCACCGCCATGGTGCTGACCTCGGTGGGTCTGGTCGCTCGCGCCCTGCTCGCCTCGCTCGCCCCCGCGTGCGGGAGTTGGGACGACGGCCCTCCGAGCTCCAGCACGCTGGCGCCGCTTCTCGAGGCGGCTGGTCTGCAGGCGGTCGCGCGCCAGCGACCGGAACTGCCCGACCGAGCTCAGTTCGTGGCGGCCATCGTGGCGCACCACCTCCTCGAGTTCGAGCTGGCGGAACATGTGTTGGCCGCCCGGGCGGACGACGAGGGGCTTCCCGCCCAGCTCGGCGTCCGTCAGCAGCTGTTGCGTGCCTGGACGGCGCTGCGCCGTGGTCGCTGGTCGACCGCTCTGGCGACGGCGGAGCAGCACCGCGACGACCAGCGCCACCCGCTGGAGCTGCGTGAGGAACTGCTCGTATGCGCCATCGAGGTCGGCGTGGCCCGCCGGCAGGGGGACCTGGCTGCCCTGGCAGCGGCGTGGTCCCGTGCCCGAACCGTGCTGTTGGCGCAGCCGGTCGATCTGCTGCTCCTACAGCCCTATGGCGAGCTCATGATCGGGGCGGCCCGGATCGGGGACCCGGCGATGGCGGGTTCGTGCACCGAGCACGTCTGGAGGTTGCTGGACCGACTCGGCGAACCCCCGCTGTGGACGTTCCAGGTCCGGTGGGACGAACTCCAGACGGCGGTCGTTGCGAGCGACGTCGAAGCGGTCGGCCGCAGCGCCAAGGCCATGGATGCGCTCGGCCCACCGGGAGATCGTGCCGCCGCTCTCGTCGATGTCGCAGCCGCCTGGGCGGAGATCGTCCGCGGCCGCGTGGATGGTGGGTTCGTCGAGCGGGCGGCGACGCGGCTCGGGGAGGTCGGGCTGCCATGGGAGGCCTCGCGGGTCGCCGGTTCCGCGGCGGTACGCACCGACGAGCCCGGGGTGATGCGACGGCTGCTGGGCGTCGCGCGGGACCTCCAGGCGTCGAGTCGGTCGACCGCCGGTACGCAACCGGCCACCGGCTTGTCCGCGCGTGAACGGGAGGTCGCCTCCTACGTGCTGACCGGCATGACCCACAAACAGATCGGCGGCCAGTTGTTCATCTCCCCGAAGACCGTCGAACACCATGTCGCGCGCATCCGCCAGAAGCTCGGGGTCAACAGTCGCGAGGAGATGCTCGCGGCCATCGTCCGGCTGGAGAGCGCGACCCCCTAGACCTCATCGGCCCGTGAGGCCGACCATCGACGAGGAAGGCACCGAGCATGCGTCCTCCGCCCTACGAGTTGATCGTCACGATGGCGAGCCGCGCGCCGCGTTCGGTCGCGCCGGCCCCCACGACCACGTCCTCCCGCCGCACCAGCGCGGTGGGGCGCAGCGTCGGATCTTCCCGGTGGGTGCCGGCGTTCGTCGCGCGGCTCGCGGGCGGCGCCCGCGTTCAGTAGCCGCCGGTCACGTAGGCCTGCAGTTGTCCGGTCTCGAGGGTCAGCTCGTCGATGCGCGCCTTGACGACGTCGCCGATGGAGACGATCCCGATCAGGAGGCCGTCATCGAGCACCGGGACGTGACGGAACCGTCCCTCGGTCATCATCCGTGCGAGCTCATCGGTCGTGGTCGCCGGGCCGCAGGTGACCACGTCGGTGTTCATGGCCTCAGCCACGGTGAGCTCCGGTGTCCCCGCGCCGGCCGCGGCGAGCTGCCCGACGAGGTCGCGTTCGGAGAGGATGCCCTCGACCGAACGCCCGTCGCTGGAGACCACCAGTGCCCCGATCCGACGTTCGGCGAGCCGTTCGGCGGCGGTGGCGAGCGTCTCGTCGGGAGCGATGGTGGCCACGCTCGAGCCCTTGCGGTCGATGATCATCGAGACCGTGGCACCCATGGGGACCTCCTGAGGTCCACGAGCATGCCACGTGGTTCGCGATCTGACCAGGGGTGCGGGCGTTCCGGCTCGAGCAGTAACATGGGAACCGTCCGAGAATCAGTCTCATATCTGCCGGGTCGCGAGGAACGCGAGACCCGGGAACACGCGGGGGTCTCGTGTCGATCGGTTCGGCCTCGTCCGCATCCCCGGCGTCGCCGGAGGCCACCGCGCTCCCCGCCGGCGCCGACCGTCACGCGGTGGGGCTGATCGCCCTGTTCTTCGCCTCCGGCTTCGCCGCGCTCGTCTACCAGGTCCTCTGGGTGCGCGAGCTCGGGCTGTTGTTCGGTAGCACCGCGCAGGCGGCGGCGTTGACCATCGCGATCTTCTTCACCGGGATCGCGTGGGGCGGGTGGTTCTGGGGGCGCCGTGCGCCGCGGTTGCGTTCGAGCCTGCGGTGGTTCGGCATCCTGGAGGTGGGGGTCGCCGCGACGGCGCTGGGCTACTTCCTGCTCATCGACGCCTACGTGGCGCTCTACCCGGCGGTGTTCGCGCTGGTGGGCGACTCGGTCGCGCTCGACACGGTGGCCAAGGCGGTGGTGGCCTCGGTGGTGCTGTTGCCCCCGGCGTTCCTGATGGGCGGCACCCTGCCGTTGATGGCGCAACACCTGATCCGCGACCCCGAGCGGCTCGGCACCACCGGCAGCACGCTGTATGCGGTCAACACCTTCGGCTCGGCCACGGGAGCCCTGGCGGCCGGGTTCGTGCTGCCGTTGGCCCTGGGGTTCCGGGGGGCCTACCTGCTGGCGGTCGGCATCGATCTGACCGTGGGTGTCAGCGCCATCCTCCTCGGCCGGGGGCGGGGACCCGTCCGCTCCCCGGCCGCGGTGGCCGGTGCCGCCGAGAAGGCCCGGGTGCCCCACGACGCGGAGGAGGTGCCACCTCGACGTCCCCCGCGATCCGGCCGGGTCGCGGTGGTCGCGCCCCTGGCCATCCCGACCGGGTTGATCTGGGCGGCGGCGTTCGTGTCCGGGTTCGCGACGCTGGCCGTCGAGGTGGTGTGGACCCGGTTG
This sequence comes from Nitriliruptoraceae bacterium, assembly GCA_003558435.1. GTDB lineage: Bacteria > Actinomycetota > Nitriliruptoria > Nitriliruptorales > Nitriliruptoraceae > PWLR01. The sequence goes on along the minus strand of PWLR01000079.1, from coordinate 8,816 downwards.
TTCTCGCAGGTGCTGCAGAACTCCGCCTACACCTACGCGTTGGTGCTGGCCACGTTCCTGCTGGCGCTGTCGCTGGGGGCGACGCTGGCCAACGCCCTGAACCGCCTGCGCACCGTGACCCCCGAGGTCGTGCTGGGCGCGTTGTTGGTGGGATCCTCCGCGGTGATCGCGGTCTCGCCGTGGCTGTTCACCGCGCGGACCGACGGGTTGACGCTGCTCGGTCCGCAGCTCGACTTCGGGCCCTACGTCGTGGCGGTCATCGGGGTCGCGGTGGTGGTCATGTTGCTGCCGGGCATCGTGCTGGGGGCGGTGCTGCCCTACCTGTTGCGCACCCTCCAGAGCCGGACGGCCGGTGCGGGGGACACCGTCGGGCGGCTGGTCGCGGTCAACACCACGGGGGGGATCCTGGGCTCGCTCGCCGCCGGGTTCGTGCTGCTGCCGAGCCTCGGTGCCTGGCGGACCCTGCTGCTGCTCGCGGCGGTCTATCCCGTGCTGGTCGCGGCCGTCGCGCTCAGCCGTCGCACCACCGGGCGGGTGGGGATCGCCGCTGCCGCCGGGGTCACGGCACTGGCGCTGGTGGCCACGAGCCCCTCCGGGTTGGATGTCGTGCGGCTGTCGCCGGCGGGTACCGAATCGCTGGTCGAGGTCCGCGAGGGCTCGCAGGCGACCGTCGCGGTGATCGAGGACCACAACGCCGATCTGTCCATCCGGGTCAACAACCACTACACGCTCGGTGGCACGCGCGGCTCCGACTCGGAACGCAACCAGAGCGTGATCCCGATGTTGAGCCATCCGGATCCGTCCCACGTGTTCTACCTCGGCATGGGCACCGGTATCACCGCGGGGGCGGGCCTGCGGTTCCCGGTCGAGCAACTCGTGGTGTGCGAGCTGATCCGGGACGTCGTGGAGGTGGCCGAGGCGCACTTCGGGCCCTGGACCGACGGGTTGTTCGAGGACCCGCGGGCCACGGTGACCGCCGAGGACGGGCGCACGTGCCTCAGCCGCAGCGACGACCGCTACGACCTGATCATCAGCGACCTGTTCGTCCCGTGGGAGGCGGGCACCGGCAACCTCTACACCTTGGAGCACTACGAGACGGCGCGCGAGCGGCTGCTGCCCGGCGGCCGTTACGTGCAGTGGATGCCGCTCTACCAGACGTCGGACAACGAACTGGGCATCATCGGCCGGACGATGGACGAGGCGTTCGACCAGGTGACCGTGTGGCGCGGGGACCTGTTCTCCGAGCGTTCGATCGTCGCGCTCGTCGGGGAGCAGGATCCGCAGCCGCTCGACCCCACGGTGCTGGCCGAGCGGGGGCGCGAACTGCTCGGTGAGCCGACGACCTCCGAACCGCTCCCGGACGCGTTCTTCGAGGCGGTGGCGCTGCGGATGTACGCCGGCAACCTCACCGCCTCGCAGCTGTACGCCGACCGGGAGATCAACACCGACACGCGGCCCCTGGTCGAGTACGAGGCTCCGCGCACCCAACGGGCGGTGCGGGCGGGGGAGTCGGAGTTCCTGGTCGGGGAGGCGAGGGAGCGGTTCTACGACCAGCTGCAGCAGGCCGTGCCCCCTCACGAGGACCCGTACCTGCGCGAGCTGGACGAGCGACAACGCGGCTACGTCCTGGCCGGGCGCAGCTACTCCGCCTACCGGCTGGCCAACGCGCGTGACCGCGCCACCGCCCCGGACCTGCTCGACGACTTCCTCGAGCGCTCGCCACCGCAGGCGCGGGGGCCCGAGGACGTCTCCCCGGCCGGTCGCCTGCTGCCGCCGCTCCCTTAGGTGTCGGTCACGCGCCGTAGGACGTAGCCGCCGTCGTCCCACGCGAGCGGGGTGATCGCGTAGCCGCCCGTTGCCCCCGATCCCGAGGGCTCGCCCGTGACGGTCACACCGGCATCGTTGCCGGTGGTGCGCCGGCGGTGGAGTTCCTCCAGCAGCGCGGCGGCGTGCTGGTCACCGCCCTCGGCGCCCCGGCGGGCATGGGCCTCCACGTCGTCACCCACCCGAGCGGCCAGGATGGCGTCCTCAGGGGCCTGCCCCCGAGCGGCCCGCCACGCCCGGTTGACCGCGAGCAAGGTGCCGTCGTCGGCAGCCACCGCCACCTCGTCGGGCAGCGCGTCCAGCACGCTCTCGATGAGGGCGTCGCGTCGATCGAGTTCGCGGTGGACCGCGACGCGTTCGCTGAGGTCCTCGATCGAGCCGACCGCACCGATGGTCTTGCCGGAGGACACGGTCAACGGGGCCAGATCGACGTGGAGCAAGCCGCCGCCGGCCTGCCGGGTCCGCACGTCCAGCCGGTGGGTGCGGCCGGTCTCCGCGACACGACCGACGACCTCACGGAACTGGGCGGCATCGTCGGGATCCAGCGCTTCGAGCAGTCCGCGACCGAGCAGCGCCGTCGGCTCGGCCCCGAAGAGCGTCGCGGCCCGTCGGTTGGCGTAGACGCACGAACCGGTCAGATCGCTGTGGATCAACCCGGCCGACCCGGGTGCGCCCCGACGCTCGAGTTCGCCGCTGATGTCGCGTTCGACCGCGACGAAGTGGGTGACGCGTCCCGCCGAGTCCTTCACCGGGCTGATCGTCGCGTGGTAGGTGTGCAGCGTGCCGTCGCGATGCCGGTCGATCAGTTCGCCCTCCCACACCCGGCCACTGGTCACGGTGTCCCAGAGATCGGCGTAGAAGGCTTTGTCCTGGAACCCCGACGACAGCAGTCGGGGGGTCTGGCCGATGGCTTCCTGCCGCGAGTAGCCCGTCACCCGGACGAACGCGTCGTTGACATCGACGATCGTCCCGTCGAGGTCGGTGACGATCACGGCGTCACCGGCGAGGTCCAGGGACCGCACGTCGATGGCTGGTCCGCCGAGGGACCCGTCGAGACTCAGGTCGTGGATGATGGTCGGCTCGTCGGGCTGATCGGACGGAACCACGGCCGTTCGGCTGGTGGGCGACTCGTCGGGACGCGCCATCTCGATACTCCCGGTCGTCAGAGACCACGCGGCGTGGGTGGTCATCCTCAGGTAGATGACCACGGTCGCGGACGGGTCGCCTCGCGGCTAGGGGCGAGCGGCCCCTGTCCGCGGGTCACCGCAGGGCAGCGGCCGGAGGATGGTCAGCCGACGGCCCGCAGCGGCTCGCGGTGACCCCCGACGTCGAGGTGGCCGCCGCGCCCCGGGGCGTGGGCCAGGGCCGTCAGCGGGCCACCCAACTGCGCCAGGTGACGGAGGTCGATGGCCAGGTGCATGAGCGGCACCAGGCGTGCCGTGGGTCCCCAACCGAGCGGGACCGGTCCGACCCGTCCGACACCGCGGTCGCCCAGATCGACCACCCGGCCGAGTTCGAACAACCGCGCCCACGTCGGGCGTTCGCCGCGGGCGAGCGCGACCGCGGATGCGCCGGCGGCCGCTCCGGCCTGGACCGCGATCTGTGCCGACATCGCGAGCGGCCGCCCGAGCACGTCGCGGTGGGCGGCGATGTCACCGGCCGCGAGCACCCGGTCGTAGGTGGTGACGGTCAGGTCCCGAGCGACCACGACCCGACCGTCGCGGAACTCCGCTCGCGGCAGCAACGCGCTCGCGTCCGCCTCCCACCCGCCGGCCCACACGACCAGGCCGTCCAGGCGCTGTCCGTCCGCCAGGTCGACACCGTCGGCGTCGATGGCCGACGCGTGGACGTCGAGGTGCACCTGGACACCGGCGTCGTCGAGCAGACGTCGCATGCTGGTGCCGAGCATCCTGGGCTCGGCCGGCAGGAGCCGCGAGCCGGCCTCGACCAGACGGACCGTCATCGTCGGATGCGCCGCCGCGACCTCGGCTGCGAGCTGCACCCCCGTCGCGCCTCCTCCGACCACGACGAGGTGGGAGGTCTCGCGGAGTGCGACGCGCAGCGCGAGCGCATCATCCGGGGTGTGCAGCGACCAGGCGTGCTCGTCGGCACCGGGGACCGGGGAGCGGGCGGTGCGCGACCCGACCGTGACCACCAGCCCGTCGTAGGGCACGACCGCACCACCGGCGAGTTCGACCCGACGCCGGTCCACATCCAGGCGCTCGGCCGAACCCTGATGGACCTCGACGCCCAGCAACTCGCCCAGCGGCGTGCGTGCGTCACCGGCACGGAGCCGACCGGCAGCGACCCCCGCGAGACGCGGCAGGAAGCCGTGGAGCCCATCCTGATCGACGACCGTCACCGCGCCGCCCGCACGCCGGGCCGCCACGGCGGCGTGGCTACCGGCGTATCCGCCACCGATCACGACGATCCGGGGTGGGTGCTGATCGGTCATGGACGGCTCCTGTCGCTACGGGGTCCCGCGTTCGTGCCGGCGGGTGCGGTTGGACGCATCGTGGGCCGCGGTCGCGCGTCGTGGGCCGCGGTCACGCGATCGGGCGTTCCGTGGCGGGCGGACGGGGCGTCAGGAGCTGATCGACGGGAGCCCGGTCGTCGGTCAGCACCGGCGCGCCCTCGATGAAGGTCTGCAGCTCGGCACCGTGCAGGATCGCATCGACCCGCGCCCGGCTCCGGTTGGTCGCGAACAACGCCTCGATCGGCAGCGGCTGGTCCGAGGCGATCACCACGTGGTTGCCGCCGACCGGTTCGTCGGGCACCGGCGCCTGCTGCTGCCCGTCCGGGCCGGTCCGACCGAGGTCCCCGAACGCCCCGGGGCGACCGATCACCGCGACGTGCTCGAACACCGCTCCCAGCGTCGCCACCTCGGCGCGCAGGAAGTCGCGGGGTCCGTAGTCGATCACGTTCATCATGTAGATGCCGTCGGCGCTCATGCGATCACGCATGAGCTGGGTGAACTCCTCGGTCGCCAGGTGCCAGGGCACCGCGACGCCACCGAACGCGTCGCCGATGACCACGTCATAGGTGTCGTCGGCTACCTCGGCGACCGTGACGCGTGCGTCGCCGGTCAGGATGTCCAGATCGTCGCCCAGCTCCAGTCCCAGCTTCTCCTTCGACAGCTCGACGAGCAACGGATCGACCTCCAACACCGTCGACGACGAACCGGGATGCTCCGAGCGCAGGTAGCCCGGCATCGTGAAGCCGCCGCCTCCGATGTGCAGGGCCGTGAGGGGTTCGCCGTCGGGCGCGACGGTTCCGATCGTGTCGCCGAACCACTGGGTGTAGAGGAACTCGAGGTGCGACGGGTCCGCGAGGTCGACGTAGCTGTGGCGCAAGGTGTCGAGGTGCAGGGCGCGACCCGTGTCGCCCTCCTCGACGATGAACGCGCAGTAGTAGGCGGATTCGTACTCGCACGGGTGCGGCGAGACGAACGACAACGTCCCGGCGGCGAGCACCGCGACCATCCCGCCGGCGGTGACGCTGCGTCCGCTGCGCAGGTAGACGGCCGTGCCCACCCCCAACACGATCAGGAAGACGGCGGTCGCGCGTACCACTGGCCGGGTCGGGAACGCCGCGACCAGCAGGAAGCCGGTGAAGAACGTGCCGAAGATGGCTCCGGCGGTCGACAGCGCCGACAGCCGACCGACCACACGGCCGGTCTCCTCCAGCGAGGCGAGCTGGATCTTGATCACCGCGGGGGTCACGCCCGACAGCACCGCCGCCGGCAGGAAGAACCCGAGCACGGTCAGCACGGTGGTGGCCACGGGGCCACCGCCGCGCAGCGAGGCCCCCAACAGGTCGATGACCGGGATGGAGGCGAACGCCAACGCACCGCCCATGATCAGCAGCGGCGAGAGCAGCCCCCGCGGGTCGCGCGCATCGGCCGCCTTGCCGCCCAACCACGAGCCCACGGCGATGCCGGCGAGGATCACCCCGATGATGGCGGTATAGGTCTCGAGCGTGACCCCGACGTAGGGCGCGAGCAACCGGGCCGCCAGGATCTCGAGCACGAGAACGGCGGCCGACGACAGGAAGACGAGCACTGCGGCAGCGAAAGGAGGCATGGCCGGGAAGGATACGACCTCTTGGAGAGGTGACCGGCACGCGCCGACGCTCGCGGTCCTGGTGCCCCACGACGTGGGCGGCCACCGGCCATCGACGGGGTGTACGCCCGCGTGGCAGGCCTGGCCGTGGGGTGGTGGGTGGGCCGCGCTGGCCGCCCGCACGTCACGTTACGTGGTCGAACGACCGGCAAACTAGTCACGCTCCGTGCCCAAGTGTGCGCTTTCGGGCGCAGCGCGCCCATCCCTCCTTTCGGCGGTGATCTTCGACCAGTATCGCCCTATCCGCCGCCCCGGCGTGGTCATCACGGGTCATCTAGGAGGGTTCATGCGTACCAACAGGTTGGTGGCGGGTCTGACCGCTGCGCTCCTCGCGCTCTCGCTCGCGCCGGCAGCGTCGGCGCAGCCGGCCGGGCCCCCGGACGGACAGGGCTTCGGTCGACTTCCCGAGCAACGCGGGCCGGCCGTCGGACCTCCGGGTCAGGTCCAGGATGCGGACCCTGCCCCCCGGTTGTCCGGTCAGCCGCGCAACGACGTGATCGAGGATGTCCCGGTCGACCCGAGCGACGCCTCGATCCCCCTCAACCTCATCCCCTACCACGAGTTCCCGGGGCTGCTGCGTGAGCTGCAGGCGAGCGACCGCATCAGCGTGGAGATCATCGGCGAGTCCGTCCAGGGCCGCGACCTGCACCTGGTGGTCGCCACCTCGGCGATGACCGACGCGGAATGGGACCAGTGGCAGGAGCTGTCCGACCTGCGCACCGAGGACCCCGACGCCGCGATCGCCGCGATGGATGCCGGTGACTATGACGACTGGAAGTCGCCGCTGTTCATCAACAACAACATCCACGGCAACGAGTGGGAGGGCACCGACGCGACCTTCGAGGTGCTCGACGAACTCGCCTTCTCCGACGAGCCGGAGATCGTGCAGCTGGTCGAGGACCACGTGCTGGCCTTCGTGATCACCCAGAACCCCGACGGGCGCGTCAACGCCACGCGTGCGAACGCCAACGGTTTCGACATGAACCGCGACTTCATCACCCAGTCGCAGCCCGAGACCCGCATCCTGCGTGACCAGCTGATCCGCTACGACCCGTTGACGATGTTGGATCAACACGGCTACGTCGGTCCGACCTTGATCGAGCCGACCACCGGCCCGCACGGCGACAACTACGAATACGACCTGTACATACGTCATGCGCTGCGTCACGCCCTCGCCATGGAGGAGCGGGTGCTCACAGACGTCGGTGACGACCTGCGCAGCTACTACGGTGCCGGGCTGTCGCAGCTGCGTATCCCTTACCGCGACAACACCGCCGGTTGGGACGACTGGCCGCCGATCTTCACGCCGATGTACGCGATGTACCACGGCATCGTCGCCCACACCGTCGAGTTCCCGCTCAACCCGCGTGGCGGCACACTGTCCGTGAACGAGCGGCACAACCGCACGCGCATCAACACCGCGGTCGCCCGGGCCACCATCGAGGCGAGCTTCGACTGGGTGAACGAGAACAAGATGGACGTGCTCGGCGATCAATTGGAGCTCTTCCGGCGCGGTGTCGCAGGTGAGCCGCTGCGGCCGATCGACGACCCGCTCGCGCTCGAGCTCGCCGCCGGCGACAACTCGGACACGGTGGAGATCGACCTGCCCCGTGCCTACGTGATCCCGGCCGGTGCCGGTCAGCGCAGCGAGGCCGCCGCCGCCCGCACCGTGCAGTTCCTGCTCGACAACGACGTGATCGTGCAGCGCGCCACCCGCCAGTTCACCCTCGATGGCACCCGCTACCAGGCGGGGTCCTACGTGGTCGACCTGCAGCAGGCCAAGCGCGGCATGGCCAACACCATCCTCGACGTCGGTCGGGATGTCACCGAGGACTACCCGTTCATGTACGACATCTCGGCGTGGAGCCTGGGGTCGTTGTGGGGCGCCACGGTGAACCGGGTCGAGGACGCGTCGTTGAGCGGCGTCTCGAGCGTCCGTGTCAACGAGGCCGCTACCACGGCGTCGGTCGTGCCGGGCAACCGGCGACTGCACGGCTTGACGGTCGACTCGTTGGCCGGCGTCCAGGCCGTCAACGACCTACTGGACCGCGGCGTGAGCATCTCGCGTCTGTCCGACGGCGAGTTCGTGATCTCGGGCGCAGGCCATGCCGCGATCGTCGCGGTGGCCCGCGAGTACGGGGTCACGTTCAGTGTCATGACGCCCGCGCGGGCACGAGGTGCGGAGCCGTTCGAGACCTACCGCATCGGTGCGAGTGGCTTCAACGACGAGGTCTTCTCGCTCAACCGGATGGGCTTCGAGGTCACGAACGTGACACACACCGGGTTCAACAACGGCAGTTACACGTTCGACGACTTCGACGCGTTCTACGTCGGGTCGACCGCCTTCAACCCACTCAGTCTGAACCCGGCCCAGCAGGCGGCGTTCGACGCATGGCTCGCCGATGGTGGCGCGGTCGTCGGCCGCGGCGGCAACGGGGTGACGTTCAACAACCGCGCCGGGCTGCTCGACGTGAGCCTCGGCAGCGGCCCGGGCGGCGCCAACGGCATCGTGGCGGTCGTCAACGATCCGGCATCGGTCGTGACCGGCAACGCGTTGCCGTTCTCGTTCGTGACCTCGCCGCGGTACTTCCCGCAGGTGGGCGAAGGCGTGTCGGTCGACCAGCGCCTGGCGGCGGAGGACTTCTTCCTCGCCGGACACTGGATCGGGCAGGACGCCGCCGCCGGCCGGCCGGTGGTGGTCAGTGGCGAGGCCCGCGGCGCGAACGTGACGCTGTTCGGGACCGAGCCGCTGTACCGCACGCACCCGGAAGGCCTGTTCGAGCAGGTCGCCCAGGGGCTGTGGAAGGCCGGCTGATCGGCTGCTGAACACCGCGACACCCGCGGGCCCGGTCCTTCCGGACCGGGCCCGCG
>PWLR01000154.1 GCA_003558435.1 Nitriliruptoraceae bacterium | reverse complement strand
CGTGTGCGTGCTTCGACAGCACGGCACACGGCGACGAGACGGAGATCCACTGGCATGCCCACCGTCCAGCAGCTGGTGCGCAAGGGCCGTAAGAGCAAGGCCAACAAGAACAAGACGCTCGCGTTGAAGGGTTCACCCCAACGCCGCGGCGTCTGTACCCGCGTCTACACCACGACCCCGAAGAAGCCGAACTCGGCCCTCCGGAAGGTCTGTCGTGTCCGTCTGACCTCGGGTATCGAGATCACGGCGTACATCCCCGGCGAGGGCCACAACCTCCAGGAGCACTCCATCGTGCTCGTTCGTGGTGGGCGTGTGAAGGACCTGCCGGGTGTGCGTTACAAGGTCATCCGCGGGACGCTCGACGCCTCCCCGGTGCGGGACCGCAAGCAGTCGCGGTCACGCTACGGCGTGAAGAAGGAGGGCTGACATGCCTCGCAAAGGATCCCCAGGTACGCGCAAGACGCCGGCCGACGCGAAGTACAGCTCGACCCTGGTCACCCAGTTGACCAACCGCATCATGGTCGACGGCAAGCGCTCGGTCGCGGAGAAGATCGTCTACGACGCGCTGGCCAACATCGGCTCGCGCACCCAGGGCGGCGACCCGATCAGCGTGTTGAAGCGTGCGGTCGAGAACGTCAAGCCCCAGCTCGAGGTCAAGTCCCGCCGCGTCGGTGGTGCCACCTACCAGGTGCCCATCGAGGTCCGCCCGGCCCGCTCAACCACCCTGGCCCTGCGTTGGATCATCGGGTACGCCCGCATCCGTCGTGAGCACACCATGGGCGAGCGTCTCGCCGGCGAACTGCTGGATGCGTCCAACGGCGTCGGCGCCGCGGTCAAGCGTCGTGAGGACACCCACAAGATGGCCGAGGCCAACCGCGCCTTCGCTCACTACCGCTGGTGACACCGATCCGGCGTTGAGTCGCACCTGACGGTCACCCCGTCCCGGTCCGGTCCGACGCCACCACCAGCACACCCCACCCCACCCCCGTTCGCGAACGACGGTGGCCCGCGATCCGGGCCCCGCCGCCGCGACGTCCCCGAGCCCATATCCGGGCGAGATGCACCCACGAGGAAGTGACCACGATGGCCCTCAAGCGCAGCGTGAAGCTCGAACAGCTTCGCAACATCGGCATCATGGCCCACATCGACGCGGGCAAGACCACCACCACCGAGCGGATCCTGTTCTACACCGGTCGCACCTACAAGCTCGGTGAGGTCCACGACGGCGCGGCGACGATGGACTGGATGGAGCAGGAGCAGGAACGCGGCATCACCATCACCTCGGCCGCCACCACCACCAAGTGGGGCGACCACACCATCAACATCATCGACACGCCGGGCCACGTCGACTTCACCATCGAGGTGGAGCGCTCGCTGCGCGTGCTCGATGGTGCCGTCACCGTGTTCGACGGTGTCGCCGGTGTGGAGCCGCAGTCCGAGACCGTGTGGCGCCAGGCCGACAAGTACGGCGTGCCGCGTATCTGCTTCATCAACAAGCTCGACCGCACCGGTGCCTCGTTCGAGTACTCCTTCGACTCGATCCGCGACCGTCTGACCCCCAACGCGGTCCGGGCGCAGCTGCCGATCGGGCTGGAGGACCAGCTCGAGGGCATCGTCGACCTGGTCGCGATGAACGCCACGGTGTGGCACGGCGAGGACCTCGGCGCGACCTTCGAGGTCACCGAGATCCCGGAGAACCTCAAGGCCGACGCGGAGCTCTACCGCGCCGAACTGGCCGAGAAGGTGGCCGAGACCGACGAGGACCTGCTCGAGCTGTTCTTCGAGACCGGCGACCTGCCCAACGACAAGCTCAAGGCCGGACTGCGCCAGGCGACGATCACCAACCAGATCGTGCCGGTGTTCTGCGGCTCGGCCTTCAAGAACAAGGGTGTTCAGACCCTGCTCGACGCGGTCGTGGCCTACCTGCCCTCGCCGCTCGAGGTCCCGCCGATGCGGGGGAAGAACCCGCGCAGTGGCGAGCCCGACACCCGCGCCCCCGCCGACGACGAGCCCTTCTCCGCGCTGGCCTTCAAGGTCATGACCGACCCCTACGTCGGCACCCTGACCTTCGCCCGCGTGTACTCCGGGACGCTCGAGGCCGGTTCGCACGTGGTGAACGTGACCAAGGACCAGAAGCAGCGCGTGGGTCGCATCCTGCAGATGCACGCCAACAGCCGCGAGGAGATGTCCGGCTGCATGACCGGCGACATCGTCGCGCTGGTCGGCCTGAAGAGCACCACCACCGGTGACACGATCACGACCTCGGAGGCCCCGATCCTCCTCGAGTCGATGGAGTTCCCGGCCCCGGTCATCCAGATCGCCATCGAGCCCAAGACCAAGACCGACCAGGAGAAGCTCTCCACGGCGCTGCAGAAGCTCGCCGAGGAGGACCCGTCCTTCCGCGTCGTCACCGACGAGGAGACCGGCCAGACCCTCATCGGCGGCCAGGGCGAGCTTCACCTGGAGATCATCGTCGACCGCCTGATGCGCGAGTTCAAGGTGGACGCGAACGTCGGCCGCCCGCAGGTCGCCTACCGCGAGATGGTGAAGAAGAAGGTCGAGAAGGTCGACCTGAAGTACGCGCGCCAGACCGGTGGTCGTGGCCAGTACGGCCACGTGGTCATCGACGTCGAACCGCTGACCGCCGAGCTGAAAGAGCAGCTCGAACTCGAGCCGGAAGACCACTACTACTTCAACAACAAGACCGTCGGTGGCTCCATCCCCAAGGAGTACGTCCCGTCGGTCGACCAGGGCATCCGCGAGTCCATGGAGACCGGCATCCTCGCCGGCTACCCGATGGTCGACGTGCTGGTGACGCTGGTCGACGGCAGCTACCACGATGTCGACTCCTCCGAGATGGCGTTCAAGATCGCGGGTTCGATGGCGATCAAGGAAGCCTGCCGCATCGCGGGCATCCAGCTGCTCGAGCCGGTCATGGACGTCGAGGTGGTCACGCCCGACGACTACATGGGCGACGTGATGGGTGACCTCTCCGGTCGCCGCGGGTTGATCCAGGGCTCGGAGCCCCGGGGCAACGCCACCGTCATCGACGCGCGTGTCCCGCTGTCGGAGATGTTCGGTTACTCGACGGATCTGCGTTCGGCCACCCAGGGGCGCGCCAGCTACAGCATGCAGTTCGGTTCCTACGAACCGGCGCCCGCAAGCATCCAGGAAGAGATCGTCGCGAAGGCTCGCGGCGAGTGACCTGCCGGTACCAACCCGTCTGACTTCAGACACCCCCACCACCCGCGGCACGATCGCGGGCCCACAGCTTCACACGCGAGGAGAGCCAGGATGGCGAAGGCGAAGTTCGAGCGGACCAAGCCGCACATGAACATCGGGACGATCGGTCACGTGGATCATGGGAAGACGACGTTGACGGCGGCGATCACCAATGTGTTGCACAAGGCGAAT
>PWLR01000160.1 GCA_003558435.1 Nitriliruptoraceae bacterium | reverse complement strand
GCCAGCCAGCGCGCCGCCCGCGGAAAGCGTCTCCGACAGGATATCGGCACCAGGTTTCCGGGACGGGCTCATCGACTCGATCCTGGCGGAGACTCCCGGCCTTACACGCGAAAAGCTGGAGTCGATGATGCGGGCGATGGGCTTCTAGTACTCGAGCCCAACCCCGAGACCCGCCAGAGGAGGTTCTGATGGTCGACAAAGTCGAAGACGCATACCCAACGGAGCCCGGCAAGTACTCTTCCCAGGCGCTCTACATCGCCCGCCAGATCGAGGCGAACAAGACCCTGGTGGACCGCATCAAGGAGGCAATGGGCAAGGCCGACGCCATGCGGGTGCGCCGGCTGCAGAAGCGGATCGAGGACCTCGAGGCAGAGCTCGAGGACCGCGACCGCGACTCCCTGCTCGTGCGCCAGGTGGAAAAGGCGCTGACCCAACATCACCAGTTCCAAGGGGTCATCACCTCGGCCCGGTACCTGCTCGAGCAAGAGCCCGTCCCCCTGGACGAGCTCAGGCGCCTGATGGGGGAGTTCAGGATCCCTCGAGCAGACCTGGCGGTGGGGTATCCATCTCCCGACGAATCTCCTCGATAACGAACGGGCTGACCCCGAGCGCTGCGAGCCCTGGGAGCAGGATCTCCTTGGACCGCAGCGCTGCGGGCAGCCCCCGCAGTCCCTTCTCGGCAATCACCCCCAGGAAGTTCATCAAGGCAGGATTCGCCCCGCCCTGCGCCTTCGCCATGCTCGAGTATTTATGCGCGGCGTCGGCGGCGATCGTGCGGAGCTCCGGCGTGTCGAGCCGGTCCATGTACGTCCCGCCCTCGGGGTGCCGGTGGCGCAGCGCGCCGAGGAGCTCCCCAGTAACCGCGCCATCCTCCTGCCCCCAGGGCAGTTCCCGGTACATGGTGTCGCCCTGGCGGCCGCGCAGGGGGTACGCCGTACTGTCGTCGGGGAGTTTAGCCGCGCCCTTGAGCCCCTGGGTGCCCTCGAGGACGCCCCTGGCGTCGCCCAGCAGCCCGCTCAGTTCCTGGGGGTGGGCGCCGCCGTAGAGCAGGTCCACGCCCGCCCCCGTGTCGGTTGCCATGAACCCCCGCGGGCCCACCGTTTCCTGCAGGCGCCGCGCCTGCTCCTGGCTCAGTTTGCCTCCCATCGGGATCCGCGCAGCGGGGCGCCCGAAGACAGCTTCCCCGTCCCCCCGAGGTAGCCTGGTGCCGGTGGCGGGCACCGCGGCGTGCGCCGCCACGGCATCCTGCCCGGTTATAACGCCCCGCAGCATCTCGGTCGCCTCGAGGCCGCGCATGGTCTGTGGTACGTCGTCCACCGAGGTCATCACCGGCATAGCCTGCGCGGGGTTGAACTGCATAGCTCCGCCCCCTTCCGGCTGCCAGAAGCCCTGCGTGGGGCGCGCCGACGCCAGGTCGGCGACGTTGGTCCCGGCGGGATCCGGCGCCCCGCGGCGGAACGCTGCCTCGTGCAGCCGATCGGTGCCGCGGGGGGAGGCGAACAGCCCAGCCATGTGCGAACTGAAGTTCGACTGCGTCCCGGGGCTGGCGTCGATGAGCCCGGGGAGGTGCCCCGACCGCACCCCTGGGATGTACTCGGCAGTGGCGATCGCCGGCACCTCGGGCACCACCCCTCCGCGGCCCGAGGTGGTGCCGTGGGGCGACGGGTTGTCGTAGACCGAGTCGACCGTGCGCTGGCGCAGCAGGTTCTCGAGGCGCCGTGCGGAGTTCTGGAGATGGGGGAGGTCCTCCGCAGTCAGCGGCGGGCGCTCGGTCAGGCTCCAGTCGTGCGGCACCATCGTCTGGCGCGGCTGGGAGTACCCGGCGTCGTCCAGGATGCGGGCGTAGGTCGGGTCCTGCAGCAACGTCGAGAAGTCCGGGGTGCCGCGGATGACGTCGTCGGGCAGGCCGCCCAGGATCCTGTCCCCGTCGTCCGCCAGGCGCGGCAGCATGTCGCTGGCGCGCACCCCGCCCACCTGGCGCTCCATCATGGGCATCGCATAGGACCAGGCAGTCTCCTGCGTCTCGCGGGGGTTCATGCCGATCGTGTCGCCGCCCTGGCGGATCCGCGCACTGGTGGCGATGTACCCGGGGTTGAACCCAGGGTTCCCCTCCGCCAGCTGTTTGGCAGTGGGGGTCACCCCGAACATGGTCTGGCGCACCCCCAGGGCGTTCGCCATCCAGGCGTCGTTGGTGACGCGCATGGTGTCTTCGAGCAGGTTCCGGTAGAAGCTGTCGACCTTGGGACCCTACAGGGTGGTGTTCCCCGGGTTGTCCGCCTGGAGCACCCGGATGGCGTTGCTCTTCCAGGCGTCCAGCACGCTGTCGACGCCCTTATCGCCCATAACGCTGTCGCCCATGATGCGCAGAACCGACTGTTCGTCGGTCGGGCGCCCGGCCCGCACCCAGTTCTTCCAGGTGTTCAGGGTGTTGAGCAGGTTGTTCTCGACCGAGGTCTGCGGGGAGAGCGCCGCCAGGAGCTCAGCGAACCGCACCGAGTCCTCGGGGCCGAACATGTGCGCCAGGGCGTCGGCGGACGCCTGATACCACCCGCGTTTCGCGGACCCGGCTTTCGCGGTCGCGGCGATCTCCGCCGGCGGGGGGAGCTCTTCGAAGATCTTCGCTGCCTTCTTCAGGTTCGCCGAGCTTCCCAGCAGCAGTTTGACCTCCTGCGGGGTGGCGTAGGCGAACAGGTCCCCCAGGGAGGGGTGCTGCTCGATCGCATTCGCCATCTTCGTCCGCTCGGCCGCCGTCAGTGCCTCGGCCTGGCGCTGCGACAGGAGGGCGCGGGTTGGCTGCCGTGGGCCCGCAGCGCTCGCCACCTGGACCGCGTCAGCCACCTTGTCAGCCGCTCTACCGGCGCGGACAGCTTGTGCCCCACGTACCACGGCGAGCGGGGCGCCAGCGGCGGCTCCGACAGCCGCGAGGGGTCCCCCGACCGGCGCGCCGACCCCCGTGGCGGCCATAGCCCCGCCACCGATCACAGCGGCGTCGCCGAGGAGGCTGAGCCCCTGCAGGCCGGCGATGAGCCGCCCCTCGCCGGTGCCCGAGGTGATGTTCTCAAGCAGCCCCGGGTGGTACTCCTGCTCCGGGTTGGTCAGCGCCGGCCACCGCCCGCCGGCGTCGGGCACCGCGGCGCCCGGCATCATCAGCCCGCCGAACTCCCCGGTGAACCGACCGACATCAGCCCCAGTGAACAAGGGCTCACTGGCGCCCCTGCCTCTGCGCCCCGAGGCGTCGCGCATCTCGCGATCTTCGACCAGCAGGTCCCGGAAAGTATCGAAAAAGCTCATCTTGTCACTCCCCTAGTAGGCCGGCGGCCCCCATGCCAACGCCTGGCGTGGACAGGTGCCCGCCCGAGTGGCGCATGATCTCCTCGAGCAGACCCGCGCCCGGGGGGCGGTGACTGATCGCGGCG
>PWLR01000122.1 GCA_003558435.1 Nitriliruptoraceae bacterium | reverse complement strand
TCACCTGAGGCACGCGCCTGGTAGATGACCGTCCCAGAGACTTGACGTCGGCGGGAAACCCAAGTCGCCCCGTACTGCTCAACAGGAGTGAGTGGCGCTTCGATGCCGAGCTGCTCGTCGATGTGGGCGGCGACCTGGTCGACGTCACGGTCGACGAGGTAGACCGTTTCGCGCTGCGCCGTGGTTTCGCTCCAACCGAACAGCCGCACCATAAAGTAGTCGCTGAACACGTCGTCCTCGACCAGCTCCCAGTCGTCCTGGGGCAACTGCTCGAAGGCCGGGAACTGTTCGACCCAAGCTCGGTCTTCGTCCGGGCTCGCTACCGCAACGCTCACGACGACGCCAACGACCGCAACGGCAACCGCAATGGCTGCGGTGATCGTGAACTTGGTGGCCCTCACCATGGACGTCCCCCGGCCGGATCCGCGACTCACTCGCGAATGTGTCGCACCCGCGCCCTCAGACAGCATGCCATCAACCGGACATGCCCGTGAGCAGGACCCGCACGATGATCTCCAACCCGCCCGACCACGACCAAGGCGTACACCTCTCGCTTGCCCGCGCCGGCAAGCAGAAGCGCTCATCATCGCGAACCGGCCGCCACATCAGCGACCGCGCACAGCCATAGCGGTCCTCGCGGCCCGCAGGACCGCCATGAGCGCCGGGCGACGGTGGGCTCCCGGCAGTCTCCGGCCGCGGACCTGCGCCGCAAGGACCGAAGTGAACTGCCATCGGTTTCGTGCTCCGCGAGCGGTCCGTAGTAGGCCGCTGTCGGCCCATGCGGAGGTCCGGAAACCGGGCGGCAAAGGCGTTCTTGCACGGTGGGCTTGGACCAGCCTCTCGAGCCGCCCGTAGACTGCGTCTCCTCCACCTACCGGCACACAAGGGGCAGACATGGCGTCGTGGCTCGCCCGGCGTCTGGAAGCCTCCGATCGAGCCCTGCAGGACGTCCCCCCGTGGCCGGGAGACGAGGCGATCGAGCAGCACCCCGGCGCGTGGGCGACCGTCGAAGGCGCCAACTTCGGTATCTGGGGCGCCGCTGTCGGTGCCGTTCTCGGCGGTGTCGTGGTTTTGAGGCGACGTCTGCGACAGTAGTTGCGCCACCACCCCCGAACAGCACAACACCTGTTGCCGCTACCCGCTACCCGCTCCTCGCCTGAACGCAGCGCAGCCCGCAGGGCCGCCATGAGCTCGCCTGGAGACGGCCGGGTGCCGGCCGCTGCGCCGACACGGACCTGCGCCGCGAGGACCGGGGTGAGCGGCCATCGTGTTCGGGGTCCGCAGAGGGCATCGGCCTGGCGATGCTGGGGGTTTGGGGACCGAGCTACTTCGGTTGCGAGCGTCCGCCGGTCAGTGCCCGGATGCGCTGATCGATGTCGGCCTAGATGACCTATCCTTGGCGCATGAGCTTCGAGCGGATCTCCAGCGACCCGGCGAGGATGCAGGGATTGCCCTGCATCCGTGAGACCCGTGTCACCGTGAGCGCGGTGTTGGGCCAACTCGCTGCGGGGCGATCTGTGGAACAGGTCATCGAGGACTATCCCCAACTCGAACGGGAGGATGTGCTGGCAGCACTCGAGTACGCCGCCGCCTACACCCGCGAGCGGGAGATCCCACTCACCGCGGCCGGATGAAGCTGCTGATCGACGAGAACCTCTCGGTCCGGGTCGCTGCGGTCCTTCGTGGTGCCGGGCACGATGCCGTCCATGTCACTGCGGTCGGACTGGGCAGTACCAACGACGAGGTGATCCTGCGTGCTGCTGCCGACGACGGCTCCACCATCGTGACCGCGGACGCCGATTTCGGCACCTTGTTGGCCCTGCGAGGCGCTCACAGGCCGTCGTACTCATGCTTCGCTCCTCAGACCATCTCACCCCCGAGCAGCAAGCGGCACTCATCACCGCGGCCATCGGCCGCGTCGAGAGCGAACTCGCCCAGGGGGCCATCGCCAGCGTGACACCCGAGCGCATCCGATTACGGACGCTTCCCATCGCTACGGACTGAGCGAGCGAACACTCAGCCGCCGCTGGCATCGTCGCAACCACCTACAAAGGGGGCCCGCGAGCGGGGCCGGCGGTCTACGTCAGCACCCCCAGGCAACGCGGTCCTTGCCCGCAGGACCGCGCTGGGCAGCGTTCTGTCAGGAGGGTGTTGCGGCTACGGCTTGTTGTCGGGAGGTGGCGAGAGGTTGGCGATGTCGCGAAGGTCCTGGGGACGGCCGGAGGCTCGCTTCATCCGGATCAGGTCAGCGAGGCCGACGACTCGGATGGTGACACCGGCGGCGGTGGTTTCCACGGCTCGGGAACGCAGTGAGGTGTAGTCGGCGGCACCAGGTACATCGTTGAGGTAGTCGACCGGCCCGGCGTCGGTGTCGAGCGTGAAGCTGGCACCGTTGGCCAGGGTGTCCGGGTCGGTGGGGTCGATGTCGAGCAGGTGGGCGTCGACGCCGCGGAGTCGGGCGTGCAACTCGGCGAAGGCGGCCGCGAGGCGTTCGAGGTTGTCGCGGTCCTGTCGGGCGACGAGGTCGATGTCAGCGGTGGCGCGTACGTAGCCGTGGGCGATGACCGCGAACGCACCGATCGTCACGTAGTCGACGTCGTGCCGCTCGAGAGTGGCGAAGACGCGCGCGGGATCGAGCGTCATCGGCGGGCACTGCCGGCGAGCTGGCTGGCGAAGGACGCCAGCGCGAATCCGTCTTCGAGGCGCGTGGTCATCGACTTGGCCTGGTCGGCGTACACGTCATGGGCAGGACGTTCGGGGTCGAGCGGAACGGCACAGAGCTCGAGGCGTTCGCCGAGCGCGGTCAACAGCTGATCGAGGCGTTGGACGGTTGGGACCTCGTGGCCGTTCTCGATGCGGCTGATCGTGGCCTGGCGGGTGCCGGCGCGCAGGGCGAGCTCACGTTGCGAGAGACCGTGGGCTCGACGCCGTTGTCGGAGCAGTGTGCCTGCATCCATCCGTGCCCCTCACGTCGCTTGCCGATAGCGTATCGGGCATCGCCGCTCCGGTACCACCGGGACATGCGCGCGCCGTTCGCTGTGCAGTCCTTGGCCCTCAGGACCGTGGCGTTGGGTGGCGGCCGCCGGTTGTACGCCTGCGGGTTCGTGTTCGTGGAGCCGGACAACAACCGAGACGCCCGCTCCCTTCGGCCTGCTCGTCGAGGGGATGCGAACGGCTTTGAACCGTTTCATCCATCGACTCGTCGGGGAGGACGCGCCCGAGCGGCAGTGATTGCGGCCATGCGGGGACCTGGCCATCCGGGAGCAGTCGGCTACGCGGCCCGTGCCCTCCGTGTCCTGCCGTCAGGCCGGTACCTCGAGGGCTCGGAGGGTGCTCTCCATCACCTCCATACCGAGCGAGCACGCGGTTTCGAGGCCGTCGGCCGCGACCGTGTGCGCCCCGCTCCGGCAGGCGGGATCCGGGTGTCGGGTTTGGGTTCGGGCGAGGTAGAGCGCGGCCCAGGGCAGGTGTGAGCGCAGGCCCTGGCCGCGCAGCAGCTCGCGGCCGCGGCGGAGCGCTCGGACCGCCTGATCGACGTGGCCGGCGGCCGCCGCAGCCAGACCCCAGGTGAGCTCCAGCGGCGTCTGACAGAACACGTTCACGTGAGCCCACTGGGCGCGGTAGGGGCCGACGCAGCTCATCAGCATCCCACCGAGCTCGCGATCCTCGAGTTCGAAGGCGGCGATGGCGAGGTCCGCCCAGGCGGACGCGGTCAGCCAGTCGCGAGGGAGCGCTTCGGGGTGGCGGAGCCGGTGGGCGTCGAGCACCCCACGTGCTTGGTCGGCGTGCCCGCCGAGCGCCAGGGCCATGGCCTGCGCCGCCCGCCACGCCAGCATCTCCGGGAACGCGTCCGCGAAGTCCGTGATCGGTTCCGTCAGGTTGGCGACGGTGCCGTCGATGACCGCCAACAAGGCTTCGATCGCACCCCACCACGTCTGGGTGTCGGCTTCACCGACTTCCTGGGAGTAGGCGAGACAGGCGGCGTTGGCCGCGCGGGCCGCCGTGAGGTCGCCGTCGTAGGCGTGGAACTGCACGGCGTTGAACCCCGTCAGGATGCGCAGGTAGGGCACCCCCGACGCCGTGGCCAGCTCGAGCGCTTCCTGGGCTTGTTGCCGGGCGCCACGCAGATCGCCGACGCCGAGCTTCGCCTGGTGGTTGATGACCTTCGTGGCGCAGCGCAAGAAGGGGTCCGCGCCGTCGTCGGCGAGCGAGGCCGCCCGGTCCGTGCGCCGCACGAGTTCCGGCACCCGCTCGGGCACCGTGACCGGGACCCGGGTGGTGGTCACCACCCACGCCTCGAGGAGCGGGTCGTCGAGCGCCTGTGCGATCGCGAACGCCTCGTCGGCCAGGAGTAGGCGACGCTCCAGCTGGGTCCGGTCGAAGGTGAGCTCGAGGCTGAGCAGCGCGAGGATGCGAGCACGCTGCGCGAGCTCAGCGTCTGTTGCCTCCGGGAGGCGGGCCAGCAGCGACTCCAACGTCGTGACGCGTTCACGGTCGACCGCACCGACGATGCTCACCGTCGCGGCGCGATGGTTCGCGATCGCCGCACGGACGGCGAGGCCGAGATGGTCGGCAGCGAGCGCACCCTGGGTGGCTGCCAGGAGCGTCTCACGGTAGGTCTGGTCCCCGGCATCGCGCTGCGCCTCGCCGAGGCCGCAGCGTGCCCGCAACCCGAGGCCCGGATCGATCCGGGGCAGATGGCTCGCGAGGTTGCATGCGCGGGTGAACCAACCGACGGCGTCGTCAGCGGCCCGCTGCGCCAGGGCTCGTTCACCGGCCGTGATCGCGTAGCCTAGCGCCCGGTGCCGTTCCTCGTCGCCCGGGCCTGCCTCGAAGCTGTGGTGTGCCAGGGCCATCACGTCGTCGGGGCGGACGAGCTCCAGACGGTCCACGATGCGCGCGTGGTAGCGGCGTCGTCGGGCGGCCGGGAGATCGGCGAGGATGACCATCCGGATGAGCGCGTGGGTCAGGCGATAGCGGTCTTCTTCAGTCTCCTCGACGAGGCCGCAGCGCCACGTGACCTCCAACGCGTCCACCACCAGGTCGGTGTCCTCCACGAGCGCCGTGAGGATCGCCACGTCCGTATCCGGTCCCAGCAGCGCCACCAGCCTCAGGACCTCCCTGGTCGGAGTAGCGAGCCGCTGGAGCCGGTGGTGGACGACGTCCCGCACGCTGTCGGGAAGTATCGACGCCGATGTCTCGTCGACGACCCAGGTGTCTCCATCGAGGGAGGCCGCCCCCACCTCGGTGCAGTGGCGCACGATCTCGGTCGCGAAGAACGGGTTGCCACGGCTCCGGGAGAACGCGAAGCTCGCGAGCGGATCGACGCCACGGGTCGTGGTACCGGCGGCGTCTCCTTCCGGCCGGCCGTCCTCGGGGTGTGACGGGGACCCTGCGACATCGGTTCGGGCCGTCGCGGTCAGATCGGCGACGAGGGCGGAAACCTCCGGCTCGGTCAGTCGCTCGACGGGCAGGATGTCGAGTCCGGCTCCGGTACGACGCAGCGCGGCGAGCATCGCGTGCAACGGGTGGTCCGCCTCGATGTCGGTGTCGCGGTAGGTCGCCACGAGCAGGAGCCGGGTGTCCGGCTCGCCGGCGAGGCTTCGCACGACATGGACCAACAGCCGGAGTGTGGGGGTGGTGGCCCAGTGGAGGTCGTCGATCACGACCACCACCGGACGGCGCTGCGCTACGGCAACGAGCCAGGAAGCCACCGCCTCGTAGAGGCGGTGCTCTTCGAGGCTGGGATCGGTCGCGATCGGGGCCGGGAGGTCAGGGATCCGGTCTGTGAGCTCGGGCAGGAGGCGGGTGAGCTCACCCCCGAGCCGACCGAGGGGCAACGCCGGATCGTGACGGGTCTGCCAGTCGAGGGTCTCGAGCCACGGTTGGTAGGGGACCGACAACCCCTCGTCGCACCGTCCCGCGAGGACCAGTGCACCCTCTTCGTGCGCGGATCGAGCGATCTCGGTCGCCGTCCGGGTCTTGCCGATGCCCGGCTCGCCGGTCAACAGCACGGTGTGGCTCGCCGCGGCTCCGGTGACGGGGTGCCACCGCCGCCGCAGCTGGTCCACGAGCCCCGGACGTCCGACGTACCGCGCTCGGGTACCGGCGGCCAGCAGCGTCGGGAAGGGAACCGCGGCCCCGGCCACGTCGGCGGTCGTCACGTCGGCGCGTCGTGGCGCAGGTGACCCCGACCCGAACGCCGCTTGGCTCAGTGATGGATCGTGACCGAGGATGCGCCGGTGGAGCTGGGTGACCCGTGCCGAGGGATCGACCCCCACCTGCTCGGCGAGGATCGCCCGCGCCCGGTCGAACGCGGCCAGCGCGTCCGACTGGCGTCCGCCCCGGTAGAGGGCCAGCATCAGCAGCTCCCACAGCCGCTCACGTAGCGGATGACGCAACGCCAACGACTCCAACTCCGCGATCACCGGCCCGGGGCGCTCGCACGCCATCTGCGCCGCGATACGGCCCTCGGTGGCCGACCATCGCAGCTCCTGCAGCCTGGCCACCTCGCCAGCGAGAAGCCCGTCGACGGCCAGATCGGCGAACGGCTCACCCCGCCACAGCGCGAGCGCCCCATCGAGCAGCCTGACGGCCGCGGGTGGATCGTCGGCCTCGACACGACGTCCCTCCGCGAGGAGCGACTCGAAACGCACGGCATCCACCTCCTCCGGATCCACGCGCAGCAGGTAGCCCCTGCCGTGGGTCTCGACGCGGTCCGACCCGACCGAGCGCCGCAGGTGGGACACATAGGTCTGCAGCGTGTTCCGGGCCGTGATCGGGGGTTCCTCGCCCCACACCGCGTCGATCAGCTGCTCCGTCGAGACGACCGCTCGGGCATGCACGACGAGATGGGCGAGCACCAGCCGAGGCTTCGGCCCACCCAGCACCACCTCGTCGCCACGGCGCCGGACGCTCAACGGGCCGAGATATCGCACGTCCATCGGCGCTCCCGTCCGCGTCCTCGCTGCCCGCCCGCACAGCCGGGCCGATCATCCCACAGCGACGCCGCCGCTTCCAGTGGTCTTCACGCCATCTGCCGATGGACCACACGCGTTCCCACGGAGCCTGATGGCGATGACCACACCGACAGGGACCGGGAGGACCACATGGGCTCGATCTGGCCCCTCGGTAACGGGCGACCGACCACGGTCGGGCTCGTCACCGTGATCGCCGTCCTGCTGTTGGCGGGCATCGGCGAGGCGTTCCGCGTCCCCGACGCGGAGGCGGAGGCGACGAGCTCGGCACCCGACAACGAAGGGATCAGCCCTGAGCGCACCGCGGTGCGGCTGTCCGCCACCGGCCCGACGGTGGACGAGATGGTCGATGCCGTTCGCCGACAGGCGCACCGGACCACCCGCGCCGACGGCGATGCAGAGCTCACGGTTGTGCTCACCGGCGACCTGGCGAAGGAACTCGGCGACGACCGACCTCTGCTGGCCGGTCAGCAGCGCGGCGGGACCGCCTTCGTCCGTATCGATCTCGCCTGGCCGGAACGGACCGTGATCCACGAGGTGGCGCACGTGATGACGAACGGCGACGGGCACGGAGAGACCTGGCGGGCCGTCTACCTCGGCGCCATGACCGAGCTGTACGGCCCCGACGCTGCGCATCGCGAGGCGCGCCGGACGGCCTGGGTCCACGACCGTTGCTACCTGACCGACAGCTGCCCCGAACGACCGGACCGCGGCCCGTCTTCCTGAGACCACCGAGGTCGCGACCGACCCCGACACCCGGCGTCCAACCGACGAGGAGGATCCGATGCCCACCGTGACCATGACCCGCGAGTACGCGATCGACCGCAAGGCGCTGTTCGACGAGCCCGGGCACCGGGTCACGCTGCCGTTTCACCGGCGTATCGCCGCCGCGAGACACCGACGACACCACGGTCAGGATGCTCGGGTCCCATCGATCAGGAGCCGCCGGCCATGAGCAACACTGGGGAGAACCGGCGAGCGCCATCACCACCACCGCACGCCTACACCCGCGCCCCTTCCCGGCCCTGCGCCGATGGGGCGACGCATCGCTTGCCGCTAGGCCACGGCCCACACGGCGCCGCCCGACACGCACCCCGACGGTCGCTCTAGCACTCACCGTATGGCGGCGTATGGCCGCTCGACCGGCACGAGCTCGACTCCGCCCTCGAACACAGGCACTGGTGAACCACCAGACGAGGGCCGCCGCTGCGCCAGCAGACCGCTCAATCACACCCCGGACCCCCTGCGACGTCGGACGTGAGTGGGCGTCCACCGGCCCGTCGCGGGCATTCCGTTCCTGACGGGCCACTCCGAAGCGCCTCATCGAGTCGGGCCTTCGCTCGGCCCGTACCGACCTCCTGGAAAGAACGCTCATGAGCATGCGACCCGACGAGATGTCAGTGGAAGTCCCAGACGGTGGTGCAAAGATCCGCGGGGAGGGTCAGATGTCTTCGCACCAAGAGCCATCGATGACCCGGCTGACTCCAGCGAGCCGAGCCCGACCGCACCACGGCACTATCGACGCACCAACGTGTCCCTCGTGTGCCGCACCAGCCGACCCCACCGGTAGGACGGCGTTGCTCGGCGGAACCGGACTCGTCGAGATGGCACGCTGGTCCTGTGAAGGGCCCGCCCGACACTGGTGGGATGAGTTCCGTGTGATCGTCGACCTCTGATGAAGCCGCAGATCGCCTCGAAACAAGACGGCGTACGGCTGGCGGGCCGGCTACCCGCTGCTTGCCGGCCTCCGCTCACACTGCGGTCCTTGGATGCAGCCCGCAGTACCGCCACGGCCGGAGCTCCGCGGCAGGGAAGCGCGTCCCTGCGTCGCTCACTGTCGAGAAAGGCTTGAGCATGAGCAACACGACATCCGCGCCGAGGAAGTGGTGTAGCCCCGAGCGGACGATCACCGCCTGCGAGGAGTCACAACGTCGCTTCGCAGACGCCGATCAGCAGCAGGTCGACCGCGTGTGCGCCGCCATGGTCGACGCTGCCCTGGCTCATGCCGCCAGGCTCGGCGACCTGGCCCACACGGAAACCGGCTATGGCAACGCGGCCCACAAGACCCTCAAGAACCAGTTCGCTGCGCGCAACGTGTGGGACTCGATCAAGAACGTGTCCACGGTCGGTGTCATCGCGCAGGACGCTGCTGGAACCATGGCCGGTATCGCCACACCCGTCGGCCTCATCGCCGCGATCCTGCCGTCGACCAACCCCACCTCCACCGTCATCTACAAGGCCCTGATCGCGATCAAGGCGCGCAACGGCATCATCTTCTCACCTCACCCTCGAGCGGAGCACTGCAGCCGTGAGACGGTCCGCATCCTCGCCGCGGCCGGTGAGGCAGCCGGCATGCCTCGTGACCTGATCGGTTGCCTGCCGCAGGCCAGCGTGACCGCGACACAATCACTCATGGAGCATCCGGCCATATCGCTGGTCTTGGCCACCGGTGGGGCAGGGAGGGTAAAGGCGGCACTCACCTCCGGGAAGCCAGCCATCACCGGTGGCCCCGGCAACGTGCCTGCCTACGTCGACCGCAGCGCCGATGTGGCGGCGGCAGCCCGGGCCATCGTCGACAGCAAAGCCTTCGACTGCTCGGTCATCTGCTCCACCGAGCAAGCCGTGGTCGCGGATCGGGTCATCGCCGGGCCGCTGCGCCAGCGCATGCAGGACTACGGAGCCCACTGGCTCAACGCAAGTGAGTGCGTGATGTTCGCCTCCCGGCTGTTCCGCCCCGACGGCTCACCGGACCCGGACCTGGTCGGCAAGACCCCCCAGCAGCTCGCCTCGCTGATCGGCACTCACGTCCCGGCCAGCGCACGCGTCCTGATCGCCGACCTCGACGCAATCGGCCCGGACGAGCCGCTGAGCCGGGAGAAGCTCACCACCGTCCTCGGGTTCTACACCGTGGATGACGTCGCGGCCGCCGCGGTGCGCTGCACCGAGCTCCTGCGGTTCGGGGGCCTGGGCCACTCGATGGCCATCCACGCCAACGACCCCACGATGATCGACTGGCTGGTCAAGCAGGTTCCCACCTTCAGGATCCTCATCAACACCCCGGCCTCGCTGGGAGCCATCGGCGCCACCACGAACCTCACGCCCGCGCTGACCCTCGCCCCCGGATGCATCGGAGGCGCGATCACCAGCGACAACATCACCGCGACGCACCTGCTCAACACCAAGCGCGTCGCTCGTGCAACGCGATCCCCGCTACCGACGGCCTTCAACGACCGCACCGTTCACCAACTCGCGGCTGCCCACGCTTGACGATCAGAGGAGGAAGCCATGCCCGCACCTGAGCTCACACCACGAAACGCCCGGACACAGGACCGCCCGGTCGTGCCGGTCTGCCCGATCTGCGGTCATGACGCCCTCCCATCCGGGGAACCGGCACTGCTCGATGGGACCGCAATCGTCCAACTGCACCGCTACCGCTACCGCTGCCTCAGCCACCACTCGCACTGATGGGACAACGAGCGCGTGGTGATCGATGTGCGTTGACCTTGCCGAGGACCTCGGCCAGCGCTGGCTCAGCCAGCTTCCGGGTCGCGCACCCGGCCTGGGAGCCCAGGCGACGCTCACCGGTGTAGGGCTCCGGGGTCAGGTCCCACCGGATGCGCCACGGGTGTACCGGCCGGTCTCCGGGTGCCCCACGGAAGCGCCACGCAACGGGGTCGAGATCGGCGCCGCCAGTGCGGTCCTTGGATGCCCAAAGGGCCGCTACGGCAGTACGCCGCGAGGACCGGGGACAACGGCCATCGGTTACGGGTTTTCAGACGACTTCCGGCCCGCTGTTGCAGGGCTCTGGAACCGAGCTGCTTCGCAGCGGTCGTCTCGGCGTCGCTGGCGTCGCCTGGCACATCGACCGGGTGCAGTCAGCCGCGACTGACAGGCGGGACGGACTGCCCGAGGCAGGCCGCGATGGTCCTGGCCCGTCAAGGGTTGACCTCGGAGGCACTGCCGTAAACGTCCGATGATTTCCGAGTTGCGTCCGTCAGTCGGCGGGCAACCCACCGATCGGTGAATCGCTGCAGCAAGGCAGGCTGTGCTGCGGCCAGACGTGCCTGGCGTGGGACGTAGACGGTGCGGGAACGGCGAGCGATCGCGTCGCTGATCGCCGCTGCCGCCTCCGCCACCGGTCGCGGTCTCATCACCTTCTCCACCCTGAGGGGAGCCATTAGCGGATCGCGCATGGCGGCATAGGCGGCCTCAGTCGCAACGGCATTCAAGTAGGCGACGCCGACGCGAACACCGTCTTGGGCTAGCTCCTGTCGGATCGTGTTCCCGAACGCGTGGAGACCGGCCTTCGAGGCGTTGTACGCAGCCTGATAGGGGCCCTGTACGAGCCCCGATGCCGAGCACACCAACAAGACATATCCCTCTGTCCGGCGAAGCTGTGGCAGCGCCGCCAGCACGGTCCGCACGGCACCTCCCAGATTCACCGCCACCACCCGGTCGAAATCCGATGCCTCGATGTCCCTGATCTGGGCGATGTGGTTCACAGCGGCGTTCGCCACCACCGCATCCAAGCCGTCAGCCCACTTGCTGGCCGCAGCGGCGGCAGCCAGCAGCTCGTCGTGCGCCGTCACGTCAACAGACGCGTGCCAGACCGCATCGCCGAGCCGCGCAGCAACCTCACCCAAAGCACCGGCGTTCGCATCGACCATGGCGACACGGCCACCCCGACGCACCAGCTCCTGCGCGGTCGCCTGACCGATGCCGCTGCCAGCCCCGGTGATGAACACCGTCTTGCCCGCGATTCTGGCCATCGCCACACCTCTTGGCCCCGACCGATCCGGAGTATGCCTCAGCGATCCCGCTCGGGCAGGGCAGTGTCCGCCACAAACACGTCCCTCGACACCACCGACCGACCCATCGCGAAAGGGGTTGGAAGCCATCCACTCCGGTCTGGGTGATGCAGCCTTCGAGGCGACACGGTCCTTGCCCGCAGGACCGCAACGCACCTGCGCCGCCACTTTCCATCACGCTTGGAGCGCCATCGACCCCGCACCTGCGCGTTCGTCCGCGCGACGGTTGATGCTGGTCAGGCGACTCGGGCCTCGCGTGCTCGGGCGAGCTCGTAGTCGCCTTGGAGGCGCATCCAGAACTCCGCGGAGGTCCCAAAGGCTTCCGCGAGCCGGATCGCGGTGTCCCCGGTCACGGACACCTGTGCGTTGACCAGCCGCGAGACGCGCCCGGCATCAACCCCCATGGCCAGGGCAAGGTCGGCAGCGGTCATGCCGCGCTCCGTGAGCTCATCGGCGATGTGCTCCCCGGGGTGGATGGCCAAGCTCACCTTCGTTGTCATCGTCGTGCCTTTCAGTGATAGTCCTCGATCGTCACGTCCAGTGCCCGGTTGTTCTCGATCCGGAACGTGATGCGCCACTGATTGTTGATGCGGATGGAGGAGCTCCCTGCCCGGTCGCCTCGGAGCTTCTCGAACCGGTTGCCCTTCAGGGCGCTCAGGTCGCGCTGATCGACTGCAGCCTTGATCCGATTCAGGCGCATGAGCGCCTTCCTGTCGAAGCCCTTGCCGTAGCTGATGCCTTCGAGGTGGAGCCGACGTGTTGCCTCGTCGCCGTAGTCCATCTCCATGCGCAACCTCCTTCCGAAACCCTAGCCTGCAGTTGTGTCTTGCGCAATGCGCAAGACACGAACGGATCACGACATCCGGTGATCGCGTAGCCATGAGCGACATGCCCGGCATCCAGATAGCCGCTGCTGAGCGAGATCGGGCGGCCGTCGTCGGTGACCGCGTCGATCTGCCGGCGGCCCGGGTCGACGCCAACGATGGTCGCGCGGGTGCCGTTGACCACACCGTGACGTTGGTTGTTTCGCAGACGCACGATCCGGTCGCCGGCTTGCAGCTTGTTCCCGCCGCCGGTGGTGAGGGTGGGGCCGGTGAGGCGACGCGCGGTGTGCAGGCGGGCGCGGGCCCGGTGGTTGAGATCGTCCACGTCCAAGCGTCGTAGCCCGATCATGATCGACCCTGCCCGGTCGGTGCGTGCGGTGGTCCACCAGTCGTCGACCAGCTGTTCACGCAGAGCTTGAGGGTCCTCGGCGGTGATGATCCGGCCGTGCTCCCGGTAGGTGTCGATCTCGGGCAGCTGGTGCGGGTCGCCGACCAGCACCACCTTGACCTGACGTTCGCTCGCGTGGTGTAGGAGGCGGGCGAGTTGGCGGGTGCCGACCATCCCGGCCTCGTCGACCACCAGCACCGATCCGGTCGGCAGCGCCCCGGTTACGTCTCGGTCGAGGCGGTCGAGTAGCGAGGTGAGGGTGCT
>PWLR01000069.1 GCA_003558435.1 Nitriliruptoraceae bacterium | reverse complement strand
TTGCGCATGAACTCGGCCATCGGCGCCCTCATTCCCTCCTGGCCAGGCTAGAGCCGCACCACAACCCCCGCCCGAGGCCAAGGTCCCAAACGAACGGGCACCCACACGACCAGCGCGACGATCACCGCGTCTTGCCCCGGAACGCACCGCGGTCCGGATACGCATCGACGATCAGGGCATCGACGCCGACCTGCTGCCGGTGAGGCGATGCGCCCTCCGGGTCGGGTCTTTCGACCCCGTCGGGGTGAGCGCCATCGGCGGATGCTTGAGATGGTCTCTCACGCTGCGGTGTTCGGAGGTGGTCGCCGATGCCTGCTCGACGTTCGTCGATCGCGTCGCTCTGCCTTCTCGCCGCGCTGGTGGTGAGCATGACCGGTGCAAGCCCCACCCCGGCGCGTGCGGAAGGTCACACCAGGGAGAGGCAGGTGGAGCGGATCGAAGCGCACGTGTCCGAAGGTCTGCGGGCGAACCGGGTTCCGGGAGCGGCGCTGGCGGTCGTGGACCACGGTGGTGACGTGCACCTGCGCGGGTTCGGTGTGACCGGGCGTGGGGACGCGGTGACCCCGGATACACCGTTCGTCATCGGTTCGGTTTCCAAGTCGATGACGGCCCTGGCGGTGCTGCAGTTGGTCGAGGACGGGCTGGTCGGCCTCGACGATCCGATCGCACACCACCTCGACGGTTTCGAGGTCCGTCCGTCGGCCTGGGCGCAGCTGATCACGGTCCGTCGACTGCTCGAGCAGACCAGCGGCCTGCCCCCGCTCGCCGGCGGTCCCGCGACGACGTGGATGCTCGATGTGCCCATCGCCGAGGCGGCGCGATACGTGAACGGGACCGAACTGGTCAGCGAACCGGGAACGATGTGGCAGTACACCAACGCGAACTACGTCCTGCTCGGCGCGCTGATCGAGGAGGTCACCGGCCGGCCCTACGCCGACCACCTCCGAAAGCGGCTGTTCGGACCCCTCGGCATGACCCGCACGACGGCGCGGCTCGAAGCGGCGCGGGCGCTCGGACTCGCCGACGGGCACCGGTACATCCTCGGCGTGCCGGTCGCGAACCTGAGCTACCACGAGGGCCTCGTCCCCTCGGGCCTGGTGGTTTCCACCGCGCACGACCTCGGCCGCTACCTGCAGGCGCTGCTGCAGGGCGGCGAACTCCACGGAACACGGGTGCTGTCCGCGGCCGGCGTGGACGCCCTGTTCGCTCCAGCAGCGGCAGCGACACTCGGGCCATGGGCCAAACAGCCCGATGCCTCGTACGGGTTCGGCTGGTTCGTGGGTGGTACCCCGTTCGGTCCCGCGCCGGTGGTCTTCCATCCCGGCGCGACGCCCGACTTCGGCGCGACGGCCGCGCTCGATCCATCCGAGGACAGCGCGCTGATCCTGCTCGTGAACGTCGGACCGCGGGTCGCCGTTCCCGGAGCGGCGGGCGACATCGACCGTATCGGCGCGGGCGCCGTGAGTCTGCTCACCGGCAGTGAACCGATGACGGCCGGGAGCGTCATCGACGCCTACCGGATCGCGACCCCGGTGATGGTGCTGGTCACCTTGCTGGCGCTGGCACTCGCCGTCCGCCGCCCCGTACCAGCCCGGCGAACACGACAGCTGACGACCATCGCGGTCACCTGCGCCGGCCTGGTCTTGCTCGCGCTGCCCACGCTCGGCCTCGGCTGGCGACAGAACTGGTTGTGGGCGCCGGACCTGACCGGGTTCGCGGGCCTCGCCGGTAGCGCGTTCACCGTCTCGGGCGCACGAGGGCTGCTGGCTCTGCGCCGGCAACCGCGTGTGACCGACGCGCCGACGTCAACGCCTACCCGCCCCATCTCGCCCGATGCCCGGCCACTTCTCCGGCCAGGAAGAGGATGACCGATGCGCCTCAACGCCCGACCACGCGGTGTCGCACGGCCCGACGACCCTGCCGTCGACACCCCTGTGCCGAACCGTCCTGGCACCGGGCGTGAGGCACGCGGCGATCCCCGCTCGCGTCGGCGCGGCGGTCGGTTCGGCCTCTACGGCCGCATGGTCGCTCGCGACGTCGCCCGCAACCGCGGCATCACCACCGCCCTGGTCGCGCTGATGATGCTGTCGGTGATGCTGGGAACGGCGAGCGCGGGAACCCTGGTCCGCCTCATCGGGGCCTCCAGCAACCTGATGACACTGGCGGACGCCCCACACGTCGCCCAGCTCCACGCGGGAGAATTCGACCAGCCGGAGGTGGACCGCTGGGCTGCCGGACGCCTCGAGGTCGCGCACCACCAGGCGATGCTCATGCTCGGCATCGACGGCGGCAACCTGCGTTTCGGCGGGGAGCCACAGACCGACAGCATCCAACAGAACTCACTGGTCGTGCCGAACGGTGCCCACGACCTGCTCCTCGACCTCGAGAACCGTCCGATCACGCGGATCGAGCCGGGAACGATCGTCCTGCCGGTGATCTACGAGGGGCAGGACGGCCTCGCGGTCGGTGACACGGTCACGATCACGGGCGCAGCTGGATTCACCAAGGACCTCACGATCGCCGGATTCGCGCGTGACTCGATCATGAACCCCGCCATCGCGAGCTCGAAACGGCTGGCGGTCGCGCCAGTCGATCTGGAGGAGGTACGCGCGCGCACCGGGGAGGTGGAGCACCTCGTCGAGTTCTGGCTGCAAGACCCCGCAACGCAGTCGGCCGGCTTCAAGAAGGCCTACCAGGATGCGGGCATGCCGCAGGCCGGCCCGATGGTCGACTCCGCGACCTTCCAGACGTTGACGGTGATCGGCGATGGGATGGTCGCCTCGGTGGTGATCCTGGTGTCCATGCTGCTCCTCGTGGTGGGACTGCTGTGCCTGCGGTTCTCCTTCCTCACCGCCGCCGAGCAGGACTACCGCGAGATCGGCGTCCTGAAAGCCATCGGTGTCGCACCCCGCGACGTGCGCCGGATCTATCTGACCAAGTACGCCCTGCTCGCCGGGGTCGCATCACTTCTGGGGTTGGTCGGTGGGCTGTCGCTGACGCCGGTGTTGACCCGGAACATCACCCGCTACATGGGGACCGCATCGACTCCCTGGAACTGGATCGTCCCGATCCTCGCCGCCGCGCTGATCTTCGTGGTGCTGGTGCTGTTCGTGCTGGTGCTGCTTCGCCGGTTCCGCAAGATCAGCGCGGTGGTGGCGCTCAGCGCCGGTGCCACCCACCAGCCGAAGGCGACGCGCGTCCGATTGCACCGCTCGAGGATGCCGGTCCAGGTCCGGCTGGGGACCATGGACGTGATCGCTCGTTGGCCGACCTACCTGCTGTTGTTGGTCGTGTTCGCCGTCAGCACCTTCATCATGATCGTGCCGGTCAACTCGGCGACCACCGCGAACGCACCCGGGTTCATCAACTACATGGGGATCGGCACCGTCGACCTGCGCATCGACCTTCGTTCCACCGACGAGGGCTCGCCAGATGCCTTCGGGGCCGTCGTCGAACAGCTCGAAGCCGACCCGAGCGTGGCCGTGATCGCGCCGATGGTCACGACCCGCAACGACACCATCGATCGGGACGGCAACGCCGCCAGCCTCTACATCGAGAATGGCGACCATGGCCGGCTACCGCTGACCTACGCCGAGGGTCGCGCCCCTACCGGTGGCTCGGAGATCGCCCTGTCGCTGTTGGCCCTGCACCAGTCGGGCCTCGGGGTCGGTGACACGCTCCCCGTCGAGGTCGAAGGCCAGGTCCGCGACCTGAGCGTCGTCGGCAGCTACCAGGACATCACCCACGGGGGCAAGACCGCCAAGTCGTCACTGCCTACCGGCAGCGAGGAAGTGATGTGGTACGTGATCGGTGTCGAGCTGGCCCCCGGGGCCGATGCCAGCGCGATCACCCGGGAGTACGGCGAGCAGTTCGCGCCAGCCAAGGTCGCGGACATCGAACAGTGGCGCAGTCAGACCCTCGGGTCGACCGCGCAACAGCTCACCGTCGCCGCCGGCGTCTCCGCGGTCGTGGCGATCGTGCTCGCGGCGCTCATGACCGCGCTCTTCGCCCGGATGCTCCTAGCTCGCGACGCGGGTCAGATCGCCATCCAGCGGGCCATCGGCGCCGACGACGCCGGTCTCCGGCAGCAGTACCTGACTCGGATCCTGCTGGTGCTCGTCCTCGGGGTGATCGTCGGCACCGTGGCGGCGAACACGCTCGGCGAGCTGATGTTCAACCTGATGTTCGAGGGCATGTACGGCGGGTTCGAAACGCTCGCACAGGGCACCAGCCGGATCGACTTCAGCGTCAACCCGCTGCTGGCCTACGCGCTCCTGCCCGCAGCGCTGCTCGGGGTCGTCACCGTGGTGACCGCCGCCAGCTCCCGTTCGATCTCCACCACCGAGATCTCCAGCCTCACCACCGAATAGGGGGGTCCTCACCATGACCACCGCAACCGCCGTTCTCGACGCCCACGGGCTCACCAAGACCTTCGACGGACATACCGTGCTGCAGGGACTCGACCTCGAGGTCGGCGGTGGCGAGTTCATCTCGGTGATGGGCCCCTCCGGCTCCGGCAAGTCGACCCTGCTCTACAACATCAGCGGCATGGACACCATGACCGCCGGCAGCGTCGCGTTCGCCGGACAGGACCTCGCCTCGCTGAGCCAGAAGCAGCTCGCCCGGCTCCGGCTCACGACCATGGGGTTCATCTTCCAGCACGTCTACCTACTCAAGAACCTGTGCCTGCTCGACAACGTGGTACTGCCCGCCTACCTCGCCGGCCTGGCGCCCCGTGAACAGCTCAACGAGCGGGCGATGGCGCTCATGCGACGCACCGGGGTCGCCGAGCTCGCCGACCGGGACGTCTCCGAAGCGTCAGGTGGCCAATTGCAGCGCATCGGCATCTGCCGGGCGCTGATCAACCAGCCGACCATCCTGTTCTGCGATGAGCCGACCGGAGCGCTCGACTCCGCCGCCGCGGCCGAGATCATGGACATCCTCGGGGAACTCAACACCGAGGGCACCACCATCATGCTGGTCACCCATGACGCGAAGGTCGCAGCTCGAACCTCCCGGGTCCTCTATCTGATCGACGGTCGCATCGTCGGCGACCGGCACCAGGGGCGCTACGACGGCACGCGCCACGATCAACGTCACCTCGAGTTGACCGAGTGGCTCCTGGAGCAAGGCCTCTGACGGTCGTCGGAGGCCACCGTCGGAGCGGAGGCCTTGCTGGCCCGTGTGCGCCAGCATGCCGGGTTCGGCCTGCACCGCGTCCTGGATGTCACCGCCGAACCGTGGCGCCGACACCTCGCAACGACCGGCGTCGGGCACGTGGTCGATGACTGTTCGCTGTCCCGATGCGTGGCGCCGAGGACGTGCCGGCGATAGTGGCCGCGGCCAGAGTCGCGGGCGCCGCGAGTGGAGTATCGTCGTGAGGGAAGGGGAGTACCTCATCCTCGTCGGCATCGTCAGGACGGTCCCGTGTCGGGATCCGGTGCCGCGCCCGTGCGCGGGGAGGGAGACCTTCGGAGCCGCCGCGACCCGGGTCGCGGTACCCGGAGGCCACCGATGCCACGCACGCTCCCGCCAGCGGTCCGACCGGCCGATACGGCGGCTCGATCGCCCTCGCCTCATGCCCTGCAGGCCGCGGCCGTGGCCGCTGGCCTGGGGGTCGAACCCGCCGTGGGCCTCACGGCCGGGTCGGTCGACGAACGACGTCGCGCGGCCGGCCGCAACGAGCTACAGACGCCCCGTCCCCCGTCGTGGCTCGCGCGTTTCGTGGGACAGTTCCGCAGCTTGTTGATCCTGGTGCTGGTCGCTGCGGCCGGTCTTTCGGCGGTGGTCGGGGAGTTCAAGGACGCGGTCGTCGTCGGCGCCGTGCTGATGCTCAACGCGGTGCTCGGCACGGTCCAGGAGGCCCGCGCGGACCGCAGCGTGCGGGCCCTGCAGCAGCTGCTACCGGCACACGCGAAGGTCCGTCGCGACGGTCGCACGCTCGAGGTCACGGCGAGCGAGCTGGTCCCGGGTGACATCGTGCTGATCGAGGCTGGCGATCGGGTCCCGGCCGATGGGCGGGTGCTGCTCGATGCGGTGCTCGCGCTGGATGAATCGTCGCTGACCGGCGAGAGCGCCCCGGTGTCCAAGCACACCGAGGCGGTGTCCGAGGTGGATGCCCCGGTCGCCGAGCGATCCGGGATGGTGTGGATGAACACCACGGTGGTGCGCGGCCGCGGCGAGTTGGTGGTCACCGCGACCGGGATGGGCACGCGTATCGGCGAGGTCGCGCAGCTGCTGGCGCAGGCACCGGAGCGCGCCACCCCGCTGCAACGTCAGATCGACGCGCTGGCCCGGCGCCTGGCGGTCGTGGCCGGGGCCGCGGTCGCGGCGGTGTTCGCGGTCGCGTTGGTACGTGGCGACACGCTGGCGGATGCCGCCCTGGACGCGATCGCGCTCGCGATCGCGGCGATCCCCGAGGGGCTGCCGGCGGTGGTCACCATCACGCTCGCGCTCGGGACCGCGGCGATGGCCCGGCAACGCGCGATCGTGAAGCGGTTGACCTCGGTGGAGACGCTCGGCTCGACCCAGGTCATCTGCACCGACAAGACCGGCACCCTGACCCGTAACCAGATGACCGTGCGCGCGCTCGTGCTCGGCGGTGTCCGTCACGAGGTGACGGGGGACGGCTACCGCGCCATCGGCGCGATCGACCCGCCGCTACCCACAGGGAGACGTGGTCTGCAGGCTGCCGTGCTGTGCAACGACGCCGAGGTCGCCGGCGACGACGTCGCGGGCGATCCGACCGAGGCGGCCCTGGTGGTCCTCGCCCGCAAGGCCGGGATCGACGTCGCGGAGCTGCGGAGCCGTCCGCGGGTCGCGGAGGTGCCCTTCGACGCCGCGACCAAGCTGATGGCCACGCTGCACCACGCTGATGGCGGCGGCACGCTGGTCGCCGTCAAGGGCGCACCCGAGGTACTGCTGTCGCGCTGCACCCACGTTGCCACCGCGGAAGGCGTCACACCGCTCGAGGCTGCCGGTCGCGCCGAGCTGACCCGGCGCATCGGTCAGCTTGCTGCCGAGGGGCTGCGAACCCTCGGGGTCGCGACCCGCCACCTCGACGTCGACCCGGCCGCCGTCGGCGACCCGTCCGCCGTGCTCGACGAGCTCACCTTCGAGTTGCTCATCGGGATCGTCGATCCGCCCCGGGCCGGGGTCAGCGACGCCGTGGGTCTCGCCCGACAGGCCGGGATCCGGGTGATGATGGTCACCGGCGATCACCCCGACACCGCCGCGGCGATCGCCCGGGACATCGGCATCGACGGTGAGGTGCTGACCGGCATCGAGCTCGATCTGCTCGACGACGTCCAGCTCACCGACCGGTTGCCCGGGATCGGGGTGTGCGCCCGGGTCGCGCCGGAGCACAAGGTGCGGCTGGTCCGGCTGCTGCAGGAAGCGGGGCTGACCACCGCGATGACCGGCGACGGGGTGAACGACGCGGCAGCACTCAAGCGTGCGGATATCGGCGTGGCCATGGGCATCGCCGGTACCGAAGTCACCAAACAGGCGGGGGATCTGATCCTCGCCGACGACGACTTCGCCACGATCGTGGCCGCCGTCGAGCGCGGCCGGGGCATCTACGACAACATCCTGTCGTTCATCCGCTTCCAGCTCGCGACCAACATCGGCGCCATCATCACGATCCTCGGCGCCCGGCTGATCGGACTGCCGGCCCCGTTCAGCCCGATCCAGGTGCTCTGGGTCAACCTCATCATGGACGGCCCACCGGCGCTCGCCCTCGGCGCCGACCCCACCCGCCCCGAAGTGATGGAACGCCGACCCCGAGACCCCGACGCACCGATCCTCGACAACGGGCGGCTGCGTCGGCTCGTGCTGGCCGGCACGGTCATGGCCATCGGCACGATCGGGGTGTTCGCCTGGATGCTCCAGGCACACCCGGACGACGGCGGTGCGCTGGCCGGCACCATGGCCTTCACCACCTTCGTGCTGTTCCAGTTCATCAACGCGGTCAACGCCCGGCTCGAATACACGACCGTGTTCGACCGCCACACCCTGCGCAACGGCAAGCTGTGGTCGGCCCTGGCCGGCGTGCTCGCCCTACAGATCGTGGCCGTCCACGTCCCGGTCATCGGTGGTCTCGTGGACGTCGTTCCCCTCAGCCCCGGACAGTGGAGCACCGCGGCCGGCATCGCCAGCACGCTGCTACTCGTCGAGGAACTACGCAAGGCGCTCACACGAGCCAGCATCTCCCGGAAGGCATCGCGATGACCAAGGCCCGGGATCCGAGCCTCACCGGCCGGGACCCTGGCGTGGTGACGAGCTGCGAAAGGCCCCAGGAGCTCACCGGCGTGGGCGTGTGAGGTGAGAGGTCCGTGACCTGGGTGCCGGTGTGGGTGCAGGTGCTGTTGACCTTCGGGTTCACCGACGAATC
This sequence comes from Nitriliruptoraceae bacterium, assembly GCA_003558435.1. Taxonomy (GTDB): domain Bacteria; phylum Actinomycetota; class Nitriliruptoria; order Nitriliruptorales; family Nitriliruptoraceae; genus PWLR01. The sequence continues at coordinate 31,443 of PWLR01000069.1, read as the reverse complement.
CGACGTGCCCCGTACCCTGCAGTGGACCCTCGCCGGCGACCCTGCCGTGGGCCTGCCGGACGCGGTCTACGTCCTCTGCCGCGGGACCATCGCGCCCAGCGCCGAGGTGGCGGGTAGGCGGCTGTGGCGCGAACGCCTCTTCGCGGTGCTGCACCGCAACGCCGTCAGCGCCGTGGACTACGTCTGGCTCCCACGCGATCGGCTCATCGAGCTCGGCGCCATCATCGAGATCTGACCGGAGCGATCCCGCTCAACCACCGCCTGAAGCGTGCGCCTTCCATCGCGTCGCGGGGCGCGACCGTGCGGTACCGGTCACAGCCACCCGCTTCGTTTGAACAGGCGGTAGAGCACCACGCAGATCGTGGCCATCACGCTCAGCACCAGGAAGTAGCCGTAGCGCCACTCGAGTTCCGGCATGTGACGGAAATTCATGCCGTAGACCCCGGCTATGGCCGTGGGGGTGGCCACGATGGCGACCCAGGCGGAGATACGTCGCATGTCGTTGTTCTGTTGGATACCGATCTGGGCCTGATGGGCGCTGAGGGCGCTGTTGAGCAGGCCGTCGAGGTGGTCGATGTGTTCGGTCGCGCGCACGGCCTTGGCACGCAGGTCCCGGAGGTGGTGGGCCGCAACGACGGATTCCGGGGCCCGATCCTCGGCGAGGAGCTCGTCGAGTTGGTCGGGTAGCGGCCCCACGGCGCGCCGGAACTCCTGGACCTCGCTCTTGAGCCGGTAGATCCGCTCCGCATGGCTACCGCGGCCAGGCGAGAACACCTGGGTCTCGATCTGGTCGACGTCGTTATCCAGCCCATCGAGCACGTCCGTGTACCCGCCGACGAGCTGATCGAGGATCGCGTGTACGACCGCGAGGGGGCCGAGCTCGAGCGACGCCGCATCCGCCTGCAGTTCCTGGGCGATCGTGGCGAACGGCTCCTGGTGGCCGTTGCCGATCGTCACCACGACCTCGTCGCCGAACAGAACCGCGAGCTGGCGGATCTCGATGATCTCATCGGGGTCGAGGTAGCTGGCGGGCTTCAGCACGAGCAGGGTGTGCCCCCCGTAGTGCTCGACTCGCGTGCGATGGTGTGGCCGCAGGCCGATGTCGAGGGCGAAGCGTGGCAGCCCGAATCGGTGACACACCGCATCGAGTTCCTCAGGCGATGGCTCGGTCAGCTCGACCCAGGTGAATCTCGCCATCGCGTGCTGCTCCACGAAGCTCCTTCGCGCGTTCGAGGTCGCTCGCGACGACCGCTGCGCGAGGGTCGCGAACTGCCGGTGTCCGGTCCGGAGGGTGGCGGTCGCGGGAGGGTTCCAAGGCGTCCGGCACCTCATCCCGGTCGGATGAATCTACTCGGTGTGGCGTCCGAGCAGCAGCTGGGCGCTGGGTTCGACCGGCTGCGCGGAGACCGATGGGAAGTCCGTGCCCTGTGCGGTTGGAACGCTCGTGCCTGACCGATCCGGCCGACGGTCCTCTTCAACGAAGCGGTCCCCCACGCGCCGCACGGGAGTTCCGAGGCGGCCCGGCTGGACCGGCTGCGGGCGGGGTACGGGGCGCGAACGACGGGATCGTATCGCTCGCCGCGTTGGTAGTGGGTGTCGCGGCGGCGACGGCCGATGGTGGGGCGATCGCGACGGCGGGGGTCGCGGGACTATTGGCTGGTGCCGTGTCGATGGCGTTGGGGGAGTAGGTGTCGGTATCGCCCCAGCGTGATACCGGGCGGGCGGTGTTCGGCGGGGAGTCGGGCGAACGGCGAGGCATGCCCGAGGCGGGGCTGGTCGAGTTCGCGGAACTCCTGCAGGCCGACGGGGGGGACGGGTACGCAACCCGAGGATGACGCGACAGCGACGCGCGCCGTCATCCCGTATCGCTGAACGGACAGCGTTCTCAGGAGCTTCGGTGTCGTGGCTTCGCCAAGTGGGCTCGATGATGGGGGGGGCGGCGCTGCTGTAGAGCGGTCAGTGCCGACAGGTCGGCTTCGTGGACAGGGTCGACGGGCACCGTCCGGCCCGGGCCTTCGAGCGTCGCACGGCCCGCGCGGCGGCCTCCCGACGGCAGGTGTCGGGAGGCCGCACACATGGTCAGTGGGGGGCGGGTTGGGGCGAGCGGGTACCAGCATCCGCAGGTGCCGGTGGAGCCGGTGGAGATGGTTGCGGTTCGTCGCCTCCGCTGTCGAGGCGGAAGGGCGGGTAGTCGTCGGTCATCAGTGCGGCGTAGGCGATGACGCGGTAGACCCAGCGGTTGAGGCCGACGAGCAGGTCGAACAGTCCGGTGGGGTAGCGGGAGGTGAACAGCAGGGCGACCCCGACGATCAGCGCGAGCAGCCCGATGAGGCCGCCACCGAGGCCGATCTGCCAGCTCTGATCGGCGGAGACCTGGTAGGTCCAGGTGGCCGCGCCGCCGGTCAGCACGGCGACGATCAGGTAGTGGGGGAGTGCCAGCAGCCACCACTTGATCAGTACCAGGCCGCGGGAGAGCTGCTCCGGGTAGGTGACGTCGAGGTGGGCGGGGTGGTCGGTCTCGGCGAGGGTGAAGGGCGGGTAGCGGTCGGTGCCGAGCACGCCGTAGCCGTAGAAGGCGACGCGCCAGCTCCAGCGCAGCACCCCGACGTTGAAGTCGAAGATCCCGCGGGGGTAGCGGCCGGTGAACAGGATGGCGACACCTGCGACGATGGTGAGCACGAGGAACGTCAGCCACAGGAAGACCAGCACGATGATGTGGGGGATCAGCAGCAGCCACTTGACCAGCCACTGCCACCGGCTGACCTGTGGGTCGAGATGGCCGGTGACGGCCACGGGGTAGGAACCGAAGGGGTGACCGGCTGGAGCCGGGAGGTGACGGGGGACGACCGCTTGCTCGTGTGGTCTGTTGACCGCAGTGATGGCCATGGCAGCGCCACCACCCAGCAGGACGAGTCCGATCGCGAGCAGGACGAGACCGACCGGCAGCAACGCATCGGTTCGGGCTCCGGCCGTCGCGGCCACGTCCACCCCTGTGGTGGTGTCGGCGTTCATGATCACGACACCCCAGGTGCCGGGCTCGGCCGTCCAGCTCAGGGTCTGGGTGCCGTTGCCGTCCGTGCTCGCGGCCCAGAAGGTCTGCCCGGCCGGAGGCTCGGGGGTGCGTGCACCCGGTTGCGTGCGATAGTCGACGTCGGTGGTCGTGAGTTGGGTGATCTCCTGGTGTGCGACGTCGTCGAGGTAGTCCTGCACGTCGGTCATCGGGGCGATGCCGACGAAGACCTGCTCGGTGGGGTCCTCGGGGGTGACCTGGAGCCGGAGGTCGAACCGGTCACGCCAGGACCACACGCCGGGGCTGTCGAGCAGTTCGAGGTGTTCGGCGGTCAGCGCGTGACCGGAGTCCTCGAGTTGGAAGGAAGGTGATGTGAGGTAGCCATCGGTGTCCTGCTGGAGCGTGTGGGCCCACAGTGCGCCGGTGCCGGCTGCGATCGTGCTCAGACCCATCAACGCGATGAGCACGCCAGCGATGAGCAGGACGATGCGTCCAGCTCTCATGATCGTTCGCCTCCTGGAGGGCGTGCGGGGTCGGCAGGGCGCACACCCACACGACTAGCGTCCTCCGGCTGCTTCCCCGGGACCAGAGCAAGGTGGCCCACCCTCGTACCGAGATCGGTGATTGGCGAAGCTCTTCGTGGTGCGGATCACGCCTGGGGCCCGAGGGCCGTGATCGAGCAGCCGCCAGACACCGTGCTGAGTCCACGTCCGGTACCACAGGGCGTAGGCGCCAGGCTTCCGGCCACGTGCAGGCCACCGACCAGAGCACCCATCATCGTGGGTTCGCGCTCCACGGGTCAGCGGCTGAGGCCAGCCTGGCGATCGGATCGAGGGGGTTGCTGGTGTCACTCGTGGTGCCCGAGTCGAGCGGCTTCGTGGTAGAGATGAAGCGGAACGGGAGCCCTGCTGGGACTCATGAGGGCACGACGGCGACCGGAACACCGGCGTGGTGAAGCACCTGTCGCGTCACCGACCCGAGCAGCAACCCGGCGAAGCCGTCCCCTCCTCGACGGCCCACCACGAGCAGATCGGAGGTCGCGGAACGTTCGATGAGGACCTTCGCCGGGTGACCGGCCAGGACCACCGGGGTTATCGGGACGGACGCCTGCGCCCCGAGCGAGGCGATCGCCGCCTTGACGTGTTGCTCGGCCTCGAGCCGGAACCGTTCGGTGGAGCCGGGATCGGCGAGCTGCATGAACTCACCGCCATAGGGCCCCTTCGCGTCATATGGGTGATAGACGCCGATCACGTCGAGGCCCGCGTCGCTGATCTCCGCCTCATGGACCGCCCATGCCAGTGCTCGCTCAGACGCCGTTGAACCATCGACGCCGACCGAGATCCGCCCGTTCCCACGCGGGCTTCGAGCCGGTACCACGACCACGGGACAGAGGGCATGACGTGCGCAGTGTTCAGCCGTGGAACCAAGGAGCAGGCCCTCGAAACCTCCGGCCCCACGAGAGCCGATGACCAGCAGACTGGCCGTGCGCGCCGCATCGAGGAGCCCCTCGGCGGCGCGACCCACGTGCAGCCGGCGGACGATCTCTACGCCCTCGGTATCCACATCGGCCGTCGCGATGAACGGCGTCAGGCGCGCGAGCGCTGCCTCGTCTGTTTGCGGTTCGACCCCGTCTCTTGCATCCCTCGACGGATGCTTGTGATGCCACGGAGGCAGATGAGCGTGCACGACGAGCAGGCTGGCGTCAGCCCGTCTCGCTTCCTCGACCGCCCAACACAGCGCTGCCACTGAAGCCTCGCTGCGATCGACGCCCACGATGATCGGACCCATGTCACCTCCGTGACAGCACCCACCACATCATCCGCGTGTGCGGCCCAGTGAGGAAGGGCCGGTCGACCGGAGGCCTCGAGCTGACCTCGGCCATCCGCAATCACCGCAGCGCGGTGGTCCGGAGGTGCGGGGTGACGACGATGACCGAGCGTGAACGAAGATCCTGACGGGGGGCCTCGTGCACAACTCCGCCGAAGTCACATACCGCGAGGGGGTTCCTGAGCCCTGTCGGTCACCAAGGGTCGTCGTGCCGGCTACGTCGCCTGAGGCCGACCGGGGTGGGGATCGGCGGCGCGGCGCGGCCTCGGCCTCGTTCCATCACGGCTAGAGATCGTCCATGGACGATGGCGCAGGCGGCGTGTGCGGGGGGTGACGCCCGGTTCCTCGAACGCGCTCACCGTCGAACGACCTCGGCGGCCTCCGCGCGATCGCGCAGCCCCAACAACATCCGTCGTTCCATCACGAAGCTGATGGGTTCGATCACGTGCCAGAGCACCGACGCGCCGGGACGGTAGGACGTCCGCGTCCGCGTGATCAACCGTGTTCGTCCACCCCCGGCGCGCGCCTCGAGCACCCACTGCCAGCTCGACGAATCCCCGGCGTCGGCGGTCTCGACCATCCGGCCGGCTTCGGACGCACGAGGATCTACCGCGAGCAGAACGAGGTGGTGCGGTTCGGCGATCCGCATGACCTGCCAGGCGGGGTAACCCGGCGGTCCGGCTCGTAGCAGCCCACCGACCTCCAGCGGTGCGATGTCGTCCAGCAGGGAGTCGGCACTGTGCAGCTCGCAGCCGATCAAGTTCTCCAGGCCGTCGAAGGAGTACAGGCCCGCCCGTCCCCATCCGAGCTGCATCAGCCACGGCCACACGCGCTCCGGCGGTGCAGCCACGTCGATGGCCCGGGTGGAACGGATCTGCGGGTCGGGGACGAGATCGTCACCGGGCAGGGGCCGCTCGATCTCGGCCTGGGTCGCGCCCCAGCGCTGGTAGCGGCGTCGGAGCAGCGGCGCGCCTGCCACGGTGGCCAGCACCTGGGTCCCGCCGACGACGATGTCGCGGGCCGTGGCGACGTGGGTCGATACCGGGTTCATCTCGGTCACCTCTCGGTCCTGTCTCGGACGGGCGCTCCGGACCGCGTAGGGAGCACCGATCCGATCATCCGTCCGCCGGGGTCCGCCGAACCAGAGCCGATGGACCGCGGTGCCGCGGACCCACCACCCTGTTGGCGACCATGGCGTCTCGAGGATCACCGGCGCACCGGCGAGCCAGGCCACGGCGTTGGCCGTGACCCCGTCCTTCTCCGGTGTTCGCCTAGAGCCGTGTCGCCGAGAGCATCTCCCTCGCGGGGACGGCAGCTCGCCGAGCCTCATCCGCCTCACCTCCACATCCAGAGCACGTCGGATGCTCGCACCGCCCCCGGATCGAAGGCGCTCGCCCCCCCGCAGCCTTCATGGCGTCTCTGGATCCTCCAGCCGGAGCACCCCGGCGCCGGCGAACCTTCCGTGCGCGAGGTCGGCGAGTGCCTCGTCGGCGGCCCCGAAGGGGTAGGTGACCGTCGTAGCCGTCACGCCGATGCGCTCGGCGATCGCCAGGAACGCCTCCCCGTCGGTGCGGGTGTTGGCCGTGACCGACCGCAGCTGCCGTTCCCCGAAGAGGTGACGCTGGTAGTCGAGCGGGGGAATGTCCGACACGTGGATCCCCGCCAGCGCCAACGTGCCGCCGGGGCCCAGACAGCCGAGCGCGTCGGGGACGAGATCGCCGACCGGTACGAACGAGATGGCCGCGTCCAGCGGTACCGGTGGCCGCTCTTCCAGCTGGCCCACCCAGGTGGCGCCGAGGGAGCGCGCGAGCCCGCGTGACGCGCCGCCGCGAGTGACCACGTACAGCTCAGCGCCCATCGCCAAGGCCACCTGGGCGGTGAGGTGCGCCGACCCACCGAACCCCCAGATGCCCAGTCGGTCGCCCGGCACGAAGCCGGATCGGCACAGCGCCCGATAGCCGATGATCCCCGCGCACAGCAGCGGTGCCGCTTGCTCGTCGTCGAGACCGGGCGGCAGCCGGTAGGCGTAGGCCTCGGGGGCGACGGCGAACTCGGCGTAGCCGCCGTGGTGGGTCCACCCGGTGAACTCCGGGCGCTCACACAGGTTCTCCGCGCCGCGCCGGCACGGACGGCAACGACCGCACGTCGACCGCAACCAGGGGATGCCGAGGCGCTCACCGACCTGGAAGCGATGCGCGCCCGCTCCCAGGCGGTCGACCACGCCGACGACCTCGTGTCCCGGGATGACCCCTTCGCGCTGCGGAGCCAGGTCGCCTTCCACGATGTGTAGATCCGTTCGGCACACCCCGCATGCCCGGACCCGCACCCGCACCTCGCCCGGTGCCGGCTCGGGATCCGGAAGCTCGACCAGCTGCAACGCGCGCTGGTCGATCGGCGCTTGCCGCTCCACCACCCAGGCGTGCACCACGGATCCTTCCACGACCCACGATGGACATACGGTGATCGTGACCGCCCCGCGTCCCAGCAGCAACTGCTCGCGGAACCCCCGCCGGAAACCGCGACGAAGGCGCTCAGCGGATGATCACCACGGGGCAGTGGGCGTGATGGGCGCAGTGCTGGGAGACCGAGCCGAGCAGGAGTCCGGTGAACCCTCCGCGGCCACGGCTGCCCACCACCAACAGCTCGGCATGCTCGCTCATCTCGACGAGTGTCTTCGCCGCATCCCGGGCTAGCGCCAGCGGCCGTACCGGGGGACCGTCGACGCCCCAGCCGGCCTCGTCCAGAGCATGCTGGATGAGGCTCTCGGCATGCTGTCGGTCGTGGGCGTCCTGTTGCTCCTGCATCCGTCGGTCGTGCTCCCTCACGACGGGGGTCGGGTCACCCGGCACATAGGGGTAGGCGCCGGCATAGGGGTTGCGGATCGGGGTTGGCTTGTACGCGTGCACCGCTACGGCGCCGAGGTCGCGCCCTCGTGCTTGGTCCAAGGCCCAGTGAACTGCCCGTTGTGAGGCCTCGGAGCCATCCACGCCGATGAGGATCTCACCCATGATCGATCCTGATTCGTATCGCTGCTCGGGTGCTACTCGGGTGCTGCTCGGGTGTTGCTAGGGGTCGTTCCATCATCGCTCGGCCACGGCCTCACGGGCTAGGGGACCATGGCCCGATGTCCGAGACGAACCCGAGGAGATCCGTGATATGCGTATGACCCAGAGAAGAGGTGCCGGGGCCATCGGCCATACCGCGACCGTTGCGTCGGGTGCATCGTCGATGGAGGACGTCTTTCGCACGAGGGACGCTTTTCGCACGAGGTCGGAGCGACGCGGTGAGGTTCGACGACCGGGGCCAGGCCGGACGCCTGCTCGCGAGGCGGCTGACTGACCTGCGGGCTCGCAAACCGGTGGTCCTCGCCATCACCACCGGTGGCGTGACGGTCGCACAGCAAGTCGCGCAGCGGTTGTCCGCACCGTTGGACGTGCTGCTGGTCGAGCGCCTTCAGGCACCTGACGATCGGGCGATCACGCTCGGAGCTGCAGCGGAAGATGGCACCATCCACCTCGCTGAGGACTCCGCGGCGCGCGCCGGGATCCCGTCGGGGGAACTCCGGGCGATGGCCGAAGACGCCGCCCGACGGGCCGCTCGCCGCGGACGGGTCTGCCGTCGCGGTCGCCCGGTCATCGATCTGCACGATCGGACGGTCATCGTCGTCGATGACGGTGCGATCACCGGTCACTCGCTGCTCGCGGCCGTGCACGCCGTGAAGGCCCACGGGGCTTCGGAGGTCCACATCGCGGTACCGACCTCGCCGCAGCCGGTACTCGCGTTGTTGCGCGAGCGGGTCGAAGGAGCCGTGAGTTTGCAGGTTCCCTCCAAAGCCAAGAGCTTCGATGACGTCTACCTCGACGATCAAACCCCGGACGTGGAGACCATCGGTGACCTCCTCGCCGACGCCGGTGCCGGGGGTATCATCCTCACGGTCGGGGATGGGGGGACGCCTCCGGCGAACGACCTCCTGGTACCGGTGTCGGGACTGGCGCTGTTCGCCCGGCTTCGGCTCCCACCGACCCCCACGGCTGCGATCTTGTTCGCCGGGGCGGACATCGAGTCCCTCGATCGGGAGATGGGAGTTCCGCTGTCGCGCGAAGGCTGCGTGACGCTGAGTTTCGAACCGCCGTGCATGACGGGGCTCGGCGAGGACATCGAGCTGACCGACCTCCATCGCTCCGCGGCGCAGCTGGTCGAGGCAGCCCGGTGGCTACGCAACCACCTGGTGCTAGGCGCATTGCCGGTCGCCTACGTGGGGTGGGGCATCGCCGGCGCGGCGGCGCTCAGAGCGGCGGCACGCAGCCATGGTCTCCACGTCGTCGCGGTCGTGGCGCGGTCGGGGCGTCCGGACCTGGCCCGAGACGATCTCGATGCCGTGACGGCGCCGACGTTGTTGCTGGTCAGCGCGGGTGACAAGGTAGGCCTGAGAAGCCACACCGCCGCCGACAGCCGGCTGACGTGCGAACACGACCTGATCACCGTGCCTGACGGTGACCGCAAGCCAGATTCGCCGGACCCGGCCGTCACCCTGGTTCTGTCATGGTTGGCTGATCGGCTTCGGCTGCGCGCAGCCCACCCGGAGTGACGTCAAGAAGACGTCACTCCGGGGCCGTTCAGGCGCCTGATCAGCGCGTCCGTTCGGGACGTGGCGGATGTTCGTCGGTCATCCGACCAAAGCGCCACGGCGGTTCGCAAGGAGGGCTCTGGTCCCCCTGGTGGCGGATGCAGAAGGGGATGATGGTGAGAGATGCCCGTGGTTGCCACCGGGAAGCGACGTGCGCATCCGGTCGGGAAGTGCATCGTGAACCGTCGATCGTTGGATCCGCGCCGGGGCTTCGCTTTGTCGCGAGTGGCTGCGGTCGGCCTGATGCCGCTGCTCGGGTATCCGAGCGCCCCACCGGCGAGTGCGGCGTCTGCTGATGTACCGGTGGTGGTTCGCGATCGGATCTGGCTGGTCCGCGGGCAACCGAGCTTCGCTTGGGGACGCTCCACCGATGTCCAGCTGATGGGGGACTGGAACGGCAACGGGGTCGCGACTCCGGGCGTCTTTCGTGCCGGGCGTTGGCACCTGCGCAAACCGGCTCGCCTCGGGTGCGACCGACATCTCGTTCAGCTACGGGCGAGCCGGTGACGTGCCGGTGGTCGGCGACTGGAACGGCGACGGCCGCACCACCGTCGGTGTGGTGCGGGGGAGAGCTGGTACCTGCGCGACCGGCTCAGCGCCGGCACGGCGGATCGGACCTTGTCCTTCGGTGCGTGCGGCCATGCGGCCTTCAGCACGGCGGCAGCCCGGACCGCGCCCAGGGTTCGTTCGGGCTCTCCCCGGGGTGGTCTGGCGGACACGCTCGGGCCAAGGGACCATCGCGGCGGGCGCCGTCTCGAGGGGTCGTCGCCGCGCGAGCGCGCCATCGAGCCGGGGCGACTCGGTCGTACTCGACGCGACATGGTCCGCCGGTAGGCACCCTGCTCGGCCTCTCGCGCTGCGAGGGAGACCAACAGCGATGTGATCGTGGTCGTCACGCGGTGGGAGCTTGCTACCCGGATCCGCGCGGGTCGCAACCGATCAACTGCCGACCGTCCCGGCGGGTACCCGCGTTCGGCCCTTCCCGATGGACGCCGATCGGAGGACGCTTGGGTGGAGCGGTCGAGGAGGGTTGGCGCTGGCCGGCCTGTGGTGGCACATCCCGCCGATGCGAAAGGTGGTCACATGGCACGCATCGTCGTAGGGGTCGATGGGTCCGAGCACGCGGTCCAGGCGTTGGACCGAGCGGTGCAGGAGGCTCGGCTGCGAGGGGCCAGGCTGGAGGTCGTTCACGCGGTCCCGGAGCCGGTGATGTTCGCCGATCCGGTGTTCGCACCGCCCACACCCATCGCGAAGTTGCGCGTCGCCGGAAAAGAGCTGATCGAGCAGGCGCTGACCGCGGTGAACGTCGAGGGTCTCGAGATCGGAAGGACCATCGCGGTCGGGCACACCGCCCAGGTGCTGTGCCATGCCGCCGAGGGTGCCGATCTGCTGGTGGTCGGCTCGCGTGGGTACGGGGGGTTCCGCGGCCTGCTGGTCGGGTCGGTGACCCACCAGGTCGTGGCGCACGCGCCCTGCCCGGTGCTGGTGGTCGTGCCTGAAGGACGAGGAAGACGGCAAGACGGGTGAAGATCGACCGTCTGGATGGTTGGTCGTGGATGCGGCGTCCTGCCCGTCCACGCCGCGACCGCCGAGGCAGGCGCGAGCCTGCCGAGGCTCGGCCTGCGCCCCTCGGTCAGACGGCCCGATCGGAGTCGGGAGCGATGGCCACCGGCGAGGGGCGGAGAGGACAGGGGCACGCGCCGCTTGCCGGGCTGGTCCTGCTCCGGGGCTACCAGCTCACCTGGTTGCGCCCGGACGTGGTCGCGGGGTTGACCGTCGGGGCGATGCTCGTCCCACAGTCGATGGCGTATGCGGAGCTGGCCGGCGTGCCCGCCGCGACCGGGTTGTACGCCTCGTTGCTCGCACCGGTGGCCTACGCCTTGACCGGGACCTCCCGTCACCTGGGGACGGGCCCCGAGCCCGGTACCGCGATCCTGGCCGCAACCGGGGTGGCGGCGGTGGCCGGCACGGCTCCGGAGCCGTCGCGCTACCTGGCGTTGATGGCGGCGCTGGCGTTGCTGGTGGGAGTGGTTTCCGGTATCGCGTGGCTGCTGCGTCTGGGGTTCGTCGCCCACCTGCTGTCCAAACCGGTGCTCGTCGGCTACATCAGCGGGGTCGGGTTCGTGCTGTTGAGTAGCCAGCTGTCGGCGTTGACCGGTGTGCCGATCACGGCGGACACCTTCTTCCCCCGCCTGATCGAGTTCGTGCGCGGGATCGGTCAGCTCCGGCCGGTGACCGTCCTGCTGGGGCTGAGTTGTCTGCTGATGATCCTCGGCTTGCGACGGTTCGCGCCCCGGACCCCTGGAGCGTTGATCGCCGTTGGGCTGGCCACGGCCGTCTCCGTGTCGTTCGACCTGCCGGCGCGTGGGGATCCGACCATCGGTGCTATCCCGACCGGCCTGCCGGCCCTCACCCTCCCCGCGGTCGCGATGGGCGATCTGCGAGCGCTGCTACCGGTGGCGCTCGGGGTGGCGCTGGTCGGGTTCAGCGACAACGTGCTCACCGGACGGGCGGTGGCCACCAAGATGGGCTACCGCATCGATGCCAACCAGGAACTCGCCGGGCTCGCATCGGCCAACCTCGGTGCCGGGCTGCTGCAGGGCATGCCGGTGTCGTCCTCGGCGAGCCGCTCCGCGGTCGCCGCCTCGTTGGGTGGGGTCACCTCGGTGGTGAGCATCCTGGCGGCCGGGGTGGTGGCGGTGACCCTGCTGGTCGCGGGCGACGTGCTCGGCGCGGTGCCGCGAGCGGCGCTGGCGGCGGTCATCGTCGCGGCCGCGTTCGCGATCATCGATCCACCGGGATTCTGTCAGCTGTGGCGGATCAGCCGATCCGAGCTGGGGTTGGCGGTGATCACGAGCCTCGGGGTGATGATCTTCGACGTCCTCGTCGGGGTGGTGGTCGCGGTCGCGCTGTCGGTGGTCATCGCCCTGGCGCGTATGTCCCGGCCCGAGGATTCGGTCCTGGGTGCACGTGACGATCTCGATGGCTGGGTGTCGGTCGGGTCCGACCCTCGCGCCCGGACCCTGCCGGGGTTACTGGTCTATCGGTTCGATGCCCCGTTGTTCTTCATGAACGTGGAGCACTTCCGTACCCGGCTGCTCGACACCCTGCAGGACAACCCGGGGGAGGAGATCTGGGTCGTGCTCGATTTCGAAGGCATCGGCGACATCGACGCCACCGCGCTCGACGAGGTGGCCGACGTCCTGGAGCTACTCGACGAACAGCACGTCGAGGTCATCGCGGTAGCCCGGGCGAACACCCGCACGCTCGGGCGGCTGGCCCGGGCTCAGCTGTTGGCACCCCACGGTCGACTGCAGGTCTTCGCCACGATCAACGCCGCAGTCGAAGCCTTCGAACACCGGGGTCCCCCGTCGGAGGGCATGCCCTGATCGACGTCAACGCCGTGGTCCTTGACCGGGTGGGTCGCGGCCGTACCCCTGGCCTGCTGTGGTCCGTGATCGCGCGCCGTAGGGTCGGCGCGCTGCCCGCCCGCAGGCTCTGTCCGCGCCCGCCGCGCCGGGGGACTGGTCGCAGGGGCTCGAAGGTCCTGGCGTTGCGGGTCCCGCAGCCCTGATCCGAGCGGTCGGACCATGGTCCACTCGGGTGTAACCGCCCCGAGTATGGGAGGCGGTCGCAGGAGGTGCGCCATGGCGACGGTCGAGGTCCCCGATCCGGTTCGGACGCCCGTCAGGACGAGCCTGCTCTGGCTCGAGGCGGTGCTCGCCGTCGGTGCCTACGGCGGCGCGACCGGTCTCGTCGTCGCCGGCCCCGAGATGCTCGGAGACGCGGTGGTGGCCGACCTGCCCTTCGCCTCGCCGGTCTTCGCGGGGATCGCGCTCGGGATCGTCAACGGCCTGGTGCCCACCGTCGTGTTCCTCGCCGAGCTCAGCAGAGCACGGTGGGCGGCGGTCGGCCATGTGCTCGTCGGAGCGGGCCTCGTGTCGTGGATCGTCGTCCAGGTGGCTTTCCTCGGCTGGCCGCCCCACTGGCTCCAGATCGCCTACTTCGTCTACGGCTGGGTCATCGTCGGTTTGGCGGTGTCGGCTCGGGGGCGGCACGCCAGGCACGCAGGTCGAGTTCGAGGCGAACAGCCCGGAGCGTGAGCTCCAGGCGTGGCGCCACCCCTGCTCGCTCCGCGTCGGCTGCCCCGGCGGCGCTGCTGCCCCGGCGGCGCTGCTGCTGCGTCGGGTGATGTCCCCGGCATCGACGGCGCACGTCGCGTGGTAGATCCCGCGCCGTGCCACCGCTCGGTCAGGCACGGCGATGAGGTGGCCATCGACCCGGTTGTTCGGGACTGCGGCTCGTGGCGGGGCACCCGATGGATGCCGTCGCTACGTCGTCACACGGGATGGCCCCGCCGGGTGCGGCGGCATCGGCGTTTCAGGCTTCCTGGAGATCGCGTCGCCCGAAGGCGACAGCGCCGACGACGACGCCGAGCACGGCGACCGTCAGCATGACCAGGGCGGCGCCGAGGTTGATGTCGGCTGCCGGGACCGCGGCGAGGTGTCGGAAGGGGCTGAGGTCGAGCACCGCTTCGGGCAACTCGAGCATCGCGCCGACGAAGTCGAGCAGGTAGGCCACGATCACCAGGGTGTAGGTGACCGGCGCGGTCAGCCGGGGGAGCAGCCCCATGACGGCCACCCCGATACCGAGGGCGAGCCACGCGATCGGGATCAGGTTGACGCCCGCCAAGAGACCGTCGGTGAACGTGATGGGGGCGCCCACCAGGGCGGTGCCGAGCCAGCCGAGCATGCCGGCGATCACCGCCGCGAGCGCCACGGCCAGGGCGGCGGTGGCCGTGCGGGTGGCCAGCCACCGGACCCGGCCCACGGGCCGCACGAGCAGGTGCTCGATGCGCCAGGTGGCCTCCTCCTCGCGGATGGCGGCCGCTTGACCGGCGGCGAACACCGCGAGCACGATCCCGACCAGCGAGAAAGCGAACCCGACGATCCCCTCGGGGGTGCCCATGGCCGGATACCCCATCATCGCGGTGAGCTCGGCCATCGTCTCGAGGTCGGCGACCGCGACGCTGAAGTCGCGTGCGAGCAGGGCGAACCCGAGCGCCACAACGCCGGCCACCAGCCCCCAGGTCCGCATCGGTGCCGCGGTCAGGCGGACCGCGAGGTCCGCCTGACCGGCAACCGGCCGTGGCGCGCGTCGTACGGCGTCGTCACCGGCAGCGAGCCGGCCGGCGTGCAGGTCGCGGCCGGCCAGCAGGTAGGTGGCCGCCACCAGCACGGCCAGCAGCCCGAGATAGGCCAGGAACACCGCGGTGCGGGCCTGGTCGATCTCGTGCAGGAAGCCCAGCCATCCCAGCGGCGTGGCCCACCACACCCACTCCGGCGTGGCGCTCGCCGACGCGACGATGCGTACCGCGAGCGCCAGTCCGAGAGCGCTGCCCACCATCCCGGTGGCTCGCCGGTGGCTGGGGGTGAGCTGGGAGGCGAGAGCCCCCGCGGCGGCGAAGGTGGCGGTCACCAGCGCCGCGGCGCCGCCGAGCGCCCAGGAGGTGGCCGCGTCCATGCCCGCCGCGGTGTGGGTCACCCCGATCGCCACGCCGAAGAGCGCGAAGACCGTGGCCATCGCGGCCAGCGCCGAGCCGAGCAGCCCGCGGGGCGAGATGGCTCCGGCCCGCAACGGTTCGAGATGGCCAACCTCTTCGGCACGGCGCAGGAGCCGCACGGCCGCGAGCATGCCCCAGATCGCCGCGAGGACCCCGAACATGCCCCAACGCGACAGCACCCCGCCCTCGACGGTGGTCAGACCGACCAGCCGGCCGAGCATCGCCTCGAACGCGGGCACACCCTCGAACTCGGCGAAGGCGGCGAGTTCCGCGGGGGTGGTGTAGCGGTCCTCGAAGGTCACCGCCACGCCCCAGCTGATGCCGGCCAGGCCGATGATCCACGCCACGGCGCCGTTGCGCAGCAGGCGCAGATGGTGGCGGTAGGTGCGCCACCACACGACGGCCGGTGAGCGGGCCTCGACGACCGGTGCTGATCGGGTGTGCGACGCGATCGTGGCCCGGTCGCGGCGGCGAGGGGTAACGGTGGCCATGACGGTCTCTTCTCTGCGCACAGGCGTCAGCCGGCCGCGCCGGCGGGTACGTCATCGGACTCGTCGTAGTAGGCGTGGAAGAGCTCCTCCAGCGACGGCTCGCGCATCTGGATCGACGGCACATGGGCTGCGGCGAGTGCCTTGAGCAGCGGGTCGGTCGAGCCGGTGACCTGCAGACGGATGATGCCGTCGCGCACGTACACGTCCTCGATGCCGGGGAGGCCTTCGAGGTCCGGCGGCTCACCCTCGTAGGTGGCCTCCACCGAGTGAGCGTGCAGGTGGCGCAGCTCGGCCAGGGTGCCGTGCTCGACCAGCACACCCCGGCGAAGCACCGCGACCCGGTCGCAGACCGCCTCGACCTCGGAGAGGATGTGGCTGGAGAGCAGGATCGTCTGCCCGCGGGCCTTGGCCTCCCGCAGGCAGTCCTGGAAGGTGGCCTCCATCAGCGGGTCGAGCCCGGAGGTGGGCTCGTCCATCACCAGCAGAGGCGCGCGGGTCATCAGCGCCGCGATGACCGCGATCTTCTGGCGGTTGCCCTTGGAGTAGGAACGGCCCTTCTTGGTGGGGTCGAAGTTGAACCGCCCGACGAGTTGGTCGCGGTAGGCGGGGTCGTAGCCGCCGGAGACGGCACCGAGCAGGTCGAGGATCTGGCCACCGGTCAGCTGGGGCCAGACGTGGAACTCGCCGGGGATGTAGGCCAGCTTGCGATGGGCGTCGATGGGGTCGGACCAGGCATCGAGACCGAAGATCTCCGCCTGCCCGGAGGTGGGCTTCATCAACCCGAGCAGGGTGCGCAGGGTGGTGGTCTTGCCGGCGCCGTTGGGGCCCAGCAGCCCCACGATCTCGCCCTCGCCCACCTCGAGGGTGAGCCGATCGAGAGCGACCACGTCACCGAAGTGCTTGCTGGTCTCGACGAACCGAACGACGGGGGTGTGGGAGGCCATGGCTTCGCTCCGGAACGGGGCGGCCGCGGTACCGAGCCCCTGATCAGCCCGTCTACCCGGCCGGCGAGGGGGACACCACCGATTCTCCTCCCGGGCCCCAACACGCAGTAGGGCAAGACGTCCCAGGACCGGAGGTGCCAAGGTCTCTGGGGGGGCGGATGTGGAGCGGGCTCAGCCGGTCACCAGCCTCGCGAGCTCGAGAAGCTCGGGCGGGACCGAGGTCACCGCTGTGCTGCCTGCTGCGCAACCGAGGAGTGGCGCGACCCGGGCCGACGTTCGCGCGCCCGGCCCGGATCCGCACCCGCCTGCGTCACTCGACGGTGACGGTGATCGTCTCGGTCGAGCCGAAGGCCTGGTGGATGCCGTCGGCGAGCTGGACGCAGAGTTCGTAGGTGCCGGGCTCGAGGTCGATCTCGCGCGCGTCCGAACCATCCCCGAGGTGGAAGCGCCCCTGGGCCTCGTCCGCGTCGCTCGGGCCGGGGATGCTCTCGCCGGTGTCGTAGCAGCCGATGTCGACCATGACGTGCTGATGCCCCTCGCCGACGGCAGGTTCGCCGGCCGGGGCGAGCTCGACGCCCTCAGCGGCGAGTTCGACGGTGAAGGGACTCGTCACGGTGTCACCGTCGGACGGGGAGACGAACGAGGCCGCGGCATCGGGCTGGTCTTCGACGCTGTACTCGTCGGCTTCCGCCTCCTCCGCGGCATCGTCGGCGCAGGCTGCCAGGGCAAGGACGAGTACGGCGAACAGGGCGGTGATTCTGGTCATGGGCTCCCCCGATGGACGTGGTCCGATCGGACGACTGTACGCCACCGCGCCAGGTCTGTACCGGCCAACACGGTTGTATACGTCGAAGCAGACCGCGGGAGCCGTGCGGGCTGGCCCTCGGTGCGGCTGCGAGGCCCTCGCCGGGCGGTCACGAGCCGTGCCTCGCGGGCGCGGTCCCGTGGCGCTGCGGGCAGGTTCGCCGAAGCGTCACACGTCCCGGGGGGCCACGGGGGTGCCGGAGGACGTCTCGATCTCGGACCGTGTCTCGCTCGTGGGGCTGATCCGGACCCGGGTGGCGGTGTGCCTGCGAACGTCGAGGACCTCGAAGGTGTCGCCGTCGATCTCGATGATGTCGCCGGAGTCCACGAGCCGGCCGAGCTGTTCGGTCAGCAAGCCTCCGACGGTGGTCGCCCCCTGGGAGATGGTGTCGAGGCCGAGGTCGACCAGATCATGGATCGGGAAACTGCCCGGTACCACCACGCTGCCGTCGGACTGGTGGACGACGGCCTGCACGTCCCGGTCGTGCTCGTCGTAGATCTCGCCGACGAGCTCCTCGACGAGGTCCTCGACGGTGATGATGCCCTCCACCCCGCCGTGCTCCGAGATCACGAGCGCGAGCTGTCGACGATGGTCCTGCAGCTCTCGCAGCGCGATGACCGCGTTCAGGGATTCGGGGAGGACCAGGGCCGCGTGGGCGTGATCGCCGACCGTGCCATCACGCCCGACCAGCCCGAGCAGCGACACCGACCGCTCCGCGTCGTCGAGGTCGTCGGTGTACACCGGCGCCCGGGTGTGACCGGCGGCCACCAACCGCTCCAGCGCTTCGGTGACCTCGAGGTCGGCGGGCAACGCGACGACCCGGTTGCGGGGCACCAGGATCTGGCGCAACGTGCGGTCGGCGACCTCGAGCGCGCCTTCGATGATGTGGCGCTGCTCTTCGGTGTAGCTGGCCTGGGTCGCGACCAGGTCGCGGATCTCTTCTTCGGTGACCTCCTGCCGGTCCTGATCCGGGTCGCCGCCGAACAGCCGGACGGTGAGGTTGGTGGCGTGCGAGAGCAGCCAGATCGCCGGGGCGGTCAGTTTGGCGATGACCGCCAAGGGGCGGGCCGCGAGCAGACCCCACGCTTCGGCCCGTTGCATGGCCAGGCGTTTGGGCGCGAGCTCCCCGAAGACCAGGGTCACGAAGGCCAGCACCACGGTGATCAGCAGGATCGCCGCAGGGCGGGCCGCGCCGCCCAGGAACGCCAACGGCTCGACCAGCGGTTGCGCCAGCGCCACCGCGGCGGTCGCCGAGGCGAGGAACCCGGCGAGGGTGATCCCGATCTGGATGGTGGAGAGGAACCGGTTGGGGTCCCGCCCCAGCCGGGCCAGGGCCCGACCGGCGGCGGAGCGATCCTCGAGCCGAGCAAGCTGCCCTTCGCGCAGCGAGATCAGGGCGATCTCGGAGCCGGCGAACGCCGCGTTGAGCACGATCAGGAACGCGACCAGCGCGAGTTGAACACCTATGCCGTTCACCGGTTGTGGCACCTCTGCTGGGGCCACGAAGTGTACGTGAGGTCCCGTTCCGTCCCCGGTGCTGAGCGCCGTGGCCGCGCTGAGTGGCACGACGGGATCGTAGGGCTCCTCACCGTGCCGCCCCGCCCGACCCGGCGAGCATCCGCGATCACTCGACCGTGACCTCTGCAGCCAGACCTACCCGCGGGTCACACCCTGGCCCGATGAAGCAGCCAGCCTGCCACGTTCCGGCGCGGTCGGTCGGCAGGACGAGTTCGGCGGTCACGGTCGAGTTGGCGGCCACACTGACCGTGACGTTGGTGTCGGCGGTCCCCGGCTCGATCCAGGCTCGGGGTGGTGTGACCCGAGCATCGACGCCCGCCAGCAGGTCCTCCTCGAAGCGGACGGGGCGACCGTTCTGCTCCACCAGCGATCGTCCGAACGTGAGGTTGTGGTTGAAATCCTGGGTGTTGGTGAACACCAGCGTCACCGGCTCACCCGCGGGAAGCACGAACTCGGCAGGCCGGAACCTGTAGTCCTCCATCACGATCTCGAGGACACCATCCCGATCCGGTCGTTCGGCCTGATCTCGGACGTTGGTGAGGACGATCGCCGTGACGGCCACGAGGGTGACCATCGCCACGACGACGAAAGCGGAGATCCGGCTCGTCCTGGTCGTCATCTCACTCACCTCCAGGGAACGGTGGACCACGCCTCAGGCACACCAGTTGTGACCCTCCGATACCGATCATGCGTCGGAACGGAGCCGGTCGACAGAGTCGGAAGGCTCGAAAACCGCGTTCGATGGCTCCACCACTGGAAGCCGTCGGCGCGTGAGGAGGTGACCGAGGTCTCTAGGCCGGGCACACGCGGGGTCCGAACATGGTGGGAAAGCCGTTCGACGCAGGCAGACGAAGCCGAACGATGGAGGAAGACCGGTGCCCTCGGCAATACAGGCGATCGCCCTCGACTATGACGGCACGCTGACCGAGACCGACTCTCTGACCGCGGAGACGCTCGAGGCGGTACGTGAAACCCGTCGGCGGGGTCAGGCGGTCCTGCTGGTCACCGGCCGGATCCTCTCGGAGCTCCGGGCTGTGTTCCCCGCGGTGGAGAAGGAGTTCGATGCGATCGTCGCGGAGAACGGGGCGGTCCTCGCCGATGCCGACGGGATCCGGGACCTCGCGACACCGGTCGACCCCGCGTTGGCGCGAGCGCTGACCCATCGTGATATCCCCGTCCGCCAGGGGCGTGTCCTGCTGGCCTGCGACACCGAGCATCTCGGCGCGGTCTTCGAGGAGATCGCGCGGTTGGATGTCGACTGTCAGGTCGTGCGCAACCGAGCGGCGATGATGGTGCTTCCCGGCGGGGTCACCAAGGGCACGGGACTCCAACAGGCACTGGGCAACCTCGGCATCTCGCGGCACAGCACCCTCGCGGTGGGTGACGCCGAGAACGACCATGCGCTGCTGGAGGCGTGCGAGCTGGGCGTGGCGGTCGCCAACGCCGTCGATGCCCTCAAGCGTGGTGCGGATCTGGTGCTGCCGGCGGCTGACGGGGCGGCGGTGACGGCGTTGCTTCGAGGACCGATCGTGGGGGGTACCGAGACCCTGCGACCCCGCAAGTACCGACTGACGCTCGGACGCGATGCTCAGGGCAATCCGGTGCGCATCCCCGCCTCGCAGGTCAACCTGTTGTTGGCGGGGGCGAGCTGTTCGGGCAAGTCGTATCTCGCCGGCCTGCTCGTGGAGCAACTGGTCCGGATGAGCTACAGCGTGCTCGTCGTCGATCTCGAGGGCGACCACCAGGGGTTGGTCGACAGGCGGGGCATCCTCGGGGTCGGTGGCCCGGAGCCGCTTCCCAGCACCGCTCACCTCACCGCACTGCTGCGCCACCGGTTCGGAAGCGTCGTGCTCGATCTCTCGCGCCATGACCCGGACGAGCAGCAGGCGTACCTGTTCGAGATCGCTCCGGCGATCATGGCGCAACGCGCGGTGACGGGTCTGCCCCATTGGATCTTCTTCGAAGAGGCCCAGACGCTGCCGCTCGGTCTCGGCCTCTGGGGGGACGCGATACGAGCAGGTGAACGGGGATTCTGTTTCAGCACGTTCCGCCCCGACCGGCTGCCAGAGGTCGTGGGGCGGGCCGTCGATCACGTCGTGTTCACCGAGGGCGAGGGCTCCGGCGCGGAAGAGGCCCTGCGCTACGTCGTCCGCGCCAGCGGTCAAACGGAGGATCGGATCGTCTCGGGCGGGGCGAGAGGCGCCGCGACGCTGATCGACGCTTCGCAGACCGAGCCGCCCACGCGCTTCGTGGTCGGGCGGCGCAGCAGCGGTCATGTGCGGCATTGGCACAAGTACATCGACGGCCAACTCCCCGAGCCCCTGCGTTTCTACTTCGCCTCTGCCGATCAGGGCCAGGTGGCTGGCAACCTTCGGGAGTTCCACCGCAAGCTCGGTACCTGTCAACCGGTGACGATCGACGAGCATGCGCGTCGCCACGACTTCTCGCGGTGGATCGGTGAGGTACTCAAGGACCGCGAGTTGACCGAGCTCGTCGCCCACGCCGAACGCCGACTACGCGCCGGTGAGCATTCGCACGATGCGTTGCGCGACGCCGTACAGCTGGCGATCGAAGCCCGTTACCTCGAATAACGCGGGAGCGGTCGACCTCGGGATGGCCTGGACGCGGGACGTTCGGCCCTTCATCAGGGGTCCTGTTACCGGGTCGGGACCGTAGGGGTCGTGTCGAGGATGGGGTGGTCCCCACCCGCGGGTGAACTGGGGCGGCACGAGCGAGGATGATCATGCGCGCTGATGGCCCGGCTCGCGGTGATGGGCCCCAGCTGGTTCCGCTGGTCGGGCCACCGACCGTCGATGCCCTGCTCGGCCGGCTTCCGGACGTCGCCGTGCTGGTCTTCGACCGCGACCTGCGATTCACCGCCGCGGGGGGGTCCGGGTTGGCTCAACAGGGTTGGGACCCGACGGAACTGCTGGGTCGTCGCCTCGAGCAGGTCGTCGCCGGCCCCGAGGCGTTCGAACTCGCAGGTCACTACCGCGCGGCGATCGCCGGGGAGGCCCGCAGCTTCCGCCACCGTGGTGTCCGGCGGCCTGAACGCACCAACGCCGTCGACATCGTGCCGCTCCGTGCGGTGGATGGCACCGTCTCCGGAGGTCTGGTCGTCGCGCGAGATGTGACGGACGAACTCGACCGGTCGGCGGCGCTCGCGCACAGCGAACGGCGCCTACGCCAGCTGAGCGATGCATCGGCGGACATGTTGGCCCTCTATGACCTCGATGGCACGTATCTGGAGGTCTCGCAGGCGAGTCAGGAACTGTTCGGTTGGCGGCCGGAGGAGCTGGTCGGCACCTCCTCTTACGAGCTGTTCCACCCCGACGATCTGGCCGCGATCCGTGAGATCCACCGAGCGGTCGTGGCCGATCCCGTCCCCGGACGCGTGACGTACCGCATGCGCTGCGCGGATGGCGACTATCGGTGGGTCGAGGTCAACGGTCACCAGATCACCGACCCGGAGACCGGCGAGGTCACGGCGATCCAGTGCACCACCCGCGACATCACGCAGCGGCGGGCGATGGAAGCGAAGCTGCAGGCATCCGAACAACGGTTCCGTGCCGCGCTGGGCCACGCGCCGATCGGGATGGCCCTGGTCGGTCTCGACGGCAGCTTCCTCGAGGTCAACGACGCGTTGTGTCGCATCGTGGGGCGGACCACCGAGGAGTTGCGCGGGCTCACCTTCCAGGCGATAACCCACCCGGATGACCTCGAGGCCGACCTCGTGTTGCTCGACGAGCTGGTGGCCGGCCGCCGACGTACGTACGAGCTCGAGAAGCGGTATCTGCGTGCCGACGGCTCCTTGGTGCCGTGCGAGCTGCACGTATCGCTGATCCGTGACGCGGGCGGGCGACCGATGCATTTCGTCAGCCAGATCGTCGACCTGAGCGAACGGAAGGCCGTCGAGCGACAGCTGCGCGAGCTGAACGCCGAGCTCCGGCGTAGCAACGCGGAACTGGAGCGGTTCGCGACCGTCACCTCGCACGATCTGCGCAGCCCGTTGGCGACCCTACGTGGATTCCTGGCCGAGCTGGATGACCGGGGGGACGAACTCCCGGAACCGCAGTGGCGCCAGATCCTCCACGTGGCCCAGGATCTCACGACGCAGATGGGGGATTCGATCGAGGGCTTGCTCGCGCTCGCCCGGATCGGCGGTGGGCGGCTGAACGTGCGCATGGTCGATACGCGCCATCTCGTCGCCGACGCGATCGAAGCCCTCGCTCCGGAGATCGAGGCCGCCGGGGCCGAGCTACGGATCGGGGTGCTACCCGAGGTCGCGTGTGACCCGCAACAGCTCCGGCTGCTCTTCCAGAACCTGATCGCGAACGCCGTGAGGTTCCGGGAACCACGACGCCGTCTCGTGATCACGCTCGGGGCAGAGCGTGTGCCGGCGGGCTGGCGGTTCACCGTCGAGGACACGGGCCGCGGCTTCGCTCCGGCCGAGCGAGACGCGATCTTCGACTACGCCACGCGCGCCGATGCGGCTCCCGAAGGGGGCGGTAGCGGGATAGGTCTGGCGACCTGCCGTCGCATCGTCCAACGACACGGTGGGCGCATCAGAGCCTCCAGCGATGCACAGGGTGCCCGGTTCGAGTTCACGCTGCCGGTTCCGTAGCGCCTCGGTATCCCGAGGGTGGCCCCTATGGTCGTCGTGCCTGCTGTTGGGCATGTCGCTCGGACAACCGTGCCGCCAGGGCCGCTGCTTCCGACCGGCGCTCCATGTGGAGCTTGCTCAGCAGCCTCGAGGTGTAGTTCTTGACCGTCCGCTCAGCGAGATGCAGCTGCTCACCGATCTGACGGTTGGACATCCCCTGACCTATCAACTCGAAGACGCGATGTTCCTGCGCGGTCAGGAGCGCGATGCGAGGGTCATCCGGCGGGCTGACCGTCAGCTCATCGAGGAGGGCCGATACCCGATCCGGCCGCAGGAGTTGCTCACCGTTGGCAAGGGCGCAGACGGTCGACACGAGATCGGTGGCACTCCCGTCCTTGCCGAGATAGGCGGCGGCGCCCGCCAGCGTGGCCGATAGCAGTCCTCGCGGTTCCGGGAAGGAGGTCAGCAACAGGCAGGAAGTTCCCGGATGCTTCGCACGCAGGTCACGGCACAGACGGATGCCGTCGCCGTCCGGAAGGACCACGTCGAGGATCGCCACGTCCGGCGCTGTCTGGTCGATCAGCGTGTGTGCCTCGGCGACGGTGCGGGCTTCCCCGATGACCTCGCAGCCGCCGGCGCTCTGCTCCAACGCACGACGGATCCCCTGTCGGACGACCTCATGATCATCGACGATCACGACGGTGGGCCGTACCGGGCTCGGCTCGCCGGCTGGCAGCGCGCCTTGCTCGCGGATCACCATCGGCGGTTCCCCTCGTGTCGGACCCGGCGGCCGACCACGGACGGGCCAAGGCACGTAGATCCATGATCAGCTCGGCGATCAGGCCCTCGAGTCGACGCAACTCGGCGGCGGTGGAGGCATCGGGGGACTCGCCGCCGGCCAGACCGAGGGCCAAAGCTATCGCGAACAGCCGTTGCTGGAGGGTGTCCAGTTGTTCGACACTCACCGACAGGGCTTCCGCTCCGCGGTGCGGGGGAGAACGGTCCTCGGGCTGGATGGTCGGAGTGGGATCCGGCATGGGGCGCTCCCTCCCGTTGCTCCCCACAGGCTCCCACGCACGATGCGCGTCCTCTAGGCACCAAGGTCACCACGTCCATCGGATCGACCCGGCGATGGACGCATCGGTGACCTTGGTGCCTATCCGGTGTCGTCGGGGGCTGCTCAGTTGAGGTCCTCGCGATCGACGGATGGACGGAGTTCCAGTGACCCAAGGCGTGATGCTTCCCAGCGACGGATCTCCGCCAGGTCGGGCGGATGCCCCCCATGCACCGGGGGTGACGATCCCGACCACGCCCGAGGTGGCGATGCTGGCGGCGACCGCACTGGGGTTCGCGGTCAATGCTGGTCCCACCGAGGAGAACGTACGCCGCCTGACGGCCCTGGCGGAGTCACGGTGCGACGCTCTGGTGGCGGCGTGTACCGCCGCTCTGCAACTCGGCGTGACGCCGCGTCAGGACCGGGTCATCGCCTTCGAACTCCTCGATCGGGCCGCACGACGCTGCGCCGGGTGACGGCGTACCGATCGATGCCGGCCGCCGTCAGGCGGATCCGTGTGCCGATCGCGGGCGGAGTTCGGCGAGCTCGATCGCACGGGCGACGTCCGTGGACGTCAGGATGCCCACGATGTGGTCACCGTCGAGCACCACGACCCGCCCGTCGTCGTTGCGGGCCATCACCGGCAGCACGTCCACGAGGCGGTCGGTGGGTGCGGCCTGCGGGACCTCGCCGGGGGCGCACGCGATGTCCTCGACACGCGAGGTCGCGCGGCGTTGCGGTGGCATCTGTTTGATCCGGTTCAGGGTGACCAACCCCTGCAGGCGCCCGGCGGTATCGACGACCGGGAAGGCCGAGAACCGGGATCGCAGGACGTAGTCCTCCAGTAGCCGGATGACCGGCAGGTCGGCGGGGACGGTGACCGGGGCCGGGCTCATCACGTCCGAGACCAGCACGCCGTCGAGCCGACCCTGGAGGCGTGCGTGCTGTTCCTCCGCGGTCGCCGCTGAGGAGATGAACCATCCGATCAGCACGAACCAGATCCCGCCGACCTGGCCGGCGAAGACGGCCAGAACGAGGCCGAGCGACACGAGTAGGAACCCGAACCGTCGGCCGGCCCGAGCTGCCGTGACGGCGGCACGAACCCGGTCTCCGTGCGCTCGCCACAGCAGCGCGCGCAGGATGCGACCACCATCGAGTGGGGCCGCCGGGACCAGGTTGAACACCGCCAGCACGATGTTGACCACACTGAGCCAGGTCAGCACGCCCAGGGCCAGTCCGTCGAGTCCTGCCCAGGCCGCCAGCGCGGAGATGGCCCCGAAGCCGACCCCCAGCACGAGACTGACCAGTGGGCCCACACCGGCGATCTGCAGATCGGCGCTCGCATCGCGAGCCTCACCCTCCAGTTTCGCGACGCCACCGAACATCCACAGCGTGATCCCCTCCACCTCGACACCGTGTTGCCGGGCGACCACGGCGTGGGCCAGTTCGTGTGCGAGCAGCGAGAGCAGGAAGGCGACCGCCGCCACCGCTCCGGCCATGGCATAGAGCCAGGGAGCGTGGCCGGGATACAGCAACGGGAAGCGCCCCGCCGACAGGCCCACCAGCAGCAGCGCGACGATGACCAGCACGCTCCAGTTGACCCCGATGCGCACACCGGCGACGGTCCCCAATCGCAGGGTCTCGTTCATACCCACCTCGCAGACGAACAGTCAGAGTGGGGGACGGTCGTTCCAGCATCGCCCATCACGCATCGTCGCGCCCGGGTCGCACGACCCCAATTCTCCGACCGTTGGCCCGGCTGGGCCCACGGGCGCGCGCACGGTCCTGCACCCCCGAGTCCCTCTTCCCGCAGGCTCGAGCGCCGGCGCTGGGAACCCGGTGCTGACACGAACCGAGCACGACCACGCCCGATCGGGTCGAACGCCTCTGCCGCCGCCATGAGCACCGGTGCATGATCGTTGGGACCCGGCCGGGTCGAGTCGCGGCCACGGCCCGCGGTCGTTGTATCGGGAGGAGACGGCGATGACCATTGTGACCGATCATCTGGAACGTCTGGGGGTGCGGTTCGAGGTGTTGCCGCACGAGCGCAGCGAGACCTCGCTCGAGGAGGCCCGGGCGCTCGGCCTCGACCCCGATGAGGTGCTGAAGGTGCTCGTCCTCGACGTGGAGTCCGGCCTTGCGCTCGCCATCCTCCCGGCATCGAGGCGGCTCGATCTGGACCTCGCCCGCGAGGCGCTCGGTGACCGCCACGCCACCCTGGCGTCGGAGAAGGAGATCGCGGACGTCTTCCCGGAGTTCGAGCTCGGCGCGCTGCCGGCGCTGCCGTCGATGCTGCACGTGCCTGTGGTGCTCGATCCTCGCGTCCTCGCGCACCGGAAAGTGACCTTCCCCGCCGGTGTCCAACGCGAGTCCGTCCGTCTCGAGACCGAACGGCTACTTC
This sequence comes from Nitriliruptoraceae bacterium, assembly GCA_003558435.1. GTDB lineage: Bacteria > Actinomycetota > Nitriliruptoria > Nitriliruptorales > Nitriliruptoraceae > PWLR01. The sequence continues at coordinate 4,600 of PWLR01000069.1, read as the reverse complement.
GAGGTGCCACGGTGACGATCGCGCCCATAAGTACCACCGGGACGCCGAGCACCGAGGACGGGACGGCGACGTCGGCCCGCACCTTGGCGGCTGGGCAGGCCTGAGACGCTGCGCCGTGCACCGGAGGCGGTCGTGGCTGACCACGCCGGTGCTGGCTGCGGCGTTGCTCTCGGTCGGCGCCGGGCTGTCGGCGTTCGGCGTGACGGTGGTCATCGGCGACGTCGCCGCCGAGTTCGGGCAACCCGTTCCGGGTGACGACGTGAGCTCACAGCTCGGGCTACGGGCGTCCACGATCGGGATCGCCCTCGCACTGATCCGGTTGGCGTCGCTCGGGGGCCTGTTCCTGGCGGCGTTCGCCGATCGACTGGGGCGTCGTCGGCTGCTGCTCACGGTCGCCGCGGTCGGCTTCGCCTCGACGAGCCTGGCCGCGGCCGCGCCGGGGTTCTGGTGGTACGTCGCGTTCATCGCCCTGGCGCGTCCGTTCCTGGCCACGGTGAACACCGTGGCGGGCGTCGTGGCCGCCGAGGAGTCGCGATCGGTCGACCGTGCCGCGGCGATCGGACTGATCACCGCGGCCTACGGCCTGGGGTCGGGCCTCGTGTCGGTGGGTCGCGGCCTGCTGCCCGGCGAGCCGTCGTTCCGTGTGGTCACCCTGTTCGCGCTCGGCCCACTGCTGCTCCTGCCGCTGCTCGCCCGCGGCATCCGGGAGCCGTCGATCGCGGTCGACCGCACCGGGGCCGAAAGGATGCCGGGCGTCGTACCCCGGGAGCTCAGGGGGCGGGTCGCGATCCTGGCCGGGCTCGTGGGGGCCATCGCGGTCGCGACCGGTCCGGGGTTCTCCTACCTGTTCGTCTACGGCGAAGGGATACTCGGCGCGTCGGCGCTGCAGCTGTCAGGGCTCGTGCTGGCCGCCGGTCCGGTCGGGCTGGCCGGGATCGTGCTCGGCCGCTGGAGCGCCGACCGGTTCGGCCGCCGGATCACCGGCGCACTGGCGATGTCCGGGACCGGACTCGCCGTGGGGATCTCCTACTCCACCGACCTGACCGCGCTGAGCGTCGGCTACCTCGGCACCATCCTGCTGGCCAGCGCCTTCGCTCCGGCCCAGGGCGCCCTCGCTTCGGAGCTGGTTCCGACCGCCGTCCGCGCGACCGTCGCCGGGTGGCTCATGGTGACCGGAGTGCTCGGCGCGATCGTAGGCCTGACGATCTTCGGGGTGCTCGCCGACACCACCGGGGACTTCGCCGTCGCGGCGGGACTGCTCGGGGCCGTCGTCATGTTCTCGGCGTGCGGCTTCGTGGCGCTGCCAGAGACCCGCGGCATCGAGCTCGAGGACCTCGAGGAGGAGGCCCCGCACGCCGAGCGGCAGGCCCGTCGGCCCGGGGTACGGGGGCCGGGGCAGGCCGGGACCGACGGCGGCCCGGACGGGCGGCCACCCGGACCGGGTCGACGGTACCGACGCGGCTACCGTCGGACCTCCCGTGAGGAGCGGCGGTGAGCCGGCAACCGCAGCAGCGATCCGACGACGCGGACACGGTCGCGGCCCTGTTCGAGATCGTGCGCGAGGTGACCGTGGAGACCCGCACGGTCCCGACGGTTCCCGTGGTCCGGCTCGATACCTCGTTGGTCTCGGACCTCGGCCTCGACAGCCTCGCGATCGCCGAACTCCTCGAACGCGTCGAGCACCGGTTCGGCGTCGTGCTGCAGGACGAGGTCCTGGCGTCCGTGGAGACGCCCCGCGACCTGCTCGCCGAGCTGTCCGCGGCGGGCGAGCCTTCGGCCCGCATCGGTCGGGCGGGCGTACCCCCGGCTCGCGACCTCGTGGCTCCCGAGCCGGGTGCGCCCATCGATGCGACCAGCCTCGTCGGGGTGCTCGAGTGGCATGCCGCACGGCATCCCGACCGTACGCACATCCGGTTGGTCGCGGACGGGCGGGACGACGAGGTCCTGACCTACGGCGCCCTGCGGCGGGAGGCGGCGTCGGTGGCTGCCGGCCTCCGTGAACGTCAGCTGCCCCCGGGGGCCCCGGTCGCCATCATGTTGCCCACCGGGCGGGAGTACTTCACCGCGTTCTTCGGTGTCCTGCTCGCCGGTGGCGTACCGACGCCGATCTACCCGCCGGGGCGACCGTCCCGGCTCGAGGAACACCTGCACCGTCAGGTCGGCATCCTCGACAACGCGCAAGCCGCCGCGTTGATCACCGTCCCCGCAGCGCGTCGTCTGGCCCGGATCGTCGCTCCCCAGGTGGCCACGCTGCGGCACGTCGTGAGCGTCGACGACCTCGCCGGCGCCAGCGGCGGCGCGACGATCGCGGCCCCCGACCCGTCGGTCACCGCCTTGCTGCAGTACACCTCGGGGAGCACCGGCGATCCCAAGGGCGTCGTGCTCAGTCACGCGAACCTGCTCGCGAACATCCGGGCCATGGGCCAGGCCGGGCAGATCGTCCCCACCGACGTGTTCGTGAGTTGGCTGCCGCTCTACCACGACATGGGGCTGATCGGCTCGTGGCTGCTCAGCCTCACCTTCGGGCTGCCGTTCGTGGTCCTGTCGCCCCTGGCGTTCCTCGCCCGGCCGGTGCGCTGGCTACAGGCCATCCACGATCATGGTGGCTCGGTGTCGGGCGGACCCAACTTCGGCTACGAGCTGTGCCTGCGCCGCATCGGGGACGCCGAGCTCGCCGGTCTCGATCTCGCTGGCTGGCGGCTGGCGTTCAACGGCGCGGAGCCGGTCAGCCCGGACACCGTCACCCGGTTCGTCGACCGGTTCGCCCACGTCGGCCTGCACCGGGGGGCCATGACCCCCGTCTATGGGCTCGCGGAGTCCTCGGTGGCGCTCACGGTGCCACCGCTCGGGCGCGGGCCGGTCATCGACCGGGTCGCCCGGGAACCGTTGACCCGCTCGGGGCGTGCGGTACCGGCCGCGGACGACGATCCGAACCCGGCACGGTTCGTCGCCTGCGGCCGTCCGCTGGCCGGTCACGAGGTGCGGATCGCCGATCGTGGGGGTGCGACGTTGCCCGAACGCCACGAAGGCCGCGTCGAGTTCCGCGGACCTTCGGCGACCGCCGGGTATCACCGCAACCCGGCCGCCACCCGTCGGTTGTTCGACGGCGACTGGCTCGATTCGGGCGATCTCGGGTACCTGGCCGGGGGACAGCTCCATCTGACCGGACGGGTCAAGGATCTGATCATCCGTGCCGGTCGGAACCTGCATCCGAGCGAGCTGGAGGAGGCGGTGGGACGCGTCGCCGGCGTGCGCAAGGGCTGCGTCGCGGTCTTCCCCGTCGCCGAGCCGCGGACGGGTACCGAGCGTCTGGTCGTGCTCGCCGAGACCCGGTCGAGCGAGCCCGCCGAGCGCGAGCGGATCCGCGGGGAGGTCGGCCGGGTCGCGATCGACGTCACCGGGACACCGCCGGACGAGGTGGTGCTCGCGCCTCCCGGGTCGGTGCCGAAGACCTCGAGTGGGAAGATCCGACGGACCGCCGCACGGGAGCACTACGAGCGCGGGCAGCTCGCCGCTCCGGACCGGGCGGTGTGGTGGCAGGTCGCACGGGTCGCGGTGTCCAGCGCGCGCGCTGGGATCCGACGCGCGGGGGCACGGACCGTCGGGACCCTGTTCGGCCTCTACACGCGCATCCTGCTCGCGCTCGTCCAGCTGGTCGTGTGGCCGCTGGTGGCCGTGCTGCCGGGGGAGGACCGGCGGTGGCGCATCGTCAAACGCGCCGGGACGCTGGTGTTCTGGCTGACCGGCACGCGGGTCTCGGTGAGCGGTGCGGAGCACCTCCCCACCGGACGGGCCGTCGTCGCGGCCAACCACGCGAGCTACCTCGATCCGCTGGTGCTGATGTTGCTACTGCCGGAACCGGCCGTCTTCGTGGCGGTGAGTGGGGTTGCCGACAACCCGTTCATCCGGATCTTCGTCGCCAGACTGGGGGTCCAGCTCGTCACCCGAGGGGATCGTGCTCGCGGCCTGGCGGACAGCCGGGCGCTCACGGAACTCGTCCGTTCCGGGCGCACCGTGGTCTTCTTCCCGGAAGGACGACGTTCCACGTCGCCGGGGCTCGAGCCGTTCCACATGGGGGCGTTCATCGCGGCCGCATCCGCCGAGGCCCCCGTGGTGCCGGTGGCGTTGTGCGGTACCCGTCACATCCTCCCGGTCGGCCGACACCTCCCCCGACGGGGGCCGATCACCGTCACCGTCGGGGAGCCCGTGTCCACCGTCACCACCGGTTGGGTGGGAGCCGTCGAACTGCACCACGCCACCCGAGCGGCGATCCTTCGCCACTGCGGCGAGCCGGACCTGAGCTGACGGCAGCCTCCGCGAGGGAGCGCGCCGTAGCCGACCGAAGGGCGCGGCTCGTGCGGTCGTTGGTCAGGGCCGTCCGTCCCTAGCGGAGTCCCGCGCAGGCGTGCATGGTGGAGATGCGACGCTCACGAAGGACGCACGCCCGAACTGGCTTCCTCCGGGAAACCGCAGGTATCTAGCTGAGAAGCCGCTGTGAGGGCGTCCGAGCTTCCTGGGAGCCGGGCGTTCCCGGCGCAGGAGCCTCCTCGTGGGCGTCGCGCTGTGCGCGCGGATCGGGTCGCGCTGTGCGCGCGGATCG
>PWLR01000231.1 GCA_003558435.1 Nitriliruptoraceae bacterium | reverse complement strand
GTGCTTGTTCCCGGGCTGTCCCATGTACCCCCTTCCTCTGCGATGATATTTTCATTGGGATCGAGGATGGCATAATAACATTCAGCTGCAAATGATCCATCCACAGTAAAAATAGTGGTGATTTCATCGCCGGCGTTAGCCTCAAAAGTATGGTAGTCAGGACCTTCGCCATCCAGCATGGTAATTTCGTCCAGCACCAAAACATCATTTACAAATACGCTAAGGGTATGGTATTGACCCGCTGGATCCGGCCATGCTCCACCCCAGCCGTCGCCGAAAAAGTCAAGTAAAGCAGCCTGGTATGTTCCTGTTTCAGGAGCTTCAAGTCCTGCTACAAAATCAACTATATAATCATAGAAGCGCACAATAAAGGGTTCAATAGGGTCTGGGGTCTGCTCTTGCCAACTGCCATCTGTAAATTTTTGGCTCAACCCATAAAAAATAAATTTTTCTATTTCTTCTTCAATATCCCAAAAGTTATCTGCTGCTTCATAATCAATGCCTGCAGCCTGATCAAAAGAACTATTTGGAGCTGATCCCCCATCAAGGTATGGTTGATTGAATAACAGGTCATAGTCAGGAGGTGCTTCACCAACGTAGACCAATTCACTGGCAATTACCCCTTCGCCGGCTTCATTGACAGCAGCAACCTCGTATTGATACATGCCACTAGATGGTACGTCATTATCTGTATAGCTCTCGGAAACTCCTGGTGTTGGATTGCTGATCGAATGAATTTCTTCGCCATTTCGATATATTCGTATTGCATCCAGTTCGGTAATGTCGTCACCTACAACGGTTTCGTCGGGGTTCACCCAGCTAATGATGGCAGAAAGGCCTTCGTTCGGGTCTGGTTCAACGGATAGGTCAGCAGGAGCTGCGGGCGTGCCGGGATCAGATACATAATCGTCTATCCAATCTTCAAAATAACTGACGCGGGCATAAATTCCCGGATAGTCAGGCAGCGCACAACTCTCTCCCCAAGTTGTCACTCCAGCAAGCTTAAAGCCGCCGCTGCCGTCTGGGACGACGAGCGGTCCGCCGCTATCACCCTGGCAGGCATCCACACCACCTTCTCCTAAAAAGCCAGCTGCCAGCATGTCGTCGGTAATCGATCCAGATGAATATCCACCCGGATCCATGGCATCTTCGTTGGACACGATGTCCACGTCAGCTTCCTGTAATATGTCAGGCGAAGGGCCATTAAACCATAGTGTTCCCCAACCGGTAATTGTAGCCTCAGTATCTGGGTCAGTCATTCCTGCATCAGCATCAGCCTGGGTTACCCGTTGAATGACAGCTACATTGGGGTCGCTCAGGTCGAGGGGCGCAGTAAGACGCATCAAACCGATGTCGTTGGCGTGGGTCACCGGGGTATTATGAGCAGGGTGAGCAATTGTTTCAGCAACATTAATGTCTTGTCCGCTAGTATGCGTTCTATTGGTGACTCCTGCACGTATGTATTGGGGATTCCATGAACCTGTCAGACAGTGAGCCGCGGTGAGTATCCATTCCGGGTGAATGATGCTGCCGGCGCAAAACTGCGTGTTACCATCCATAAGGGCAACTTGCCAGGGATGATCGGCAATATCGGCATCCTCCCCGCCGACAATCCGGCCGGAGCGCCAGCCGTGCTCCTCAACGAACTCCTGGATGGCCGGAGGCACGTCTTGATCTTGTACAACTGCATGTTCCCGATCCAACTGGAACGCTTTTCCATCTTCGGAAAATGTGCGCAAACTGCCTTCCTGTGCCTGGGCAAAAGGCGCTATACACCACGTGATGACTAAAAAAGTAATGATTTGTTTCATTTTGACATTGTTTTGGTTAGTGATTATGGTTTTTGTGTCTTCATAATATTAAGCATGCATCCATACGGAATCAACCTGTCATGCAACGTCGGTGTGTGGACTGGGTTGATTAATCAATGAAGGATTGAGCGAACAACTTGGGGTTAATGACATATCTAAGGCATCCTAAAAAACAGACCGAACGTCGAAAATAGGCATTTTTCTTGTCAACTGCAAAAAACTGTTAACTTTTTTTGATTAAAAATGCTATTTTAGCCCGTCATTCATTTTAAATTGTCGCAACATGAATCAATGGCTTTATTTGTGCTTGTTTACCTTATCCACGTTTTTTGCCGCAAATGATCTTACTGGGCAAATTCCCTCGGAAGAATTTGCAGCACTCGAGGCAATTTACAATGAGCTTGGGGGCGATGATTGGGAGTTGGAGGAGGATGAGACGCCGTGGGATATTGATGGAGAACCCGGGGATGTGACTAACAATTGGGTGGGTGTGACCGTGGCGAACGATCATGTGACCAGGCTGGAGCTTCGTAACAGATTTTTGCGGGGGAGTTTGCCTGTTGAGATTGGGAATTTGCAAGAACTGGAGGCACTCAGGCTGGATAATGACAGAATAGATGGTCAGGACAACTTAGTTACGGGTGAAATACCTGCGGAAATTGGTTCCCTGGAAAAGCTGCGAATATTGAACTTATCCGGTAATGCGCTGGAAGGAACCATTCCGAATGCAATTTGTGATTTAACTGAGTTGGAGACTTTGGTTTTGTCGGACAATGAGCTTGAGGGGACAATTCCGGATGATATTGGTGATCTTTCTAAATTGAGCCGATTGGACCTTTCAAATAATCAGCTCAGTGGGGACCTCCCGGAGTCAATCGAGGAACTCACACAGCTGAGGAGGCTCAACCTGGGCGGAAATGAATTCTCAGGAACTATTGACCATTTAACCGCACTTACAGAACTTGTAGAATTAAGAGCTGGGGGGAATGATTTTGGTGGCATCTTGCCTGAGCAAATAGGGACAATGAACTCCTTAGAGGTCCTGGATTTTTATGGCAATGGGTTTTCCGGGAAAATCCCTGACGGACTCGGCCAATTAATCAAATTGAGGGATTTAAACCTGGGTCATAATGATTTTTCCGGCGACATCCCCGTGCAAGTTTTTGACTTGGCTAGTCTGGAAAGGCTAAATTTAAGTTCCAACGGTTTTGTGGGAGACATTTCTCCGAACCTTGCCAACTTGCAGGCATTGAGAAGTGTGCGGTTAAATCACAATGAGCTGCAAGGAGAGGTGCCACTTGCAGTGATGAACCTTCCCAATCTGAGAAGGCTTTATATGCAATCCAATCGCCTTGATCGCCTACCCGGGCGAAATGCTGATGAAGCAGGCATGCTGGAAGTATTCAATGTGCAAAACAATCACCTGCACTTTGATGCCATTGAAAATAATTTGGGAGCCGTTGTTGATTTTTATTATGACCCTCAAGCCAAAGTGGGTGAGTCGGATGTTTTTGAGGTGGATTATGGGACAGCCCTTGAACTTTCAGTTGAAGTTGGCGGTGCCAGCAACACTTACCAATGGGAGCACTCAACGGATGAAGTCATGAACTGGAATGAAATTC
>PWLR01000209.1 GCA_003558435.1 Nitriliruptoraceae bacterium | reverse complement strand
GTGCTCTTCCGATCTATTCTACCAGGTCCCGCAACTGTTCCTCGGTCAGGGGCGAAGTCCGGCCGTGTTCGTCGTTCGGGTTGAACCGGGTGAAGACCTCCTCCATCGTCGCGGCCTGGCCGCGGGTGATCTCGTCGCGGGCGCAGAACCGGTCGGCGCGGCAGCCGTTGACGATGCCCTCATCGGCCAGGGCGGTGACCGAAGCCTCGTGGGTCGTGCCGGCCATGTCCGCGAACGTCGGTGAGGCGGACGCTGCCGGGGCGAACATCAGCATCGATAACAGCACCGCAGGCAGCAGGATCAGGACACGACGGGGACTCATAGCGCTCCAGGGTTGGCTGGCCGCGGCTCCATCGGAACCGTCCACGACCCAGCTGCGAGTTCGGGCGTGCAACCGGGGCGCTACCTGTTGTCGTGTGCCCGAACGGCCGCGATGCCGGTCGCAGATCGTGGGGTCGTCGTTCGAACGTCGATCCATGCCTGCTCCGGCCGGCGGAGGATGGCCGACGCTGCGGCTCTGTGCAGGGAGTTGATGGCCATTCGTACAGGTGTCCATCTGCCGGTGGGGGTCGCGTCCATCCCCAGGGGCGGGTCCGTCGGGCCTCGCAGGCCGTGCGTCCGATCGACCATGGTCGCGCGACCTTCGGGCTATCTGGGATGGGGCCGCTCAAGGGCCGCAGGTGTCGGTCGACCCGGGATTGGGCAAACCGGACGCGGCAGCATGAGGGGCGCACATGAGGGTGGCAACAGTCGCTGCGAGGTCGCTCGCGGTCGTGGTGACGTTCGCGGTCGCCTTCGTAGGCTGGCCTCTGCCGCCGGCGGACGCGTCACCGAGCGATGCGACGTCGCTGGCCGAGATCTGTCCCGAAGAGGTTGCGCTCGCCGGGAGCTTCCCGGATGTGACGGCGGGCAAAGCCCATGCGTCAGCGATCTTCTGCTTGCACTCGCTCGGGGTCGTCCAGGGCAACAACGGCCTGTTCCGGCCCGACGGAACGACCACACGCGGGCATCTCGCGATCGCACTGTTCGGTCTCCTGGCACTGTCCGGGGACGCCCCCGCCCCCACCGCGTCGCATCCGTTCGCCGACGTCGCCAACACCCACGTGGCCCACGACGCCATCGCGGCCCTGGCGGGCGTCGGCATCATCCAGGGCACCACCGCGACCACCTTCGCGCCGAATCGCCCCATCGACCGGGCCCAGCTGGCGACGCTGCTCGACAACACCCACGAGCGGACCTTCGGCCAGACCCTGCCGCAGGGACCCACGTTCAGTGACATCGGGGGCACCACCCACGAACACAGCATCCGTCGGCTCGTGGGGGGTGGGATCACCGTCGGATACGACGATGGCACCTACCGGCCGCGTGTCTCGCTCTCGCGCGCCCAGATGGCCTCGTTCCTCACCCGCTACCTCGACCTGCTCACCACCAACGGCATCATCTCGATCCCGGTGCCACAGCAACTGCAGACCCGCCGGGTCAGCGATCCCGCCCGCACCATCGTCGAAGATCCCCAGGGCGCCTGGGTGGCGACCTTCACCGACGGTGCCCGCACCGTGGCCCTCGCGGGCCCGAGCCGCCGTTTCGACGAAGCGACCGCCGCGCATGGGGTCACCTCCAGCACCTGGGTCCGGGTCCTGCCTGCACCGTTCGCCGGTCAGCTCGACGGTGCCTGGCTGGCGCGGGCCCGGGAGGACACCTCACCCGACGTGCTGGCGACCTCGATGCAGTACCTCACCGGAGCACCGAAGATCTACGCCGGCGGGGTCCTGGTCGCCGGCGACGCGTCCTACGGCCCTCTGCGCGGCGACACACGTCCCGTCGGCTCGGACTGGCACGACTACCAGGGTGTCGTCGGCACGGCCGCCACCACCACCCGAGGCCCCATCGCCGACCGCTACCAGAGCGTGGACTGCTCGGGCTACATGCGGCTGCTATGGGGGGTGCGCTCCGGGGTCCCGCTCACCGGTTCACCCAACGGCGGGGTCGCGTTGCCCCGCCGTGCGACCCAACAGGCCAGCGAGGCCCCCGGCGTGGTGCCGATCCGGGATCGCGGCACGCAGGTCACCGACTTCTCACGCCTGCAGCCCGGGGATCTCGTGTTCTTCGACGCGACGCCGTCGAACGAGATCGACCACGTCGGCGTCTACCTCGGTCCCGACGACGCAGGACGGCACCGGTTCGTCTCGTCGCGCCGTTCGAGCGACGGGCCGACGATGGGCGACTACCGCGGTGCATCGCTGCTGGACGGCAACGGGCTCTATGCCCGCACCTTCCGCGCGACGCGGCGTCTGTGAGGTTCGCTGTCCCTCGGCAGCGTGAGCTGACCGGGCCACGTTCACCGGCGATCTCACCGGCCCGCGGCCGGGTCGCTTCGACCTGCCGGCCCGGAGACGGCCAGACCCCGTAGGTGGGCGACGACCCCGGGCGCACTCGCATCCCAGCTGTGGTTGGCCTCCACGTAGTCGAGGCCGGCTTGGCCCAGACGCCGGCGATGTTCGGGACGTTCGATGAGCTCACGGATCGCGGCGACCGTCTCGCTGACATCCCCGAACGGCACCACGTAGCCGGCGCCGGATGCCTCGATCACCCGGGCCGCCGCCGGTAACGGCGTGACGATGGCCGGGACCCCGTTCGCCAGGTACTCCACGACCTTGGTCGGCATCGAGACCCGGTAGTTGGGCAGGTCGTGCAACGGCGCGAGGCCGGCCAGGGCTCCACGCACGAGGTCCATCGCCACATCGTTGGGCAGGAAGCCGTGCCAGCGCAGCGTGCCTGCGTCCGCCGCTGCGCGCAGCGGCGCGTCCACGTCGGCGTCGGCGGCACCCACCAGCTCGAGTCGCGGTCCGCCGTGCGCTCGCAACTGCTCCGCGATCGCGATCAGTTCGCGGGCGCCGCGACCGACCGACAACCGCCCGACGTACACGACCCGGTCGGGATCGACCGGGGTGTCCGGGCGGGTCGATCGCCATGGCAGGTTGGGCACGACCGGATGGGCGTGGCGGAAGCGGTCGCGGTAGCCCTCCTCGGCGAGCAGCAGCGAGGCGAGGTGGCGCTCCGACCACCGTTCCAGCCGCCGCACGCATGCGGTGGCGAACGTGCGCAACCACCCGGGCAGCCACTCACGGTCGTGCAGCGAGGCGGCCATGTCCTCGTGCACGTCGAGCACCACCGGAGGCAGCCGGCGCAACCGGCCGACGACGGCGAGCACCAGTTCCGGGTCGTGCAGCAGCACCAGGTCGTGGTCGGGACCGATGGCCCGGATGGTCCGTCGGGCGGCCCGGAGCGCCCGTAGTCGGTGCCGGCCCTGGGCCCTGGGGAGATCGACGGCGGCCACCCCCGCGACGCCGTCGGCCGGTGCGCACCCCGTCGCCGACCATGGGGCGAGCTGGGTGACCGACACCCCCTCGGCCCGCAGTGCCCGGATCTGGCGGTGG
>PWLR01000110.1 GCA_003558435.1 Nitriliruptoraceae bacterium | reverse complement strand
CCGACGGCCCCGGGAGCGTGCATCCGGTGACGGTGGCGGTCACACGGGGGACCACCACCCTCGACGAGGTCGTGACGGCCGTGGTGTGGTTGAACGAGATCCCGTCCTCGCCGATGCTCACCACGTTGGTCTGGCCACTCGACACCTCACCGTGGCGGACCACCGGCGGGGCCTACCCCGACGCTTCCGGCCGTGAGGTCCGACCGGGGGGCCGGCTCGACACCCTGCTGACCGCAGCCGAGTCGGCCCGGGGGGCACCGATCGTGCTCGCCCCCGCCGCCCACCTGCTCGAGGACCTGAGCGATCGCTCGGACGGGTTCGACGTCCTGACGCGTCAGGAGGACGGGGCGCTCGAGACCCGCACCGTCACGGCCGACGATCCCGAAGCCGTGCTCGCCCGGCAGACCCTGCGCCGGATCCGTGAACTCGCGTCGGATCAACCGTACGCGCCGATCAGCGGGACCTACGCCGACGCCGACCTCGGGGCGCTGGCCGCCGGCAACCCCGTCACGCTCGAGCTCGGCAGCATGGCCGCGGCGGAGGGACGTCGTCGCGTGCAACGGCAGCTCGGAACCCCGGTCGATGCCGGCGTCTACCTCGCCGACGGCCCGATCTCGTCCGCGGTCCTCGACCTGCTTCCCGGCGACACCGTCCTGCTGCCCTCGCAGGCGGCCGGGATGGGCGAGCCGATCGGGGATCCGCCCCTCGACGAGCCGGTCCGCACCGTACGCGCGCCATCGGGGCGACTGCTGACCGCCCTGATCGCCGACCCCTACCTCGAGGAGGCGTTGGCCACGACCGCGCGGGCGGGCCCGCTGGTCGCCGCACAGCGCACCGTGGCGGAATCCGCGATGGCCTACCTCGTGGCTCCGAACGCTCCCGATCGGGGTCTGGTGTTGCTTCCGCCCGCGACCTGGCAGCCGTCGCCGACCACGGCGGCCGCCGTGCTGCAGGGGTTGACCGACGCATCCTGGATCGCGTTGGACTCGCCCGCACGGGTCGCCAGCGACGCCCGCTACTCCGGCACCCCCGTGGAGCTCACGGCATCCACCGACGGGCCGTTCCGCGGCGAACTGGTGACCGAGCTGGCGACGGCGCGGACCGGATTGGACAGCCTCGAGGCGGCGCTGCCCTCCCCGGACAGCCGCATCCAGGGCCGTTCACTGCAGGCGCTCGAGGACGACCTGATCCGTGCCACCTCACGCTGGTACCGAGGCGACGCCACCGGTCAGGCCGACGCGCTCGTCCGCGATGTCCAGCGCGCCGTGGACAGGACCATCGGGGACATCGAGGTCAGCTCGGGGACGGTGACCCTGACCTCCGACACGGGACAGATCCCGGTGACCCTGCAGCGTTCCCGTGGGGAAGCCATCCAGGTCGTGGTGACCGTGGAGTCCCAGGGGCGCCTGCTGTGGCCGGAGGGCCGTCGCTCGGAGGTCCTGCAACTCGACGAGGGCAGCAGTACGACCGTGTCGTTCCCGACCCGCGCGCTGTCGACCGGGACCTTTCCGGTGACCGTCCGGGTCACCGACCCCAGCGGCACGACGATCATCGCGGATACGACGCTGTCGGTGCGCTCGACCGCGATATCCGGGGTCGCCTTGACCGGGACGGTGCTGCTGGTGGCGATCCTGCTGCTGTTCGGCGCGGTCCGACGCGGCGACCGCACGCGCGCGCCCCTCAGTAGCGTGGACGTCGCGTGATCGTCGCCGCGCCGGAACGAGCCGCCGAGGGCGAACACGACGAAGCGACCCCCGGAGGGCTCCTGGCGGCGTAAGGTTGTCTACACAGGTCACGGGCAGCGCACGGATGGGCCGGGGCGGACCGCTGACGACCGGAGACGACGTGATCGACCGTTGGCACGGCCGGGGCGACGACGAATCCGGCGGCATCATCACCGGCTGGCTGATCCAGCTGGTGGTCTTCCTCGCCGTCGTCGCCTTCGTCGCCTTCGAGGTCATCACGGTGGTCGTGACCAACGTCAGCCTGGACGACACCGCGCGTGAGGTCGCGCGTGCGGCAGGCGACGAATACCGTGTGGCACGATCGATCGAGGTCGCGACCGCGACCGCGACCGAGGTTGCCGCGCAACGTGACGCTCGCGTGGTCGAGGTGACCGAGCAAGACGGCGATCTGATCGTGGAACTCGGGAAGGATGCGCCCACGCTGGTCATCCACCGCATCGGACCGTTGCAGAACCTGGTGAACGTGACCACGTCAGCCCGCGTCGCGTGGGCTCCCTAGGGGGTTGGGTGGCCGCATCGAGATATGAGTCCACGACTCCGCGTGACCGCGGAGACGCACCGACCGTGACCGACGTACCCTCGTTCGACGTCGAACGCGCAGACAGCGGACACGATGCGTCCGATCGGACGCCCAACCACCCGAGTGGTCCGGCAGCCGGCGCGAGCGACGAGAGCGGCACGCCACCCTCCGAGCAGGACACCCCCACGCCGGGGGCCATCTCGGCGCTGCCGGCACCCGAGCTCCCCACCGGCCTCGGCGTCACCGCTCCCGCCGACCGCGAGGCCGTGGACGTCGATGCGGGTGGCGGGCACCGGCCGTGGCCGGACCGTTCGCACCTCGGCAACCGGTACGCGCTGGAGGAGCCCATCGCCTCCGGCGGGGCCGCCATCGTCTGGCGCGCCTTCGACGAGAACCTGGCCCGCACGGTGGCGGTGAAGCTGCTGCACCCCCACCACGCGACGGATCCAACGGTCGTGGAACGCTTCGAACGCGAGTCCCGCGCCGCAGCCCAGCTCAACCACCCCAACGTGGTGCGCATCTACGACACGGGCCGTGAGGACGAGCTCGTCTACCTCGTCATGGAGCACGTGGACGGTCCGAGCCTGCGCGAGGTGATGCGCTCGCGCGGCCAGCTCGATCCCGCCACGGTGGCCGCCCTCGGCGAACAGGTCGCCGGCGCCTTGGGTGAGGCCCACACCAACGGACTGGTGCACCGCGACGTCAAGCCCGCCAACATCCTGCTCGCTGCCGACGGCACGGTGAAGGTCACCGACTTCGGGATCGCGAAGGCGCTCTCGGGTGCGGACGCGACCCTCACCACACCGGGGACGGTGGTCGGCACCGCCGCCTACGTCGCACCCGAACAACTCGAGGACGGCGACATCGATGCGCGCGCCGACGTCTACGCGTTGGGGGTCGTACTCCACGAATGCCTGACGGGACGGCCGGCCTTCAGTGGCGACACCCCGACCGCCACTGCCGCGATGCGCCTGACCCACGAGTTGATGCCACCTCGGCAGATCATCGCCGACGTGCCGCGCGGGCTCGATGACGTGATCACCCGCGCGACGCGACGCGACCGGATGGACCGGTTCGCCGACGGCGCCATCATGTCGAGCGCCCTGGCGACCATGGTGGGATCCCGCCCGAGCGAGATCACGGTCTCCCTGCTCGACCTGGGCGAGGTCGACGATCCTGAACTGCTGCAGAGCATCGACCGCAAGGAACACCCCTATTCCGGGCCGATGCCCGCCAACCGACGTGAATACGCCAGGCGCCTGGTCGCCGCGTTCATCGGGGGCCTGGTCCTGACGCTGGTCGCGGTGTTCGCGCGCGACGCCATGAGCACCGAACCGCAACCGGAGAGCGGTCTGCAGCAGCAGTCCTGGCGTGTCGAGGACGTCACGGTCTACGACCCGCTGAACCCCGCTGACGGCGAGAACCAGCAACTCGCGTCGCTCGCGACCGACGGCAACCCGCAGACCTCGTGGACCAGCGATACCTACGAGGAGGCCGACTTCGGACCCGATCAGGACGGCATCGGGTTGGTGTTCGACCTCGGTGACGCTCAGGAGGTCCGTGGCGTCGACATCAACTTCGTGCGCGGCGGGCTGGTCGTCGAGCTGTACGCGACCTCGACGCTGCCCCCGGATGCTGCCGGCCCGGAGGCCTGGGGCGACCCACGCGCCACCCAGGCCGACACGCTCGGCCAGCAGCCGATCCGGTTCAGTCCGACCGCCGAGCGCTACTGGCTGTTGTGGGTCACCGGGTTGTCCACCAGCAGCACCGGCGACTACACCGCCGAGGTCGCCGAGGTCGAGTTCCTCGGTCCTCCGTGATGGCGGCGATCGGGGCGTGGGGCGAGCTCGACGATCAGCAGCTGCTGAGCAGCTTCGTCGACGTCACACGCAGCCGCAACGATCGCGAGCTCGCCTTCCGGGAACTGGTCGCGCGCTACCGGCACCGGGTCTTCGCCGTCTGCTTCCGGGTGCTCGACGACCACGCTGACGCGGAGGACGCCACCCAGGAGACCTTCGTCAAGCTCGCTCGCGGCGCCGACGGCTTCCGCGGCGAGGCGAAGCTGTCCACCTGGCTCTACCGGGTCGCACACAACGTCTGTACGGATCGGATCCGCTACGAGGCGCGCCGCCCGTCGACGCCGGTGGACGACGTCGCGGCGGTCGGCACCGAACCGAGCGTCGCCGACACCAGTGAGGCCCATGCCACCGCCACGGTGGTCGGAGCGGCGCTCGCCCGGTTGGACCAGCGCTCCCGGCAGCTGCTGCTGTTGGTCGCGGTGGACGGCCTGTCCTACGCCGAGGCCGCCGAGGCCGCCGACCTACCCGTCG
The DNA here is from genome assembly GCA_003558435.1 of Nitriliruptoraceae bacterium. Taxonomy (GTDB): domain Bacteria; phylum Actinomycetota; class Nitriliruptoria; order Nitriliruptorales; family Nitriliruptoraceae; genus PWLR01. The sequence continues at coordinate 8,736 of PWLR01000110.1, read as the reverse complement.
GTACCGTCAAGAGCCGCGTCTCGCGCGCCCGGGTCCAGCTGGGTGAACTGCTGGCCGATGCGCCCGACGACCGGCAGGACCCGCCTCACGGAGCGGCGGACGTACCACGCATCAGCCGCTCCGAACCCGCGCGCCCCGGCCCGCGCGGTCCCCCCGAGCCCTGATCCTCGGCCAGGCCGGTCAGCTGCTGCGGTGGATGACCGGCGCGTTGGCACGACGACGCCATGCCAGCGCGGCGCAACCCGGCCCCCCATCTGCACGTCCCACCGGGTGGACAGCCCCGAGCTGCCCCTCCCGACCTGCCCTTCGTTCTGCCTGATCCAGATCGCACCGGAGCCCACCGTGGACGCTTCCGAGCGCCTGGCCGCACTGTTGGCCGGGGAACTCGACGCCGACGAGCGCATCGCGCTCGAGGCCGAGCTCGCGCGCGACCCGGAGCTCCGAGCCGACCTCGATGCCATGGAACGGGCCGACGCCCACCTCGCCGAGTTGGGCTCACCGGAGCCGTCCGCGGGATTCGAGCAACGCCTCGACGACCGGATGGCGACCGTCCTCGACGAGGTGCTCGGCAGCGCCGAGCGCCAGCCCCGCACCGGCAGCAGCGACCTGGGATCCTCAGCGGAGGGGTTCACCGCCCGACGTCGCGACCGCGCGTCGCGCCGGACGCAGGCGATGATCGGTCTCGCGGCGGCCGCGGTGGTCCTGGCGGGCAGCGGGGTGCTGTTGACCTCCTTCGGTGGCGGCGACGACGCCGAGATGGCCGACGACGCCGAGATGTTCAGCACCACCGACGACGCCGGAGGGGACACGGCCGGAACCGAGGAGGCCGCCGATGCGGAGGCGTTCGACGTCGCTGGCCCGGTCGTGGTCGCCGAGGGGCGGACCCTCGACGACGACGATCTCGACGAACTGCTCGCCGGCGGCGAGCTCGAGGTGGTCGCCGCACAACGCTACGACGAGGACCTCGGACGCGACGTCGCCGGGCGGTTCCAGGCCGAACTCGGCGTCCACGCACCGCAGGATGCCGCGGCCGATCAGGACCTCGACCACGACGACGATGGCGCCCTCGAGGACGCTCCCGAACCGGAGTCGGCCGAGGACGACCGCGCCCCGGTCGCCCCGGAGCTCCTCACGCGCGACGGGGCACCGCTCCCGGCCGCCGACGCGGCGGACCTCACCCGCTGCCTCGACGAGGTGTTGGCCGCCGAGCCGGGCGCGATCCCCGCCTACGCGGAGCTCGCGACCTACCAGGGCGAGGAGGCGCTCGCCCTCGGCCTCGTGACACTGGATCCGGAGACCGCCGCGTTCACCCGCAGCGAGCTGTGGGTGCTCGACCGTGCCACCTGCCAACTGCTGCGGTTCGCCCAAAGCTGACGACGGGGCGAGCGACGCGGGTGGGCGGCCGGGGCCTCGGGAGGTGGGGGCGGCGCCTGCACGGCGGTCAGCGCTGTCGGACCACGATCCAGCCGCCGTACACCGCCGCGGGATAGGCGAGGAACACGATCTCGCTGCCGCGACCCCCGATCCATGCGCTGGCGATGCCGAGCGCGACGGCCACGGCGAACCCCGACAAGGTCATCGCGATCGCGCGGATGTAGGGCGAGTTGCGATCGTCGGTCGCCCAGTAGACGGCCCGCGCCACGGCCCACCCGATGAACCCGGAACTGAGCAGGAAGAACGCCCCGCCCTGCAACACCGGTCCCAGGATCGCTCCGCCGACGAAGGCCGCGGCCAGACCGACCACCGTGGCGCGCACCCCGAGCGCGATCGGCAAGGGCTCGTCCGACGCGCCCCCGCCGGCACCCGCGCGCTGGCCGGACCCGCTCGCCGATCGCGACCGCGCGCCACCGAACCCGGCCCCCAGACGGGCCAGCGCCCCGCCGCCACCGGACGAACGCGGCGCCGTGGTGCCTTCCAGGTGAGCCGCGCAATCGGGACACTTGAACCCGACCGCCGCCGAGTGCGTGCACTCGAAACAGATCGGCGTGTCGCATGCGGAGCACCGCAGCCGGGTCTCGGTCTCCGGATGGCGGGCGCAGGTCGGTGCGGTGGATTCCATACGGCCAGGGTACGGGTAGCGTCCGTATCGGACCAGACGGCCAGGAGCCCTCATGGTGGAGCAGGACCGAAGTGAGGATGTCGCACGTGTGGATGCGCGCTGGACCGATGTCGCGCGGGTGCCCTCCCGCTCGGTCGCCGGCTTCGTGGCGGACATCCTGCAGGACGCCGGCATCCGTACCCGTGTGGTCGCCGACGACGCGGGCGGGGTCCTCCCCCAACTCGACACCACCACCGGGGGTGTCCACGTCGAGGTCCCGGGCGACGACGTCGAGATGGCACGTCAACTGTTGGCCGACCTCGAGGACCTGGCGCCGGGAGACCTCATCGAGACCCACGACCCGGTGGTCACCTGGCGGGCCGCCGGCATCGTGCTGCTGGCGATCGTGATGGCACTCACCGTCGGAGGCGCGTTCCTGCCGTAGTGACCATGGAAGACCGCCGCCGGCCACCGACGAACGCCGCCGACCGACACCGATCGCCACCCCGAGCACCGCCTGGTCATAACCTGCCGGCCACCATGCGGGAATGGCGAGGCCACCATCGGTCGTTACCGTCTCTGACACCCTGGCGTGTCACCGCCACCGACCCACCGCTGGCGACGCCTCCCCGAACCGATCACGAGGTCCTCAATGTCCGGCTTCTCCGGTATCTCCGTCCCAACCGGCCCGACCGATGGCGTGGCGACCGACGCCGGATCCGAGGCCGAGGACGTGCTGAACGACCAGGTCCACGAGGTCGTCATCATCGGGTCGGGCCCGGCCGGGCTGACCGCGGCCATCTACGCCGCACGCGCCAGCCTCCAGCCCATCCTGATCGAGGGCGTGATCGAGGGCGGACCCACCGGAGGTCAATTGACCCTGACCACGGACGTCGAGAACTTCCCCGGCTTCCCCGACGGCATCATGGGTCCGGAGCTGATCCAGAACATGCGCCAGCAGGCCGAGCGCTTCGGCACCCGGTTCATCACCGAAGACGTCGTGAAGGTCAATGTCGACCAGCAGCCGGCGACCCTGCACACCGCCTCCGGCAAGACCATCTCCACCCAGGCACTGATCGTGGCCACCGGGGCGAAGCCTCGTCGGCTCGACGTTCCCGGTGAGGACGAACTGTGGGGTGCCGGCGTCTCGGCGTGTGCCACCTGCGACGGGTTCTTCTTCCGCGACAAGCACGTCATCGTCGTCGGCGGCGGTGACTCGGCGATGGAGGAAGCCACCTTCCTCACCAAGTTCGCCTCCAAGGTGACCGTCATCCACCGCCGCGACGCGTTGCGTGCCTCGGTCATCATGCAGGAGCGGGCGTTCAAGAACGACAAGATCGAGTTCGTCTTCAACGCCCAGGTCACCGAGATCAAGGGCGAGAACGGGCTCGTCTCCGGCGTCGCGCTCCAGGACACCGCGACCGGCGAGACCAGCGAGCTCGCCGCCGACGGGCTGTTCCTGGCCATCGGCCACATCCCCAACACCTGGTTGTTCGACGGGGTGCTCGAGACCGACGACGAGGGTTACCTCATCGTCGATGAGCCCAGCAGCGCCACCAACGTGCCCGGCGTGTTCGCCTGCGGCGACGTCATGGATCACGTCTACCGTCAGGCCATCACCGCCGCCGGCACCGGGTGTCGGGCGGCCATGGACGCCGAGCGTTTCCTCGCCGGAGGCGGGGGCCAGACCGCGGTAGCGCCGGAGGCCGAGCCGGCCACCCGCTCGATCTGATCCCCGACCACCCACACCGGTCGATCCCCGACCACCCACCCGGTCGATCCCCGACCACCCACCCACCCGGGCCGATGCCGGAATAGCCTCACGGCGACCAGCGTTGCGCCCAGTACATCACCACGCCATCCAGGCGTACCGACCCCCACGACCACTCACCACCGCGTGAGTCGTTCCGAAACCTTCAGGAGGCACCCATGGGCGCCACACCCGTGACCGACGGCGACTGGAAGACCGAGGTCCTCGAGTCCGACCGACCGGTTCTCGTCGATTTCTGGGCGGAATGGTGCGGGCCGTGCAAGATGGTCGGACCCATCGTCGACGAGATCGCTGACGAGAACGGCGAGAAGATCAAGGTCCTGAAGCTGAACGTCGACGAGAACCCCGGCACCGCTCGCGAGTACGGGATCATGTCGATCCCGACACTGCTGGTGTTCAAGGACGGCCAGCCCGACAAGCGCATCGTCGGTGCCAAGGGCAAGGCCGCGCTGCTCAACGACCTCAACAGCTACGTCGGCTGACACCGTTCGACCGTGATCGCGCCCCGGGCCCTGCGCCCGGGGCGCGATCGTTGTTCGCCGCCCATCCGATCCGCACGCCGACGTCCGAGAGATGCCCGTGGAGACCGCCACCCTGTACGAACTGATCGGCTACCTCGCATCCGCGCTGGTGGTGCTGAGCCTGATCATGAGCTCCGTGCTCAAGCTACGGATCATCGGGCTCATCGGCGCGACCGTCTTCGCCACCTACGGCCTGCTCATCGACGCCATCCCGGTCGTGGTCACCAACGGTGCCATCATCCTCGTGCACGGCTACCACCTGTCGCGGTTGTTGCGGGCCCGAGCGGCCGACGCCTACTTCGAGGTGATGCGGTGGCCGACCGACGGCATCTACCTGCCGAGGTTCGTGGCCTTCCACGCCGAGGACATCGCCCGCTCGCAACCGGGCTTCGCGGGGATGAACGATGACCATCTCGCCTGGGTCGTGCTCCGCGACGCCGAGCCGGTGGGGTTGGTGCTCGCGCGTCACGACGGCTCCGGGCGTGCCACGATCGATCTCGACTACGTCACGCCGGAGCACCGGGACTTCGCGGCCGGACACACGCTGTTCAGCCGCTCACGGGTCTTCGCCGCCGATGGCATCACCGAGGTGGTCGCCCGCGCCGACACCGAGGCCCACCGCCGCTACCTGATCCGGATGGGCTTCGAACCCTCCGGCCCCACCTCCGGCGACTGGGTCCGCACCGTCAACTGACGGACCGGGCCCGGCGCCCCGCACCACGGGGCCCGGCCCGGACCGGACCGTCCCGTCCCGTCCGGACATGACCGTCCGAACCCCTGTCTGCCGGTTCATCCGACCTGGGTCGGGCGTCCCTACCGTCGATCCTCCGGGTGCGAGGGTTCGGATGGAGGTCTATCTCGCCGAGGTGATCGGCACGGCCGTGCTGGTGATCTTCGGCAACGGCGTCGTCGCCAACGTGCTGCTGAAGGACACCAAGGGCCACGACGGCGGCTGGATCGTGATCACCACCGGCTGGGGCCTGGGGGTCGCGCTCGCGGTCTATTCGGTCGGATGGATCAGCGGCGGACACATCAACCCGGCCGTCACCGTGGGCCTGGCCTCGATCGGGGAGTTCCCCTGGAGCCAGGTCCCCGGTTACATCGCCGCGCAGTTCCTCGGTGGCGCCGCCGGAGCACTGATCGTCTTCCTCTCCTACTACCACCACTTCGCCGCCACGGAGGACCCGGCGTTGAAGTTGGCGTCGTTCGCCACGGCTCCCGAGATCCGACGCCCCGGCTGGAACTTCCTGACCGAAGCCGTCGGCACGGCCATGCTGGTCTTCGGGGTGCTCGCCATCCTCGCCAACACCATCGCGCTCGAAGAGGAGGAGAGCGTCGATCTCGCGATGCTGTTCGAGACCGGTATCGGGCCGCTGCTGGTGGGGTTCCTGGTGTGGGCCATCGGTCTGTCGCTCGGTGGCCCGACCGGCTATGCGATCAACCCCGCACGTGACCTGCCGCCACGGATCATGCACGCCATCCTGCCGATCCCCGACAAGGGGGGCAACGACTGGGGTTACGCCTGGATCCCGGTCGTGGCACCGCTGCTCGGCGGGGTGGCCGGGGCGTGGCTGTTCGCGCTGACCATCCCGACCACGCCGGTCTGAGCGAGACTCAACCCTCGTCGAAGGTGTCCAGGGAGGCGAACTTCGCGATCGCGTTGAACTTGGTGAAGGTGTGCTCCGCGCTGACGATGCGCACGGTGCCCGAACTCGACCGCATGGACATCGACTGGGTCGTCGCACCGCGACCACTGAAACGCACGCCTCGGAGCAATGCACCATCGGTGATGCCGGTCCCGGCGAACAACACGCGGTCGCTGCGCACGAGGTCGTCCTGGGTCAGGACGGCATCGAGGTCGTAGCCACCGTCGAGCGCGGCCTGACGGGTCGGCTCGTCGTGGGCGACCAAGCGCCCGTACAGCGCTCCGCCGAGACACTTCATCGCACAGGCGGTGATGACCCCCTCGGGCGTCCCACCGGTCCCGACCGAGATGTCGATCCCCGTGTCGGGTCGCGCCGCCATGATCGCGCCGGCGACATCCCCATCGAGGATGAAGGCGATGCGGGCACCGGCCTCCCGGATCTCCTTGACCAGCGCGTCGTGGCGCGGGCGGTCGAGCACGCTGACGGTCACGTCACCCACGTGGCCACCCTTGGCCTTGGCGATACGTCGCAGGTTCTCGCCGATCGGGGCCTCGAAGTCGACCACCTCGGCGGCCAACGGTCCGACCGCGAGCTTCTGCATGTAGACGCAGGGGCCCGGGTCGAGCATCGTGCCACGCTCCGCCAGCGCGATGACCGCGAGCGCGTTGGGCAGGCCCTTGGCGGTCAGGGTCGTGCCCTCGACCGGGTCGACGGCGATGTCGACCTGGGGTGGGGTCCCGTCACCGATGACCTCACCGTTGTAGAGCATCGGCGCCTCGTCCTTCTCGCCTTCGCCGATCACGACGACACCATCCATCGCGATCCGGCCCAGCGTGCCGCGCATCGCGTCCACTGCTGCCTGATCGGCCGCTTCCTTGTCCCCGAGGCCCATCCGGCGCGCTGCCGCCATCGCGGCAGCCTCCGTGACGCGGACGAGTTCGAGCGCGAGGTTGCGATCCGAGCCGCCGAGGTCCTTGGATGCGCTCACGGTGGTGCCTCCTGTGGGTCTGTTGATCGATGAGGTCGTGGATGGTCGGCGTCGGACCTCGCCGGCCCGCTCGGCCGCGTCTCCACCGGTCGAGATCGAGGTCGAGGTCGAGGTCACGTTGCTCGCCGCATCCGTCCTGGCTCCCAACGGACGCCCACCAAGCTCCTGTCACCCTAGCCAGGCGGTGACGGCTGCGAGACGGCGTCGGGCCCACGCAACTCGCCCGGGTATCGGCGGCCCGAGACGGCATCGGTCCTTGCCTCAGCCGATGTCACCCGCTTCGCTCGAACCGCCAAACGACAGGCACGGGCGCCGTCGGTGGCGAAGGAGTCCAGGTGGGCGAGATGCGCGAACGGATGCTGCGTGGGGAGCTGTACCTGGCCGACGATCCGGTCCTGGCCGCAGCGAACCGCCGAGCCCAGCGGTTGCTCGACCGCTACAACGCGGCCGGGTTCGCCGACGAGCGCGCCGCACGGGACCAGATCCTGCGCGAACTCCTCGCCCAGGTGGGCGAGGGTGTGACGGTCCTGCCGACCCTCCGGTGCGACTACGGCAGCCAGATCAGCATCGGCGCGGGCACGTTCGTCAACTACGGCGCCGTGCTGCTCGACGTGGCCACCATCACCATCGGAGCGCACGTACAGATCGCCACAGGGGTCCAACTGCTGACCGCGACCCACCCGGTCGATCCGGTGGCCCGGCGCGCCGGATGGGAGTCCGGGGCGCCGATCACCCTGGGTGACAACGTCTGGCTCGGTGGCGGCGTGATCGTGTGTCCCGGTGTCACGATCGGCCAGGACACGGTCGTCGGCGCCGGAGCGGTGGTGACCCGCGACCTCCCCGCGGGGGTGGTGGCCGTGGGCAACCCCGCCCGGGTCCTGCGACCGATCACCGACCGCGACCGCGTGGACGTCCCGGAACTCCCCCTCTGAGCGCAGCCGAACGCACCACCTCCGTGACCCGAGCGGCGCTCACGCTTCGCTCCGGGGCACCGGCAGGCGCAGTCCGGCCAGCCGACTGCCGACCCGGACCATCACGGTGACCACGGCCCCGGCAACGACGGCGGTCGTCGGTGCCACCCCGTGCAGGGCGAAGGTGACCAGCGACCCGGCAACCGCCGCGGACGCGTAGAAGTCACCGGAGCGGTACATCACCCCGGGCACTTCACCCGACAACACGTCACGGATGATCCCGCCCCCGACCCCGCTGATCGCGCCGGCGAAGACCACCCCCCACAACCCGAACCCGATCTGCAGCCCACGTTCGGCTCCAAGCGCGGCGAACAGGCCGAGGCTGACCGTGTCGAAGCCGTACAGCAGCCGGGTGGTGGTCCAGTGCCGCTTCGAGAGTCGATGGAGCAGGAACACCCCCACCCCGACCAGGAACGGCAACCACAGCAGTACCTCGTCGGTCAGTGCGACCGGTGGGGTCACCCCGGCCACGATGTCGCGTATGGATCCACCACCAACCGCGGTCACCACGGCCAGGATCAGGATGCCGACCACGTCGAAACGCTTCTGGATCCCCACGAGGGCCCCGGTGATCGCGAAGGTCACCGTGCCCGCGTAGACGAGTACCTGTTCGACGATGAGTCCTCGGCTCTGGAGACGGGACGTTAGTGCCTGATGCGGCGCTCACCGGGGCAACGTCGATCGTCACCGAACCCGCCCTGGACAGTGGCGTCGGCGCTCCGGGCCGTTCCGTCGCCCTGGGCTTTCGTTGCCGAACGGTCAGAGGATCGGTCACGACAAGCGGTCGTCCGACCGCATTTG
>PWLR01000210.1 GCA_003558435.1 Nitriliruptoraceae bacterium | reverse complement strand
GGGCCCCGCTCCTCACGGAGCGGGGCCCGCCGTTCGTCGAGCGGTCGCGGGCGGCGGCGTCGCGCGGCGCCCACGGGCCGAGGCACGTCGAGCGGTGGCCGGTGGTCGACCCGCCGGTCGCTGCGGCGGGGTCAGGCGTAGGCTCGCAACCAGCAGCCCGATCCGCTCGCGACGCAGGAGGACGAGCATGGAGGTGCAGGAGGACGACACGATCGAGGTCGTGTCCAACAAGGTCGGAGAGCCCCACCGGCGAGGCGTGGTGCGACGCATCATCGAGCAGGACCCGTTGCGCCTCGAGGTCGCATGGGACGACGAGCACACCTCGGAGTTCATCCCGTCGGGCGGTAACGCCCGGGTCGTGGCCCGAGCCGAGTGAGCGTGGTCGCTCGGCTGCTTCAGTCGACCTTGGCGAGCGTGCCGAGGTAGAGCTCGATGACCTTGGGATCGACCAGGAGGTCCCGGCCGCGCCCCTCGTAGGCGTTGGTGCCCTGGTCGAGGACGTACCCGCGGTGGGCCACCTGCAGGCACCGACGGGCGTTCTGCTCGACCATGACGATCGAGACGCCGGCCGCGTTGATCTCGCGACAGCGGACGAACACCTCGTCCTGGAGCGCAGGGGAGAGCCCGGCGGACGGCTCGTCGAGCAACAGCACGCTGGGGTCGGACATCATCGCGCGCCCCATCGCCACCATCTGGCGCTCACCACCGGACAGCGACCCGGCCGACTGTTTGCGCCGCTGCCCGAGGAGCGGGAACAGCGTGCAGACCACGTCTAGGCGTTCGGCGAAGGGATGCGTGCCGAGGTAGAGGCCCATCTGCAGGTTCTCCTCGACCGTGAGGTCGGGGAACACGTTGTTGATCTGGGGCACGTAGCCGACCCCCATGGCGACCAGCTTGTGGGCCGGGGCGCTCGTGATCGTCTCCCCGCGCAGGGTCACGGACCCGTCGCGGATGGGGATGAGGCCGAACAACGACTTGAGCAGCGTCGACTTGCCGGCCCCGTTCGGGCCGATGATGCCGATGAACTCGCCGTCGCGGAGCTCCAGGTTGCAGCCCTTGAGGATGTCGACGCCGGGCACGTAGCCCGCGATGACCGAGGAGGCCTGCAGCAGGAACTCGTCCGGGGCCGGTGCGGTCGTGTCACCCGCCGGCCGGTCCTTGACCGCGAGCGCGACCGGGCGACTCGTCTCGTCCTCCTCCTCGTCGGTGAGGTCCTCGTCGTGATGGGCACCGAGGTAGGCGTCGACGACCTGCCGGTTCTCACCGATGCTGGCCGGGGGGCCCTCGGCGATGATGCCGCCCTCGGCCATCACCACGACCCAGTCCGAGATGTCCATGACCATGTCCATGTCGTGCTCGACGAAGATCACGGTCATGCCCTCGTCGCGGAGGCTCTTGACGTGTTCGAGCAGCGACTGGGTCAGGGCCGGGTTCACCCCGGCCATCGGCTCGTCGAGCATGATCACGTCCGGGGCGACCATCAGGGCGCGGGACATCTCGAGCAGCTTGCGCTGGCCGCCGGAGAGCGTGCCGGCGAACTGGTCGGTCATGTGGTCGAGCTTGAACCGCTTCAGCAGGCCCTCGGCGCGGGTGGTGACCTCCGCCTCCTGGCTCCGCCACCGCCACGGCATGTGGGCCGCGAGGAAGCGCTCGCCGATCTGGCCGGTCGCGCCGAGACGCATGTTCTCCATGACCGTCAGCTTCGACAGCGCCTTGGTGAGCTGGAAGGTCCGGACCATCCCCGCGCGCGCGACCTTGTGCGCACGGACACCACCGAGTTCCTTGCCGTCGAACTGCCACGTGCCCGTGTCGGGGGTGTCGAACCCGGTCAGCAGGTTGAACAGCGTGGTCTTCCCGGCGCCGTTCGGTCCGATCAGGGCGGTGATCACCCCACGTTGGAACTCGACGTGGTCGACGTCGACGGCCTTGAGACCGCCGAACAACTTCCTGACGTTGTCGACGACCAGCGCGGCGTCGGGCTTGGCGACGCCCGGCACGGGTTCCACGTCGAGCAGCGCGGCCGCCTGGGCGCGCGGATCGAGTCCGCTGCGGCCCGCGGGCGTGGGCAGGAGCTCGCCGAGCGACGGGGCCTCGTGGTCGATACCAGGGGAGGGGTCGCCGGCCACGACCTCGTCGTCGCTGGCCACTGGTGTGTTGTCGTCAGGCATCGAGTTCCATCTCCCGTCGATCGCCCAGGATCCCCTGGGGGCGGAAAATCATGAGCAGCATCAAGCCCAGGCCCACCATCATGAACCGGACCTGGCCGACCTGGGTGCTGGTCATCAACCAGCTCGGGATGTAGCCCTGGCCGATCGCTTGACGCAGGATGGTGTCGGTCAGCGACAGCAGCATCCAGAAGATCATCGACCCGAGGATGGGGCCGAACACCCGGGCGGTTCCCCCGAGGATCAGGGCGAGGTAGGCGAAGAACGTGATGGGCGTCATGTAGTTCTGCGGGCTGACGCTGTCGACACCGATCGCGACGATGATGCCGCCGAGCGCGGCGGCGAGTCCGCCGTAGACCAGGCTCTGGAGTTTGAACCCGTAGACGCTCTTGCCGAGCGAGGTGGCCGCATCCTCGGCCTCGCGGATCGACTTCAGCACGCGGCCCCAGGGGGAACGCATCGTCGAGTAGGTCGAGAACGCGAACAGCGCCACGATGCTCCAGCCGACGATCGTGATGAACAACTGGTTCGCGGTGTAGGTCAACGGACCGATCGCGTAGTTGCCGGGCGGGAAGGGGTTGACCGCACGGATCTCCCCGGCGAACTGTTGCAGGCCGGACGAGCCGCCGGAGATGTCGCGGAACGCCACCGAACCGAGCGTGAAGCGGATGATCTCCGAGGCCGCGATGGTGACGATGGCGAGGTAGTCGGCCCGGAGCCGCAAGGTGGGGATACCGAGCACCAGGGCCAGGATCACCCCCAGCGACATCCCGACCAGCAGCCCGACCCAGGCCGACAGGCCGAACGTCGAGACCGAGATGGCCAGCCCGTAGGCCCCGACGGCGATGAAGCCCACCTGCCCGAAGTTGAGCAGGCCGGTGTACCCGAAGTGGATGTTGAGGCCCATGGCGGCCAACGCGAACAAGATCGCGTTGAGTCCGACCGCGGCGCCGAGAGCCTGTGTGAAGATCAGTGACCAGTCCATACCGACAGCCTCCTCAGCCGACCCGCTGTTTCTTGCCCAGGATCCCCTGCGGTCTGACCAGGAGGATGATGATCATCACGAGCAGCGCGCCGACGTTCTTGAGTTCCGGTGAGACCACCAGCGTCGACATCTGGACGAAGATGCCGACGATCATGCTGCCCACCAGCGCGCCGTAGGCCGTTCCGAGGCCGCCGAGCACGACCCCGGCGAACATCAGCAGCAGCAGGGTGAAGCCCATCTCCCAACGGACCGACTCGGCCAGGCCGAACGCGACCCCGCCGAGGGTCGCCAGGGCGCCGCCGAGCGCCCACACGTACATGATGACCTTCTCGACATCGATGCCGGAGGAGGCCGCCAGATCGCGGTTGCCGGCGACGGCACGCATCGCGCGGCCGATCTTGGTCTTCTGCAGCAGCAGGCCGACGGCGACCAGCACCACCACCGACAGCACCATGACGGTCAGGTCCTTGGGCGTGATGCGCACGGGACCGATGTTCCACGCCGACTGCACCGCGTACTGGCCATAGGGCCGGGCGCGTCCGTCGAAGATGTAGAGGAAGACGTACCGGGCGAAGATCGACAGCCCGATCGAGATCACCAGCATGGCGATCAGGCCGGTGCCGCGGTCCCGCAGGGGGCGCCACAGCGCGCGGTCCTGCGCCGCTCCGGCGAAGGCACCTATCACCACCCCGATGAGCACCGCGGGGATGAGGTGGATGCCGAGCGCCTGGTTGAGCCCCCAGACCACCAGGGCGCCCAAGGTGACCAGCTCACCGTGGGCGAAGTTGACCAGGCCGGTCGTCCCGAAGATCAGCGACAGGCCGATCGCCGACATCGCGATGATGAGCCCGAACTTGAGTCCCTCGACGAACAGCTGCAGTGCGGTGCGCCACAGCGCCGAGCCACCGGCGACGGCCGAACCGTCGCCGAGCGGGAACAGCAGCGTGCGCACCTGCCCCGAGTTGACCGGGAACTCGAGGGTGGCCCGATCCGGGTTGCGCAGCTCGAGGCCCTCGGGGAGCGTCTCGGCCTGCAGCGTCGCCTGGTAGTCGCCGGGTCCGGGCACGCCGAGCTGGAACTGTCCGTCGGGCCCGGTGATGGCCTCGCCGACCACCTCGCCGTCCGGGGTCTCGATGAGGATGACCACCTCAGGGACGGGTTCGTCGTCCTGCGTGGTGATGGAGCCCTGGACACCTTCGGTCTCGTCCTGCGCGGACGCGGTGGCGATCCCGAGGACGCTGAGCAGCAGGGCGGTCACGGCGATGGTGAACGTTCGACGCACGCTTCACTCCGCGTTCAAGGTCGGCCACGATGGACGACCGCCGGAGCCTAGGGTCGGTGGCCGTTCGGGCGGCACTCCGTGCACGGATATGCGGCGTCCGCACGGAGGAAGCGCGCAGCATGGCATGCCGATGACGAGATGAGCACACCGGGATCTCGCACGGTCACCAGGACATCACGCCGGGTGCTGTCGGCTCCCGGGTCACTTCGGCGCGCTGCCCGTCTTGGCCCGCTTCGCCTCACGGCTGCGCGTGCTGGCATCGAGGTTGGCCTTGCGGAGTCGGACGAAGCCCGGTGTCACCTCGACGGCCTCGTCTTCGCGGATGAACTCCAGGGCCTGGTCGAGCGACAGCTGGCGCGGTGGGGCCAGACGCACGAGCTCGTCGCCCGTGGCCGAGCGCACGTTGGAGAGCTTCTTCTCCTTGGCCGGGTTGATGTCCATGTCCTCGGTCCGGGCGTTCTCACCGACGATCATGCCCTCGTACACCTCGGTGCCCGGGCCCACGAACAGTTGGCCGCGCTCCTGCAGGTTCATCAGGGCGAACTGGGTGGTGGCGCCCTTGCGGTCGGCGACGAGCGAGCCGTTGGCGCGGGTCTTGATCTCGCCGACCCACGGCTCGTAGCCGTCGAAGACGTGGTGCAGGATCCCGGTCCCGCGGGTCTCGGTCAGGAACTCGGTCCGGAAGCCGATCAGCCCGCGTGCCGGGACCCGGTACTCGAGGCGGACCCAGCCCGTGCCGTGGTTGACCATCTGCGCCATGCGGCCCTTGCGCAGGCCCAGCAGCTGGGTCACGACCCCGACGTAGTCCTCCGGGACATCGATCGAGAGCGACTCGAACGGTTCGTGGATCTCGCCCTCGATCTCCTTGGTGACCACCTGGGGCTTGCCCACCGTCAACTCGAAGCCCTCGCGACGCATCGTCTCGACCAGGATCGCGAGTTGTAGCTCGCCGCGGCCCTGGACCTCCCAGGTGTCGGGGCGGTCGGTCGGCAGGACCTTGATCGAGACGTTGCCGACCAGTTCCTGCTTGAGCCGGTTGTCGATCTGGCGCGCGGTCAGCTTCTTGCCGTCGCTGCCGGCCAAGGGGGAGGTGTTGACACCGAGCGTCATCCCCAGGGAGGGCTCGTCGACGGTCAGCAACGGCAGCGGACGAGGGTCCTGGGCGTCAGCGAGGGTCTCGCCGATCGTCACCTCGCCGATCCCGGCGACGGCCATGATGTCGCCCGGTCCGGCCGAATCGGCCGGCACCCGGTCGAGGGCCTCGGTCAGGTACAGCTCGCCGAGCTTGACGTGCTCGACGGTGCCGTCGGCGCGGCACCAGGCGATGGTCTGGCCCCGGCGGACCGTTCCGTGCTGGACCCGGCACAACGCCAACCGCCCGAGGTAGGGCGAGGCGTCGAGGTTGGTGACCAACGCCTGGAACGGGTGGTCCGGATCGTGGGTGGGGGCCGGGACGTGCTCGAGCAAGGTCTGGAACAGCGGTTTGAGGTCCGTCCCGGGGACGTCGAGATCGAGGGTCGCGGTGCCGTCCTTCGCGTTGGTGTACAGCACCGGCAGATCGACCTGGGCGTCGTCGGCACCCAGTTCGATCAACAGGTCGAAGGCCTCGTCGACGACCTCGGCGATGCGGGCATCGGGACGGTCGATCTTGTTGACCACGATGATCACGGGAAGTTTGGCCTCGAGGGCCTTGCGCAGCACGAACCGGGTCTGGGGGAGCGGGCCCTCGGAGGCGTCGACGAGCAGTAGGGCGGCGTCGACCATCGCCAGGGCACGCTCGACCTCGCCGCCGAAGTCCGCGTGGCCCGGGGTGTCGACCACGTTGACGGTGACGTCGTCGCCGTCGTCGACCGGGATGACCACGGCGGTGTTCTTGGCCAGGATGGTGATGCCGCGTTCGCGCTCGAGGTCACCGGAGTCCATGACCCGTTCGTTGACGTCCTGGTTGGCGCGGAACGCCCCGGACTGCCAGAGCATCGCGTCCACGAGGGTGGTCTTGCCGTGGTCGACGTGGGCGACGATCGCGACGTTGCGCAGGTCGTGGCGCACGGAGAGGGCAGGGGGGGTCACGGGTGAGCCGAGGTGGTGAGGAGGAAGATGGAATCGGGGGATGGTATCGCCCGGCGCTGTGGTCCCGCGTTGGTGCCCGCACCGCGGTCGTGCGGCCGCGACGCGAGGCCGGCGCAGTGGGGTCGAACGACCATCTCGTCGGGCCCCGGCGTATGTCTAGCATCCAGAGATCGAGCCGCACCGCGCGTGCCGTTCGACACCCCGAGACGCCGATCGACGAGGAGTACCGGGAGTTGCGCCTCCGACGACGCCGTCCGGCGCTCACCGCGCTGGTCTCGCTGATCCTCGCCCTGGTGGCGGCGGCCGTTGCCGGCCCTGCCGTGGCCGAACAGGACGGTGCACCGGCCAAAGGGTCCTCGACCCTCGTCCTGGCACAGGACGAGGACGAGGGCGTCGATGCCGACGACGTCGATGAACAGGAGCCCGAGCCCGGCCTGCTGTTCGGCACGCTCCGGGAGGCCGGTGACGGGATCGGTGGGGTGGAGCTCAGCGTCGTCGACGACGACGGCCAGGTGGTCGGCACGACCGTCAGCGACGACTCCGGCCAGTGGGAGTTCGAGGTCGAAGCGGGTGACTACGTGGTCACCGTGGAAGGGCTGCCGGAAGGCATCGCGCTGCGCGACGACGACGGCGCCTCGAGGGAGGTCTCGGTCTCCTCCGGTGGACGGACCGCGGTGCCCTTCCAGCTGGGCGAGGCCACCGCCGTCAGCGGCCGCGCCGTGCTGTTCGCCCAACAGATCCTGTCCGGGCTGCGCATCGGATTGATCCTGGCCATGACCGCGGTCGGGCTGTCGCTGATCTTCGGCACCACCGGTCTGATCAACTTCGCCCACGGCGAGCTCGTGGTGTTCGGGGCGATCGTCACCTGGATGCTGAACGCCGCCGGTCCGCAACTGCACCTGCTCATCGCGGGCACGCTGGGGGTGATCGCGAGCGGCCTGCTGGGGCTCGCGATCGACCGCGGCATCTTCCGTCCGCTGAGACGCCGGGGTGTGGGGCTGTTCCAGCTGCTGGTGGTCACCATCGGGCTCGGCCTGCTGATGCGCAACGTGTTGCTCATCTGGTTCGGCGGTGAGCCACGCCAGTACGCCGACTACATCGGCCAGCAACGGCTCACGTTGGGCCCCTTCGGCCTGACCCCACGGGTGCTGATCGTCATGGTGGCGTCGACGGCCATACTGATCGGGGTCGCCACGCTGCTGCGCACCAGCCGGATGGGCAAGGCCATGCGGGCGGTCGCCGACAACCGCGATCTGGCTGAGTCCTCCGGGATCGACGTCGAACGTGTGGTCAGCATCGTCTGGGTCTCCGGGGCCGCGCTCGCGGGCCTCGGCGGGATCTTCTACGGGGTGACGCTCACGGTCGAGTACTTCTCCGGTTTCCAGTTGCTGCTGCTGATGTTCGCCGGGGTGATCCTCGGCGGGCTCGGTACCGCCTACGGCGCCATGCTCGGCAGTCTGATGGTCGGATTGATCACCGAACTGTCAGTGGTCTGGTTCCCCGACGAGTTGAAGTACGCCTGGGGGCTCGGTGTGCTGGTGCTGGTGCTGTTGGTCCGCCCCCAGGGATTGTTGGGCCGACGTGAGCGCATCGGCTGATCGAGCCGGACGAGGAAGGAGCGAACCCACGTGGATGTTGTCGGCGCCCTGCAGACAGGTCTCCAGTCGGCCTTCGGGACCCAGGCGGCGGTCTACGCCCTGCTCGCCATCGGCCTGAACGTGCACTACGGCTACACCGGCCTGCTGAACTTCGGTCAGGCCGGGTTCTTCCTCGTCGGTGCCTACGGTGTCGGCATCTCGATCGCGACCTGGGGTCTGTCGATCTGGGCGGCGGTGTTCATGGGCCTGGTCGCCTCGGTCGCGCTGGCGTTGCTCCTCGGCGCGCCGACGTTGCGACTGCGCTCGGACTACTTCGCGATCACCACGATCGCCGTCGCCGAGGTCCTGCGTCTGGTCGCGAACTCGGCACCCGCCGGACCGGTGACGGGAGGACCGCTGGGGCTGCAGTTCAGCAGCCCGTTCTACGCGGTCAACCCCTTCGACGTCGGGTTGAACCTCGGGTTCATCAGTTATCCCGTGAACACGACCTGGGCCATGCTGGTGACCTGGAGCCTGGTCGTGCTCGCGACGCTGGCCGTGGCCTTGCTGATGAGCAGTCCGTGGGGTCGGGTGATCCGCTCGATCCGGGAGGACGAGGAAGCCGCCCGGAGCCTCGGCAAGAACGTGTTCGCCTACAAGATGCAGAGCCTGGTGCTGGGTGGGGTGATCGGTGGCACCGGGGGGATCATGTGGGCGATCGTGGGCAACACCGTGAACGCCAACACCTTCCGTCCGCAGGCGACCTTCTTCGCCTACGCGATCCTGATCCTCGGTGGGGCGGCCAGCCGTATCGGCCCCATCGTCGGATCCATGCTGTTCTGGTTCGTCCTCGCCACGGGCCAGTCGGTGGTCCGCCAAGCCGGTTCCGCGGGCTACCTGCCCGGTGGGTTGGCCGGACCGACCGCTCTGATCCTGACCGGGTTGGGGCTGATGCTCTTGGTGGTCTACCGACCACAGGGCGTCTTCGGCAACACGAGGGAGCTGTCACTCGATGGCTGAGGTCCGACACCCGGCTGCGCAGGCCCTGAGCGATGTCCCGGCCGAGCCCGGCGCACCCAAGCCCGACCCGATCCTGGTGGCCGACGGGGTATCCCGGCGGTTCGGAGGTCTGCAGGCGGTCGACGTCGACCACCTCGAGATCCAGCGTGGGGTCATCACCGGGTTGATCGGACCGAACGGGGCGGGCAAGACGACCCTGTTCAACCTGTTGACCGGGTTCGACCAGCCCGACGGGGGATCCTGGTCGTTCAACGACCGGTCCCTGTCCGGCGTCGCTGCGCACAAGGTCGCCCGGCGGGGCATGGTTCGCACCTTCCAGCTCACGAAGGCCCTGTCTCGTCTGACGGTCATCGACAACATGAAGCTCGGCGCGACCAAGCAGCGGGGCGAGCGCATCGGGCCCGCGCTGATCAAGGTCCTGTGGGGTGCTCAGGAGCGCGAGATCGAAGAACGCGCCGACGAATTGCTCGATCGTTTCAAGCTGCTCGACAAACGCGCGGACTACGCGGGAGAGCTCTCGGGTGGGCAGCGCAAGCTGCTCGAGATGGCCCGGGCGCTGATGGTCGAGCCGGAGCTGGTCATGCTCGACGAGCCCATGGCCGGTGTGAACCCGGCGCTGGTGCAATCGTTGCTCGGACATGTGACCTCGTTGCGCGACGAGGGGATGAGCGTGATCTTCGTCGAGCACGACATGGATGTCGTGATGAACATCAGTGACTGGGTCGTCGTGCTCGCCGAGGGCAGGGTGATCGCGGAGGGGCCGCCGGCGGCGATCATGAAGAACCGGGCGGTCATCGATGCGTATCTGGGCTCCGAGCACGACGACGAGGAGGCACGGTGAGCGACGACACCGTCGAGACCACGCAGGCCCGAGCCGAGCCCCTGTTGCGGGCCGAGAACATCCGGGCCGGCTACCTGCCCGGGATCGACATCCTGACCGGGTGCAACCTCGAGCTGTACGAGAACGAGGTCGTCGGGATCATCGGACCGAACGGTGCGGGCAAGTCCACCCTGGTCAAGGCGTTGTTCGGCCTGGTGCAGATCCGCGAAGGCACGGTGCGTCTGCGCGATGAGCCGATCACCAACGACAAGGCCCATGCGCTGGTGTCCAAGGGGGTCGGCTACGTACCGCAGACGGGCAACATCTTCCCGTCGCTGACCATCAGGGAGAACCTCGAGATGGGGGTGTTCCTGCGGCCGGAACGTTTCTCCGAGCGGTTCGACATGGTCACCGAACTGTTCCCGCTGCTGCGCGAGCGGGCCAACACGCGCGCCGGGAACCTCTCCGGCGGCGAGCGTCAGATGGTCGCGATGTCGAGGGCCTTGATGATGGAGCCCTCGGTGCTGCTGCTCGACGAGCCCTCGGCCGGGCTGTCGCCGAACAACCAGAGCGAGGTGTTCCGGCGTGTCCGCGAGATCAACGCGACCGGTGTGTCCATCGTGATGGTCGAGCAGAACGCGCGGCGCTGCCTGCAGATCTGTGATCGCGGCTACGTGCTCGATCAGGGCGCGAACGCCTACACGGGGACCGGCGACGAGCTGCTCAACGACCCGAAGGTCATCGAGCTCTACCTCGGCACGCTCGCCAAGGTCGACTGAGGGCCGACTCTCACGAGCCGGCCCTCAGGGAGAGCCCCGGGATCGGAGCCGATCAGTGGCTCACAGGTCGCCGAGGTCGACGTCCTGGTCGCCGATGATGGTGAGTTCTCCGTCGTTCTCGAAGAGCCCGACCGCGTACCGACCGACCTGGGGGTCGGGTCGATCGAGCTCGATCGGTCCCGATGCACCCTGGTAGTCGATGTCCTCGCCGGCCTCGAGGAGCTCCACGCAGGCCTCGAACGAGTCGCAGGGCTCGCCGTCGCGGGTGACGCCCTCGAGCTCGTCGTTGAAGTCGACCGGGTCGGTCGAGTCCGCGGCGATGGCCGCCAGCGCGATGATCATCACGCAGTCGTAGGCCTGACCGCCGTAGATGACGTTGCCCTCCTCGCCCGCATCGGCGAGCATCTCCTCGTTCAGACGGTCGTTGAACTCCTCGTTCCCGGCCGCGCCGATCACCTTCAGGCCGTCGATGTTGGTACCGACCTGGTCGGCCAGGGGAGGTCCGAAGACCCCGTCACCGCCGTAGAGGCCCTCCGGACCGATGCCGGCTTCGATCAGCTGCAGGTAGAGCGTCGCCGACTCCGCGAAACCGATCACCACCACCGCGTCGGCACCGGCACCCTGGACCTGGGAGACCAACGCCGAGAAGTCGTCGCTGTCGGGGTTGTAGGACTCGTCGAGGGCGACCTCGATCTGCTCCTCGAGGCCTTCGACGACCAACTCCCGGAGCGCGTCGCCGTAGTCGTCGGCGCGGGCGAGCACGGCGACGTTGGTGTAGCCGTCACCGACCACCTCGTTGACGAAGATGGGCGCCACGCCCTCGTCGGGGCCGACCGTGCGGATGTAGAAGGAGTTGTTGTCCTGATCGGTGAAGGCCGGGGAGGTGTTGGCCGCCGAGCACTGCACGATCTCGTTGTCCTCGAGCAGTTGGATGAACTCCTGCGACATCCCGGAGGCCGCGGCACCGACGATCGCGTCCACGCCCTCGTTGATCAGGCGGGCCGCGGTGTCACGGGCGATGGAGGCGTCACCGGCCTCGTCGCCGGTACTCAGCGGGACCTCGTTGCCCAGGACCCCACCGGCGTCGTTGATGTCCTGGACGGCGAGTTCGACGCCGGCGATCTGCGCGGGTGCGAGGAACGCCAGGTCGCCCGTTTCCGGCAGGATGTAGCCGAGGTTCAGCGTCTCGTCGCGCTCCGGTCGGTCGACGTCGAGTTCCTCGTCGTCGGGGACGTCCTCCTCGGTCTCGTCAGGCTCCTCGGTCTCGTCGACGGTCTCGTCCTCGGGTGCCGCGATGTCCGTGTCGTCATCGGCGGCGTCGTCCTCGGCGCCGCATGCGGCGGCGACGAGGGCGAGTGCGGTCACTGCTGCGAGGTGGCGCGGCCACGTCGTTCGCTTCATGGACACCCTCCCATCTCGGGATCACACGCGGCAGGTCGTACCCGCCCCGTCTGCTCGGATCGTCCGGCACGGGTCCGTGACGGACACCGTTGCAAACTAGACAGGTCGTAGGTGCCTCGGGAATGTCCGTGCGCGCTCTTCGAACCGCCCAGGCGGGGACGGGACACGAGATCCCCGCTGCTCGGGGCGCGCCCCGCCGTTCGCGGGTCGACCCCCTCCAGTGCGCCACGGCAGGGTGTCGTGCGGGTGAACCGGGCAGACGGTGCCGCAGCAGGTCACTCGAGGAGCCGACCGCCGGTGTCGACCTCCTCGGCGTCTCGGGCCCATTCCTCGAGGTGGTCCGGGATCGAGGGTCGCGGCAGGGTCTCGAGGGTGAGCTCGCCGTCCGCGTCCAGGCGGATCCGATGGTTGACCAGCTGGTGCTCGTCGTCGCGTTCCGTGTGGTCACGACGCTGATGGGCCCCGCGGGTCTCGCGACGCTCCCTTGCGGCCATCGTGGTGGCCATCGCGGTGACGATCGACCCGCGCAGGTCGAGCGCAGCGGCCAGATCCTGGTAGCCCTGGGAATCGGGGTGGACATCGAGGTTGGGCAGGTTCGCGTGGAGGTCGCGCAGCCGCTCGAGGCCCTGGTCGAGGCCCTCCTCGTCGCGGACCACCCCGACGTGCTCCCACATGGTGTTGCGCAGTTCGCGTTGCGCGACGCGCACGACCTCGTCGCCGTCGCGGATCGCCTCGTCGAGCTCGTCGAACGCCCCGGTGATCGTGTCACGCGAACGCAGCTGCACCGTCAGATCGCGGCTGTGGGCCGCGGCGGCGTCACCGGCCCGTGCCCCGAACACCACCGTCTCGCACAGCGAGTTGCCACCCAGGCGGTTGGCGCCGTGCAACCCGGCGGTGATCTCACCTGCGGCGAACAGCCCATCGACCTCCGTGGCGCCGGTCTCCGGGGTGATCACGATCCCGCCCATGGAGTAGTGGGCGGTGGGCGCGACCTCGATCGGATCCACCCCGATGTCGATCATCTGCGCCTCGATCATCTGCCGATGCATACGCGGGAGCTTCTCGCGGATCTCGTCCCGGCCGAGGTGGCTGATGTCGAGGAAGACCCCGCCGTTTGGACCCCCCCGGCCCTCGGAGATCTCCGTGTAGTTGGCGAGCGCGACCCGGTCACGGGCGGAGAGCTCCATCCGCTCCGGGTCGTAGCGCTCCATGAACCTCTCACCGTCGGCGTTCTTCAGGTGGCCACCCTCACCGCGGACGGCCTCGGTCACCAGTTGCCCGGCCCACTCCTCGGGGTGGGTCATCCCGGTCGGGTGGAACTGCACGAGTTCCAGATCC
>PWLR01000197.1 GCA_003558435.1 Nitriliruptoraceae bacterium | reverse complement strand
GGAGCGTGTCGCCGGCCCGGACCGGCAACCGCAGCTCACGGAGCGAGCCGTCGCCGAGCCGGGCGTGCCCGTTGAGGTTCGCGAGCTGCTGCCAGCCGAGCACGCGGCGGTCGGCGTCGACCACGATCACCCAGTTGGTGCCGTGCTCGGCCCCGACCCGCATGGCGTCCTCGGTGGTGGCATCCGGGCCGACGACCGGCCCGGGGTCGGCGGTGACCTGCGAGACCCGCCGTAGGGCGAGCAGCTTCAGGGCGCGCTCCTCACCGAGGAAGTCGGACACGAAGTCGTTGGCCGGCTCGGCCAGCAGCCGCGCCGGGGTGTCGAACTGCTCGAGATGGCCGCCGACGTTGAGGATCGCGATCCGGTCGCCGACGGCGATGGCCTCGTCGATGTCGTGGGTGACGAACACGATGGTCTTGCGGACCTGGGCCTGCAGGCTGAGCAGTTCCTCCTGCAGGCGGCTGCGCACGATCGGGTCCACCGCCCCGAACGGCTCGTCCATCAGCAGGATCGGTGGATCGACCGCCAGCGCCCGCGCCACCCCGACGCGCTGTTGTTGCCCCCCGGAGAGCTGATGGGGGTACCGCGAGGCGGTCTCGGTCGGGAGCCCGACCAGTTCCATCAGCTCCTCCACGCGCGCATCGGTGCGCTCCTGCTCCCACCCTACGAGTGAGGGCACCGTGCCGATGTTCTCCGCGATACTGCGGTGAGGGAACAGCCCCGCCTGCTGGATCACGTAGCCGATGCCGCGCCGCAGCTCGTGGGCGGGCACCTCCAGGGCGTTGCGGCCGTCGACCAACAGTTTGCCGCTGGTCGGTTCGATCATGCGGTTGACCATGCGCAGGCTGGTGGTCTTGCCACAGCCCGACGGGCCCACGAGCACGACCACCTCGCCCTCGGTCACCTCGAGGTCCAGTTCCGCGACCGCGACGGTCCCATCCGCGAACTGCTTGCTCACGCCTTCGAACACGATCACGTGGTGGTCCCATCGATGAGGGCGGTGGGCTTCGGTGGTGGGGGGGTCGGCAGCGGCTAACGGCACCACCGTTCGGCTTCTGCTTCTTCGGGCGTTCGGAGCGGAGGCCGTGCCCGGGCCCTATCGTGGCGAGCCTTCCCCGCCGAGGCAGCACGAGATAGGTACGTTCGTCCGTCCACCCACCGAACCCGTCCCGAGCGTCGGGCAGCCGCTCGCACGGGGGCTCGGTAGTGGCGACAGATGCCCGGTGGGCCACCTCACTGGATCCCGGGTCGATCCGTGACCGGGGAACCGGCGTGACCGCTGAGCGCATCGTGATCGGCCGGGCCGGCGACATCGATCGTGCGGCCGTGGTGCGCATCGCGGTCGGTCGCGCGCGGGTGCGTCTCGACGAGCGACTGCTCGAGGACGTGGCCTCGGCCCGGAACTCCTGTCTCGATGCCCTGGCGACGGGCGTTGCGGCCTACGGGGTCACCACCGGTATGGGGTTCAAGTCGAACGTCGCCCTCGATGTCGCCGAACAACGAGAACATCAGAGGTCGCTACTGCTGGGGCGGGCCGTCGGGGGTGCCCCCTACCTCGACGGCGAGGATGCACGTGCCATCGTCGTCGCCCGGCTCACCGACCTGGTGTCGGGCCATGCGGGGGTGTCGGCGGCGCTGTGTGCGTGGCTGGTGTCGTGGCTCAACGACGGGTACGCACCGGCCGTCCCGGCGAGTGGTGTGGGTACCGCCGGGGAGGTCCAGCCGCTGGCCCACGCCTTCCAGGCGCTGCTCGGGGTCGGGTCGGTGCTCGCGCCCGACGGGCGGGTGGTCTCGGCCGCCGATGCGCTGCGTGACCGTGACGTCGAGCGCTACCGGCCCGGCCCGAAGGAGGGCATCGCGCTGCTGGCGGGCGCGCCGGCCGCCGCGGGGATGGGGGCGCTGGCACACCACCGCCTCGAGGCACTGGCCGGTTCGTTGGAGATCGTGGCCGCTGCGAGCCTCGAGGTGGCGGGAGCGCCCCCGGGACCGTTCAGTGAGGCGGCTGGGCGACTCAGCGCCGATCCGGTGTTCGCGGCACACCTTCGACGCTTGCGCTGGTGGCGGCAGCGGGAGCCCGAGAGGGACCTCGAGAGGGACTTCGAGCGGCCGCCGGCGGGTGTGGCGCAGGCGCCGGTGTCGTTCCGGGTCACGCCCGTCGTGCAGACCCATCTGGCCCGGAGCCTGGAGCGGTTCGGTCAGGACGTCGACCTCGGTCTCGGGGCGGTCACCGACTCACCGGCCTACGTGGACGGCACGTTCATCGCCACCGCCGGGTTCCACGCCATTGGCATCGCCGCCGGCATCGACACGCTCCGCGCGGCGCTGGTACGCACCGTCGAGTTGGCCGCGCAGCGCATCCACCGCCTGCTCGATCCGCGTGTGACCGGCCTGCCCGCGCAGCTCTCGCCCGGCGCCGGTGGGACCGGCATGGTCGTGGTGCACAAACGCGCCGTCGCCGCCGCGGCCGAGGCGCGCCGCCTGGCCCAACCGGTCAGCGTCGGGCTCTACGACACCTCGCTCGGCCAGGAGGATGCGCAGTGCTTCACCTTCGAGGCCTTCGCCACGCTGCGTCGTGTGGAGGCGTTGGCCGCCGAGGTAGCGGGCTGCGAGCTCGCTTGCGTCCTCCAGGCCGCGTGGCTGCGCGGCGATGGCCTTCCGCCGCGGCTCGCCGAGGCCCTGGCGTCGGCGCGTGCGACGACCGAGCCGCTGACGATCGACCGTCCGCTCGGCGACGACCTCCAACGGCTGGTCGCGCTGGTGGTGGATGGGCTTGCGGGCCGGGTGGGGCCGCCGGCGTAGGACCGTGGGTGCGGGTGTGGGTGTGGGTGTGGGTGTGTGGGTGTGTGGGTGTGTGGCAGAACGGCCTGCGGTGAACCGCGGTGAGCTGGTGGCGTGAGCTGGTGGCGTGCGCTCGGGCGTGACGACGCGTCCGATGGGGGCGGTGCGATGATCTGTCAGGGCAGATCGGTTCTCCGTGGGTGGCCGTGAGGTCTTGCTGGTCGGTGTGTCGTCTGGTCGGTGCGTGGTCTCTCGTCCCATGTCCACCCGGGCTCGACAACCCGGGCGGTGTCCACAGCTCGCCAGGATGGACACTTGACTCGAACACGCGTTCGAGTATCCTCGTGGCTGAGGCGACAGGATCAGAACCGGGGACCAGCAGGCCGCCCGGATCGCGCGAGCACCACGAGATCGCTACGAGGCCGACGTTGTCCGAAACACGCGGGAGGTGGAGCACGGGGCTGGCGCCTCGGGT
This sequence comes from Nitriliruptoraceae bacterium, assembly GCA_003558435.1. Taxonomy (GTDB): domain Bacteria; phylum Actinomycetota; class Nitriliruptoria; order Nitriliruptorales; family Nitriliruptoraceae; genus PWLR01. Next base: position 37,368 of record PWLR01000197.1, on the reverse strand, counting down.
GCGTCCCGCACCGCGGGTGCAGCGGGTCGAGCGGAGGCGCCCGACCGTGCGTCATGGGAGCACGACGGGTTGGTCTGTCGGGCTGGCCGCCGAGTGTGAGGGGGAGTGGGACGAGCTCCCGTTCGAAGCCGTCGCGGGACCGCCTACCGATGCCGAGTTCGATGAGCCTGTCGCTGTCGGTGTTGAGGTCGATCCCGCTCTCGATCCGTTGGACCTCCTGGCCCAGCTGGCCGCACTCACCGACGAGTTGGTCGGTCTCCGCGTCGACCAACTCTCCGATCTCGACCTCGACCAGGTGCTGCGTTGCGTGCAGCCGACGGTCGGAAGGCTCCAGGCCCTGCGAACCCGAGCCGCGGGTGAGTACGAGGCCCGGGCGGTCGACCGCGCGGGTCCCGGCCGCGAGCAGCGTGGTGAACAGGATGCCCGCAAGTTCCTACGCCACGAATTGGGACTGACCCCCGGTGAGGCCAGGCAGGCCGGCACGACGGGCCGGCGGCTCCGCGAAACCCCGGAACTGGGTGCAGCCCACGCGACCGGACGGATCTCCGAACCACATGCGCAGACCATCGCGGAGCTGCTGTCATGGCTGCCCGAGGGCATGTCGACCTCACGGCGCGAGACCTTCGAAGCCGAACTGATCACCCTCGCCGGTGAGATCGAGATCGTGTCGTTCGGCAAGAAGGCGCGCCGCATGCTCGCGGAGATCGACCTTCGTGCGGCCGAGGATCGCGAGCACCGTCAACACCGACGTCGGTCACTGACCATCGGCACCGCCGAGGATGGTGCCGTGGTCGGCTCGTTCCGCTTGTACGGCCTACAGGCGGAGAAGCTGCGTACCGCGCTCGACGCCGCAAGCCTTCCGGACCCGGCCGAAGGGCCGTTCCGGTCCACAGAGCAGCGCAACGCCGACGGACTCGAGGTCCTCTGTGACCTCGCGCTTCGCAGCGGAGACCTCCCGACCCAGCACGGCGTCCGACCCCATGTGTCGGTGCTCGTGCCGTGGTCCGAACTCGCGCTCGGCGCGGGGATCGCCGAACTCGGCTTCACCGGCCCAATCACCATCGCCAGTCTTCGCCCGCTGCTGCGTGACTGCACGGTCAGTCGCATCATCCTCGACCCCGAGTCGGTCCCGATCGAGGTCGGCGAGGCGTCACGGACCATCCTGGCCGGCTTCTGGCGCCTGCTCGTCGCCCGCGACCGCGGCTGCACCTGGGACGGATGTGAGGCGATCGTTGCCTGGTGCCAGGTGGCCCACGGCCAGGTTCCCTTCCGCCAAGGCGGACGATTACGCCTCGACGACGCGGCGTTGCTCTGTGTCCGACATCATCGGATATTCGACAGCCAGCCCTGGACGATGGTCATCCGTGGACCCGACGTGTCCTACGAACGCGCCGACCCACCGGTGCGTGCCGGAGCACGATGAGATCGACAGCTCGAAGCGTTGGAGGCTGTCCAGACTCGGCATGCTTGCCGTCGAGTCCCGTGGGTGTGTGCGAGCGGAACGGCCTGGTGGCATGTCCCGCGATCGAGAGGCGATCACCGTGCCCGACGATCGGTTCGGAAGAGGAGGGGCGGCGATGCTCACCCCGGCCCCAAGAGCCGGGTCACGAAACCTTAGGTTTACGTAATGTTGCTTATGGGGGAACCGTGATGAGTGCACTCAGGAGGCGAGCGTGTGTCAGCCGGGACCGTCGAGCATGGTGGGATCTGACCTACTGCCGTACCGAGTCCCGGTTGTCGATGAGCAGACGAGCGAGTGCTCGAGGCTGCCGCCCGTCGCGTGCCTTCGGATGGTCGTCTCGACGATGATGGGAAGAGTTGATGGACATGCCGTGACGGAAGCGTTCACGGTGCACGGATCCGCTGTGATCTCTGGTCATGATCCTCGATGGATGCGAGCGATTTGTCGGGCCCGCAATACGGGCCGAGTCCTCGCTCGACCCGTATTGGCGAGGTTGGGTCTGGTGGTTGTTCAGGTCTTTGAAGCGTCTGTTGCGGGTAACGGCCACTCGGTACGAAGGTGCATTTGCGTTCGGAGTCGCCCAGGTGCGTGGTTGTCCGCGGATCCGATCGAACAGCGCCCGGCGTGCCTCCACGCCGATGTGTTCGACCGTGCGTCGCCTCTCGGATGCGCCAACCTCGTCAGCCTCCATGACCAGCAGTCTTCCAGTCTCGTTCGTCACCACCTATCGGCTTCCGGTACCTGGACAGGCACGGATGGCGCCGGATCCTACGCGACTCGGTGGCGTATTGGACGCAGTTGGTCTACCCCCCTCCTCCTCGTGGAAGCGTTGCGCGCTTGTTGCGGGTAACGGTTGACACTTCGCGCCGGGGTCGTCGAGCATCCAGCTCCCAGAATTACCCATCTGGGCGGATGGGCAACTCCTACGCCCGGGACCCTGCAAGCCGGTGCGCGAGGGTCGCCGTCGCCACCGCCAGGAACATCGCCGCGGCGGCGATCGTCCAAGCGGTGGCGTAGCCGGCGAGCCCCGCGACCCCCCCGAACGATGCTGGAGCCACGGCTCCCCCGATGCCGAGCCCGACCAGCACGATGCCGGCGGCCTTCGCGGGACGGGCCGGATCCAACCGGACCGCGGCGAGGAAGACCAGACCGGTCCATCCCCAACCGGCTCCGATGGCCAGCACGGCGCTCACGACGAGGACAGGGCCAGCCGACCATGCAGGGACCAGGCCTGCCGACGCCGAGGCGAGGCCGATCGCTCCGGCGCCGCCGATGGCGAGCATGCCGGCCACCAGCGGTACCGCGGCACTCGCCCGCCGATCGGCGGCTGCTCCGACCCCGAGGCGGGCACCGATCGCGACCGCACTCGCCACCGCCAGCAAGGTGCCCGCCGACCCCGCTGCCAACCCGCCCGTCACACTCGAGGCCACCAGGAACGCCGTGGTGGCTGCTGCCGCTCCCCCGCCGAGCGCAGCGGTGATCGAGAGCAGCACCAGCGGCCAGGCGGATGCGGGCGTCACCGCGTGGTGGGTTCGCTCGGAGACCGGATGGTCCGCACGCGTCGATGCAGGCTCGTGGTCGGGGTCCACCCGCCTGGGGTTCTGCTCGAGTCGTGACGACACCAGACCACCCACGAGCGCCGCGAAGCCAACGCCGATGCCGAACGCCGGGCGCCACCCGAGGTGCGCGCCGAGCAGCGGAACCGACGCCCCCGCCAGGAACGATGCCGCGGGGATGCTGGCTTCCTTCGATCCGAACGCGAAGCCCTGACGTGTGACCGGAACCGCAGCGGAGATGGCGCGCGCCCCACCGGTATCGACGAATCCGAGGGCCGTTCCACCGAGGAACATCGCCCCGGCCAGACTCCAACGTGAGCCGGCGAACAGCGCGACGAGCAGGCTGCCGGACGCAGCGATGGCGAGCCCGGTGCGCAGCGAGACGGGGGCCCCGAACCGATCGGCGAAGCGGCCCCCCGGGACCGACGAAACCGCTGCGGCCAGGAAGAAGGCCGCCACCGCGATACCGAGCCCGGCCTCACCGAAGCCGAGGTCGAGTTGGATGCTCGGAGCGAGCGCGCTGAGCAGGAAGACCGGCAGACTGGCGGCGATCAGCGACGCCGCCACGGTCACCACCGCCCGCACCGGTGACACACCGACCACGTCGCGTCGACCCGGAGGCAGGGTGGCGTCAGGTGGCCGCTCCGGTTGCCCACTCGGACCACTCGAACCATTCATGGGCGGGTTCGGCTCACGACGGCATCAGGTGATGCGTCGGTAGCGGCGCACGGCCATCGGGACCACGAACGCCAGCAGGCCACCGCACCACGCGATGGTGAGCAGCGCCGGACCGAGTGCCTCGCCCCCGACCGACAGCGCGCGGGCGGCGTCGGCTGCGTGGGTCAGCGGGCTCTGCGCGGCGATGGGCGCCAGCCAGCTCGGCATGGTCTCCAGGGGCACGAAGATCGAGCTCGCGAACACCAGCGGGAAGATGATCACGAAGCCAGCGGTCTGGGCCGCCTCGGCGCCGGGTACGAGCAGCGCCAGCCAGCAGAACAGCCAACTCATCAGGTAGCCGAAGAGCGCGACGATCAGGATGGCGCCGATCGCCGACAGGACCCCTTCGGTGAAACGGAAGCCGATGACGTAGCCGACCACGATCATCAACAGCACGATCGCGATGGAACGGGTGAGGTCGGCCAGGGTTCGACCGGCCAGAACGGCGGATCGGGACATCGGCATGGAACGGAACCGATCGACGACCCCTCGTTCCAGGTCCTCGGCCAGCCCGACGGCGGTCTGGGTCGAGCGGAAGGCCGCGGACTGGATGAACAGCCCGGGCAGCAGGAAGTCGATGTAGCTGAGATCGCCTGGCAGCGCATCCCCGGCGACCCCGCCGAAGACCGAGGAGAACAGGACCACGAACATCACGGGCTGGATGGTCGAGAAGACCAGGAGCCGCGGCTGCCGGACGAAGTGACGCAGGTTGCGCTTGGTCACCGTCCAGGTGTCACGCGCCTGCCAGTAGGAGCGCTGAAGGCGGGTCACCGGCGCGACCGGATCGTCGGGGCGGGCGCTCGGACGCGTGGCGGACGAGGTCGAGGTGCTCATGCGGAGATCTCCATGTCGGCGGTGACCTCATCGTCGTCCTCGGACACCGCGTCCCCGGTCAACTGCAAGAAGACGTCATCGAGGGTCGGGCGGCGGAGACCGAGGTCCCGAACCTCGACACCGGCACGGCTCAGGGCGTCGGCCACCTGTGAGACCACCGACAGCGCATCCTCGGCGTCGATGGCCACCCGCAGGGAACGCCCGTCGCCGGCGACCTCGGCTGCGGGTACCGCGACGCGTGCCTGATCGGTCTCACCGGGATCGCTGAGCACGATGTCGACGACCTGGCCGCCGACCTGATCCTTGAGCTCGTCGCCGCTTCCCTCGGCGATGATGGTGCCGTGGTCGATGACCGCGATCCGGTCGGCCAGCACATCGGCTTCCTCGAGGTACTGGGTGGTGAGCAACAGCGTCGTTCCTTCGTCCACCAGCTCCCGGGTGATCTCCCAGATGGCGTTCCGGGAGCGCGGATCCAGCCCGGTCGTGGGCTCGTCGAGGAACAACAGGCGTGGACGGATCAACAGGCTGGATGCGAGGTCGAGCCGACGACGCATGCCACCCGAGTAGGTCTTGGCGGTGCGATCGGCCGCCTCGGCCAGATCGAAACGCTCCAGCAGTTCGTCGCTGCGTCGCCGGGCTTCACGACCCGAGAGGTGGAACAGCTCGCCGAACATGCGCAGGTTCTCGCGTCCGGTCAACAGTTCGTCCACGGCGGCGTACTGCCCGGTCAGGCCGATCGAACGGCGAACGAGATCGGCATCCTTGATGACATCCCGACCGAAGATGGTCGCGGTCCCCGAATCCGGGGGAAGCAGGGTCGCCAGAACACGTACCAGGGTGGTCTTGCCGGCGCCGTTGGGACCGAGCATGCCGAGCACCTCGCCCTCCTCGACCGTGAGGTCGACACCGGCGAGAGCGTCGGTGTCGCCGAAGCGCTTGCGAACGCCTTCGACCGTTACGGCGGTGGATCGCGACAACGTGGCTCTCCCGGTACGGGTGGGACTTGCAGCTGGGGACGGAGGGGTGGGACTTGCAGCTGGGACGGAGGTGATGGGGCGGAGGTGCCGAGAAGCGCTCCGGCGGGGTTCCAGGGCATGCGGAGATGTCAGTCTGACCCGTGGCGACAGCTGGGTCCGCGTGCTGCCGAGGATCTTGCCGTGCAGCTTCGCTGCGGTCCGACCCGACGCGCGGACCGACACCGGTCGCCGGCCGCGCGTCGTGCGGCCCGAACCCGGCGAGCGGTGTCGCACCGTCGGAGCGAGCACGACCGGAGTCGACGACCGTACCGGCCCACGGTGCTCGTGCTCCCACGACGCGTGGGCACCTCCGCTCATGGACGTCCGGAGCGGCGGTGGTGGTGACCGATGGTCACGGGTACTCGATCAACAACACGGCACGGGTGTCCTCGGCCAGCGCCTCGTAGCGGTGGCCGATGTCCCCCGGGAAGGTGGCCAGGTCGCCGACCTCGAGATCGACCGCGGCCTCGACCGGACCGACGCGCAGGCTGCCGGAGGTGACCAGCACGTGCTCCACGGTCCCGTCGGTATGTGGTTGCGCGTCCCGGAGCGGCCCGAGCTGGAAGTGGAGGTCATAGAGCTCGACCCTCGCCGCGTGCCCGGTCGATGCCAGCAGGTGGGCCTGCATGGTCGCCGCCTCGCTGACGACCTTCGGGCCCTCCCCCGCACGCACGACCCGGATCGTCGGGGTCGCCGGAGCCAGGAGGTTGCCGAACGGAACGCCCAGGGCACCCGCCAGCGCCCAGAGCGTCTCGATGCCGGGGTTCGCGTCCCCCGATTCGATGGCATGCAGGGTGGACTTGCCGATACCCGCCGAGGCGGCGAGATCGGCCAGGCTCCTCCCCGAGCGCGACCGCAGCTCCCGGACCGTGCGAGCGACCTGGCTGCGCAGCTCAGCAGCGTCGGGTGGTGGCTGCGGCTCGCCGAGCATGCGCGGTCTCCCGGGGGTGGAGGCTGGTCGTGGCCTGGTGGCGACGAGGCTCGCATACCGGCCGGCCATCCAGCCGTGACGAACTGCGGTCCGCTCACCGGACGCTTCGTTCGGTGAGCTGGACGCGGCTTCTGTCCGCATGGTACAGCTTAACGGACGATGCGTCCGCTCAACCGAACGAACTCGATGCCATCGAGGCACCCACTGGGGCTCGCTCAGGCGATCCCGGTGGGCCTCGCCGTGGGCGCGTACGGGTTGTCGTTCGGCGTCCTGGCGGTCGCTTCCGGGATGTCGCCCCTCGTCGCCACCCTGTCGAGCCTGTTCGTGCTCGGGGGTGGGTCGCAGTTCGCGTTCGTGGGTGTCCTCGCCGCCGGCGGGAACCCGATGACCGGCGCCATCGGCGGGCTGCTGCTGAACGTCCGCTACGTCGCGTTCGGGCTCGCCATCGCTCCGCACCTTCCGGCCGGCCGGCTCTCGCGGCGCGCGCGGGATGCCTACCTCATCGTCGACGAGTCCGTCGGTCTGGGGTTGGCCGCTCCCCCGGGCCAGGTCGCACGGAGGTTCCGGGTGATCGGTGCGACGGTCGCCGTCACCTGGATCGGCGCGACCGCCATCGGCGCCTATGGCGGCCAGCTGCTCGGAGACCCCGAGGCACTCGGGTTGGACGCCGCCTTCCCCGCGGGCTTCCTCGCTCTGCTGGCACCGTGGCTGCGTGACCGACCCGGCCAGGTCGCTGCGCTGGTCGGTACAGCCTTGGCCTTGCTCCTGACCCCGATAAGTCCACCGGGGGTACCGGTCCTGGCCGCCGCCCTGGGAGCGGTGGTCGCCTTGCGCGTCACGCCCTCGGTCACCTCCCGGGCCGCTCCCTCGCCCTCGCCCTCGTCCGACCCGTCGATGGGCTGCGACCCGTCGGCCGCGGGCGAGGCGTTTCTCGACGATGCCCTCCAACGATCTGGCGACACCGGTGGAGCACGACGATGATCCTCGCCTTGATCGTGCTCGCACTCGGCACCTTCGCGATGAAGGCCCTCGGGCCGGTCGTCGCCGCGGGCCGGGAACTGCCGCCGCTCGCCGCCCGCCTGAGCATCCTGCTCCCAGCGGCGTTGTTGGCCGCGCTGGTGGCCACGCAGACCGTCGGCGGCCCGGACGGGCTGACCATCGATGCCCGCATCGTCGGGGTGGGGGCGGCGGGGCTCGCCGTCGCGCTCAAGGCACCCTTCGGTGTGGTCGTGCTGGTCGGTGCCGCCGTCACCGCCGGTATCCGCGCCATCGGCTGGGGATGACCACGCTGCTCGGCACTCGCTCCGTGGCTCGCGGCGCGGCGTGACCGCCGGTCAGAGCTCGTCACGTGCCCAGGCGGTGGCCAACGCGTCCGCGTATTCGTTCCAGCGGTTCCCGGCATGGGCCTTGATCCAGACCAGTTCGAGCTCGGGACGGTCGCGGAAGGCCTCGTAAAGGGGCCGCACGAGGTCGAGGTTCTCCACCGGTCCGGTCTTGCGTGCCCACCCCCGCTTCTCCCAACCGGCCGCCCATTCGGTGATCGTCCGCACGGCGAGGTTCGAGTCGGTGTGGATGCGCGCAGGGGTCCCCTCGGGGACGAGCTCGAGCGCGGCTTGCAACGCCCGGAGCTCCATACGGTTGTTGGTGGTGGCCGGATCGTGGCCATGCAGTTCGCCCACCACCTCGCCGTCCTGCACGTAGACCGCACCCCAACCACCGGGGCCCGGATTCGGGATCGAGGAGCCATCGGTGAACACGCCCGTGTCAGGGCCGTCGTGGTAGCGGTCGAGCACCTGAGCTCGGGTGAGGTGCTCCTCACCACCGGCCGCGCGGCTCGAACCGCCGGCACGCAGCGCCTTGCCCCGGGGGCCACGTTTCGAGGGCGGACCCGCTTCGTCCCGGGCCTTGCGGTAGCAGACCGGGCACTCCTTGGGCCGCCATCCCGGGTACTTCGCGAGCATCTCCGGCCGCGGCGTGAATGCCGTGCCACAACGGGCACACGTCAGATCCGAGGTGTCACTCACGTCCGGAGCACGCTTCTGTTTCGGGACCTGGTGCGCCCGGCGGCGAGGGGATCACCCTCATCACGCCCGGCCGCGGCGCAGGCCAGGCCGACGATCACCATCAGGGGAGACGGAGTTCCGAGGGCAGCAGACGGCTACCGAACAGCTCCTTGGAGTACCGACCCGGTGACCCACGATCGAGCATGAACTCGGCGGGGTCGCCCTCGAGGTCGAAGCCCACGATCAACGAGCAGTGATCGCAGCGGTACTTGCCGAAGCCTGACGAGCCACCGATCAGGTGCTGCTCCCCGTCGCAACGGGTGCAGCTACGCCGGGTCGGGACCTCGGCGACGGCGGTGGATCCGGGGGTAAGAGTTTCATCCATGTAGGTAGCGTACCGGCAACGAGCACCCCGACGCTCGACCTTCGCTCGAGCGACGCAGGTCCGCGTCACGAGCGGCCCGCCGCGACGCTCGCCCCGACCCGAGGTCTCACACCGGCCGCCGGTCACCGGTGATGACCGCGACCGCATCGTCGTCCCGGCGGATGAGTTCCACACGGACACCGCCCGGTCCCCTCAGCGGGCGTCCGAGTTCCCGCCACCAGGCGAGCGGATCGGCTCGCACCCCGTGGAGCACGAGTTCGATCGGACCACGATCGTCAGCCGCCAGCCACCGCTTGATCGGCCCCGGCCGGGCCGCCAACACCTCGAGCACCGGCCGAGCTCGATACCACGGCGAATCGGGTGGCGCCGTGTCGGTGGTCAACAACGCCCGCTGTCTGGCGAGCCGACGCGCATCGATCTCGGCACCGATCTCGTCGTGGAGCCGTGCCCGAACCGCGGCCGAGGAGACCTCGATGAGGTGGCTGCCGACGTCACCGACCGGCAACCGCGGCCCACGCTCCCCCGACCGGCTGCGGTGCACCGCGCCCGGCAGGTCTGCACCGCCATCGCTGGCCGCGGTCCCTCCGGGGGGCGCGGCCCCGGGGACGGCGCCCGGCGATGGGCCGGTCGCGCCACCAGGCGTGGGGATCACCGGGAGGCGAGGCAGGATCGTGGCGCTGGCCGTCGCCGAGCCGTCGCGCAGGATGCCTGACCATGCCACCGCCTCGACCAGGTCGTTGCCCAACTGCAGGTACTCGACCTCGACCTCCGTGCCCAGCGCCGGATGGTCGGCATCCGTGCCGGGAGCCAGAACGATCGCGCGACCGGGTGCGGTGAGATGCGCGGCGACCAGGGCATCGACGGGAGGAACGGTACGGGTGGGGTCACCCATCCGATGTCCGTCGCGCCGTCGGGCCGGATCGGCATGAACCACCTGATCGGTCGGGATCACGATGTCGGTGGCGTCACCGATCAGCGTCGCGACCGACAGGCCCAGGATCGCCGCGTTGTGCTCCAACAGCACCAGCCGCGCGGCGTCTCGGTCCACGGCCGTGACGGAGCGGGCGCGCCGCGCAAGGGCCATCGCGTCACCCCCGACCCCGCTGCACAGGTCGTAGACGGGTTGGTCCGCGAACCGTCGCGCCCGCCAACCGGCAACCACCGGGTCGCTGGCTTGTTCGAGCGATTCTCGCGTGAACAGCAGCCGATCGGCCTCTACCCATCGATCTCGTGCGCGCCGGCGCGCGATGCCCGCCGCAACCGCCGCCGCGGTACGGGCGGGATCGTCGATATGGGCCCGAAGCGCGGTTATCACCCGCAATTCGTCGGTTCCGTCGTCGAGCAGCTGGGTCGCTTCCGCGACCGCATGTCGCCCGTCGGCGCCGACGAGCCACCGCGCCACCGCGAGGTTCAGCTCGTTCATCACGTCCCTCCGGGCGTTGGCGGCGACACCTCGCTGGTGGACTTCGTCGTGGCCGAACCCGTCCGTTCGGCCTCCGAATGCACGCTAGCGCCGGATCCCCGGCGTAAACGGTCCTATGCGTTCGCGCTCGACCTCCCTAGGCTCTCTCGGCGAGTACCGCCGTCGGGTGGTACGAACCCGATGGAAGGCACACGGAATCATGGCAGCAGCGAAGAAGACGACCAAGAAGGCCACCGCCAAGAAGGCACCGGCCAAGAAGGCCACCGCCAAGAAGACGGCCACCAAGAAGGCGACCGCCAAGAAGGCACCGGCCAAGAAGGCCACGAAGAAGGCCACCAAGAAGGCGACCGCCAAGAAGACCACCAAGAAGACGACCGCTGCAGCGTCCGTAGGCAACGTCGTGGTGGCTTCCAAGGTCAAGGAGGCCGTCAAGGCCGGCGATGTTCGTATGGCCGGTGACTTCCCGGAGGCACTCAACGCCGAGGTGCAGGCCATCATCGACAAGGCGATCGAGCGCGCCAAGGGCAACGGCCGCGGCACGGTGCGGCCGACCGACCTGTAGACCCACCCTGCGAGGCTCGCTGCCGGAAGGTCGCGCACGGGTCCGTGGAGGGCACCATCACGAAGGCCGTCCCGGTCGACCGGGACGGCCTTCGTCGCTCCGGCGCAGCCTCGAGCGGGATCGGGGGGCACTGCCGCTACCTTCGGGGCATGGAACTGTTGCGACTCGATCACCCACTGGACGAGATCGGCCCCGACGCCGTGCTCGTCGTAGCTCTCGACGGCTGGACCGACGCCGGCGATGGCGGTTCGGCTGCGGCCGGACGGCTACGTGAGGCGTTCACCCCGGTACCGCTCGGTCGGTTCCCGTCGGACGCGTTGTTCGACTACCGGGACCGCCGCCCCGCGCTGTCGATCGACCGTGGTGTCCTGGGCGACCCCGACTGGCCCGAGATAACCATCGAACTGTTGTCACCACCCTCCGGGCCGCCGCTGATCCTCGTCTGCGGCGCGGAGCCGGATCTCGCGTGGCAGGGTTTCGCGAACGATCTCGCCGAGTTGTGCGCGAAGGTCGGGGCCGGACGCTACGTCGGGCTCGGGAGCGTGCCGGGTCCCATCCCCCACACCCGTCCCGTGCACATCATCGCCACGTCCTCGGACACCGAACTGCTCGATCGCATCGGCCGTCCGCACGAGGAGATGGTCGTTCCTGCCTCTTGCCAGGTCGCACTCGAGACGGTGCTCCGCGACGCCGGCCTCGACACCCTGGGACTGTGGGTCCGCATCCCGCACTACGTCGCCGGCGAGTACCCGGAGGCGGCCCGCGCGCTGCTCGAGCAGTTGTCGTCGCACATCGGCACGCCCGTGGACCTGTCGTCGTTCGATGAGGATGTGGCGGAGAACCGCGCCCGGTTGGACGTCGCCGCCGAAGGCTCGGACGAGGTGCGCGAGCACGTGGCCCAACTCGAACGCCTCTACGACGCCGAAGCCGAGGCGGAACGTCTGGCCACGGCCTCGGGATCCTCCCCCTCGAGTCCGGCCATCACCGAAGAGCAGGTGCCCTCGGCCGATGACCTCGCCGCCGAGATCGAACGGTTCCTCCAGGGCCGCAACGACTGATGCCCCGCGTCGTCGGCCCGGTGCTCGCCACCACCGTTCGGACGCCACACCCGTCCCCGTCGGACGGCCCTTCCGCGGCAACGGTGCCTGCTCCACCCTGCGGCGACGTGTGTCGACCCACCTGACCGGTGGCCTGCGAGCCGCCGGTGGTCGGCCACGCCGCACCGGACGACCGACGAGGACGAACGTATGGGCACCTATCGGGTACAGATCTGCCGACGGGTCTGGGAGACCGCGTACGTCGATATCGACGACGTGGACGCTCCTGAGGACGCCGTCGCGCGGGCCGAGGAATACCTCGAAGGCATCGACGAGGACGCTCTCGACTGGATGATCAGCGCTCCCGACTCGCATGCCGAGGTCGAGGGTGTCGTCGAGGTCGCCGCCGATCCGCCGTCGTCCTGAGCGTCGCCGGGCGTCGGGGCCTGCATGCCCCGGTCGGCAGGACCCGGCCGGCCACCTACGCGGGTAGGTGACGGATCGGCCGACCACCACGTTGTGCTGGGTGCGGTCCCCCGACGCTCAGGCGTCCAGTTCCGGACGCCGGGGTCCCCGACCCCATTGGATGCGGGACATCGGATGCGGTCGTGGGCTTCCACGCGGGCAGCGGCCCCCGATGGCCCCATCAACACCAGACCACACCAACATCACGATGAGAGGGAGTACGCATGATCGAGAGCCAGCAACTCGATCGACTGCCGGGCATGAACGTGGTCGGCAGCGACGGCGAGAACATCGGCAAGGTCGACGAGGTCTACGTCGACGACGCCACCGGCGAACCGAGCTTCGCCCTGGTCAACACCGGACTGTTCGGCCTCAAGTCCTCGTTCGTCCCGCTCGACCAGGCCGACATCACCGGCGAGGACCTGAAGGTCGCGGCGACCAAGGACAAGGTCAAGGACGCCCCGAACATGGACCCCGACGGGCACCTCAGCCCCGACGAGGAGGATGAGCTGTACCGCTACTACGGGCTCCAAGCTCCCTCCGCCCACGAGACCACCGGTGACCGCACGGACGTGGCCCGCACGACCGAGACCCCGGACACCACCGGCACCGTCGGGCGCGACACCGCCGACACCGTTGGACGCGACACCGCCGGCACCGTCGGGCGCGACACCTCCGGTCCGGAGACCGACGACGCCATGACCCGTTCCGAAGAGGAACTGGAGATCACCAAGCGGGAGAAGCCCGCGGGCAAGGCGCGCCTGCGCAAGCATGTGGTGACCGACCACGTCACCAAGACCGTCCCCGTCGAGCGTGAAGAGGTCACGATCGAGCGGGAGCCCGTCGACTCGGCCAACATCGATGAGGCCACCGACGGACCGGCCCTCTCCGAGGAGGAGCACGAGGTCGAACTGACGCAGGAGGAGGTCCACGTCGAGAAGAAGACCGTTCCGAAGGAACGGGTACGTCTCGACAAGGAGACCCACGTCGACGAGGAGACCGTCGACGAGGACGTCTCGAGGGAAGAGGTCGACCTCGCCGGTCTCGAGGAGTCCCGCCAGGACCAGCGCGGAACGTGAGCTGACCGCTCGAGCAGCCGCCAGGCGGTCCTGCTCGGACCAGCAGACACCGACGACGGCCGGACCCGGAAGGGTCCGGCCGTCGCTCGTGGCTGACGCCCGGTCGCCGGTCAGATGCGGAAACTCGGGTCCGCCTCGATCGCGGCCACGTCCATCTGCGCCTTCTGCAGCTTGCCCGAGTGGTCCCAGTTCATCGATTGCCAGGTCGTCACCTGATCGAGCACCCACACGCCGGACTGGCGTGCCCCGGTCCCCGACTTGCCGTTGCCGCCGAACGGCAGATGGGCCTCGGCCCCCGAGGTCGAGTTGTTGACGCTGAGCATCCCGGCGGTGACCCCTTCGCGGAAGCGGAACGCGTGCGCCGGATCGGTGGTGTAGATCGACGCCGACAGGCCGTACCCGTGGGCGTTGGCCAGCAGGAGCGCCTCGTCGAAGTCGTCGAACGTCGCGACCGGTGCGATCGGACCGAACGTCTCCTCCTGGTAGAGCCGATCGTCGAGGGTCACCCCGTCCACGATCACCGGGTGCTGGTAGAGCCCGGCATCGGGGTCGCCGAGGAAGCCGGCCCGGGGTGACGCGGAACTGATCCGGCCGATCGCGCTGGAACCCGACACGGTGTGGTGTGGCTGGATCTCGTCGAGCCACCGCGTGTAGTTCGCATCGAAGCGTTCGCTGATCATCGGGCCGTAGAGCACGGCCTGCATCGGGTCGCCGATGACGGCCCTCTCGACCGCCGTGGTGAACCGGCGCAGGAACTCGTCATGGATCGATCCGTGCGTGATGACGACGCCCAGCGAGGTGCAGCGCTGTCCTGCGGTGCCGAAACCGGAGAACAGCGCACCCTCGACCGCCAGATCGAGATCGGCGTCGGGCATGACGACCAGTGGGTTCTTGCCGCCGAGTTCGAGCACCGGCGAGACCAGGTGGCGACCACACATCGCCCCGATGTCCCGGCCCACGGCGGAGGAACCCGTGAACCCGACCTTCTGCAGGTGCCCGGCGCTCAGCGCGGTCTCCAGGCCCTGTGAGGTGTCGGCTCCACCGGCCAGAACGAGCTGGAGCACACCGTCGGGGATCCCGGCCGCGCGGATGCAGCGCGAGAAGGCGTCGGCGACCCCCGGCGCGTACTCGGCGGGCTTCCACACGATCGCGTTGCCGGCGACCAGTGCCGGGACGATGTACCAGGAGGGCACGGCCATGGGGAAGTTGCCCGCCGTGATGACCGCCATCGTCCCGACCGGCTTGCGGTAGGTGAACAGTTCCTTGTCGGGCATCTCGGAGGGCACCGTCATGCCGTACAGCCGGCGACCTTCCGAGGCGAAGAAGATGCAGGTGTCGATCGCCTCCTGGACCTCACCGAGCGCCTCGGGGAAGGGCTTGCCGATCTCGCGGGTGATCACGGTCGCGAGGGCGGTCTTGTTCTCCGCGAGGATGCGGCCCAGGTCGTGGATGGCCACCCCACGTACCGGTGCCGGGACCGACGCCCACGCGGGCTGGGCGGCGTGCGCCAGCTCGGCCGCCCGGGCGAAGGTGTCCGCGTCGCCGAGGTGCACGCGGCTGACCACGGTGTCGAGGTGGGCGGGGTCGGTGAGCTCGACCGGCGAGCTCCCCGCAGAGACGGGTCGGCCGTCGAGCACGGAGTGCAGCTCGCGGATCTGGGGGTCGGACATGATGGCTCCTGGGAACGAGGGATCTGGGGCGGTGTGTCGCTGCCGGACATCGGCGCAGGTCTGCGAGGTGATCAGCCGACGACGAGCTTCAGGGTGCGATCGAGCGCGGCCAAGCCGGCATCGAGCTCGTCCTCCGTGACGGTCAGCGTGGGCCGGAACCGCACCGTACGCGTCCCCGATCCGAGCAGGAAGACGTGCTCCTCGGTGAACATCCGGGAGGTCACGGCGTCGCGCAGCGCGGGATCGGGCAGATCGATCGCGCACATCAGGCCGCGACCCCGGGCCCCGGTCACCGCGCCGTACCTGGCCTGGAGGTCGATGAGCCCGGCCAGCAGCCGCCGGCCCAGGCTGGTGGCACGATCCATCAACCGGTCGCGTTCGATCACCTGGAGCATCACGGTGGCTCGGACCATGTCGACCAATCCCCCGCCGAACGTCGAGTTGATCCGTGACGAGGTCGCGAAGACGTGGTCGTCGATGTCGTCCAACCGCCCGCCTGCCATGATCCCGCACACGTGGGTCTTCTTGCCGAAGGCCACGACGTCCGGCTGGAGCTCCAGCTGCTGGTAGGCCCAGGCGGTCCCGGTCATCCCCACACCCGTCTGGACCTCGTCCAGCACGAACAGTGCGTCGTTGCCGTGGGCGAGTGCCTGCAGCTCGGCGAGGAACCGCGCCGAGAGGTGGCGATCGCCGCCCTCGCCCTGGATGGGTTCCGCGATCACGCAGGCGATGTCGTGCGCATGGGTCGCGAACGCGTCACGGGCCTGGCGTAGCGCCTGATCCTCCGCCGCCCGGTTGGTGTCCGCGTTGGGCTCCAGCGGGAACGCCAGCGCCGGGGTGTCGATGCGCGGCCAGTCGAACTTCGGGAACCTCGACACCTTGTTCGGGTCGGTATTGGTCAGACTCATCGTGTAGCCCGTGCGGCCGTGGAACGCCCCCGCGAGGTGCAGGGCCCGGCTCCCGAGCGACGGGTCGCGTCCCGCGCGTTCGTTGTGTCGCGACTTGAAGTCGAACGCCGTCTTGAGCGCGTTCTCCACCGCGAGCCCGCCCCCCTCCACCAGGAACAGGTAGGGCAACGCCGGGTCACCGAGCACGCGCGCGAAGGTGTCGACGAACGTCGCGAGCTCCACGGTGTAGACGTCGGAGTTGGACGGCTTGTGGGTCCCGGCCCGGCCCAGGCGCGCCTGCACCTCGGGCGTGGTCAGCGCCGGGTGGTTCATCCCGAGCGCGTTGGAGGCGAAGAAGGTGAACAGATCGAGGTAGGCCGTGCCCGTTCTGGCATCCACGAGCGTCGAGCCGGCACTGGCATCGAGGTCCAGGACGAAGTCGTAGCCGTCGACGAGGAGATGACGCTGCAGATGGGCCATGACCTCAGCGGCCGGAACATCGCTCGGGCCATGAGCAGCGGCTCGGACCGCCGGCTTCGCAGCGGATCGGTGGGTGCTGACCATGGGTTGTCTCCTTCGGCGTGTCGGGCCACGCTATGCGTCGGCAGCAGGCCCCCCGCGACACCGCGCCCGATAGGCGCACACCTGCGCTCCGGGAGCCTCGGCGCAGCCATCACGACCCCGTCACCCTCCACGGTCGCCGCCGATTACCCTCCGTCAGTCCCCCGCCCCCGAACGAGGCCTGCCCCGTGCGCATCGCCGTTACCGGCTCGATCGCCACCGACTACCTGATGACCTTCCCCGGTCGCTTCTCCGAGCAGCTCGTCGCTGATCAACTCGACCGCGTCAGCCTGTCGTTCCTCGTGGACGAACTCGAGGTGCGCCGCGGCGGGGTCGCGGCCAACATCTCGTTCGGTCTCGCACAGCTGGGCCAGAGCCCGGTGCTGGTCGCCGCGGTCGGCGAGGACTTCAACACCGACTACCGGTCATGGCTCAAGCGGCACGGTGTCGACACCTCCGGGGTCCGCGTCTCGGAGCTCAAGCACACCGCAAGGTTCCTGTGCACCACCGACCTCGACCAGAACCAGATGGCGTCGTTCTACACCGGCGCGATGGAGGAGGCCCGCTTCATCGAGTTGGCGCCGATCGCGGAGCGGCTCGGCGTGCTCGACCTCGTCGTCATCTCGCCCAACGACCCGGAAGCCATGGTGCGCCACACCGTGGAATGCCGACAGCTGGGGTTGCCGTTCATGGCCGATCCGGGACAACAGCTCGCCCGGATGGAAGGCCCCCAGGTGCGAAAGCTCGTCGACGGAGCCACCTACCTGGTGACCAACGACTACGAGAAGGCCCTGCTCGAGACCAAGACGGGATGGTCATCCGACGATGTACTCGCTCGCGTGGGTACCCGCATCACCACCTTGGGCGCCAAGGGCTGCATCATCGAGACCTCCGATGGCGTGGTCTGTGAGGTGCTGGCCGCTCCCGAGCAGCAACGCACCGATCCGACCGGCGTCGGCGACGCGTTCCGTGCCGGCTTCCTCGCCGGACTCGCCTGGGGCCTGGGGCTCGAGCCCAGCGCTCAGATCGGTTCGATGGTGGCGACCTACGTGCTGGAACACATCGGGACCCAGGAATACGAACTGGACGCCGACGAGTTCTGCGAACGCCTGGGTCGCGTGTACGGCACCGATGCCGCCGAGCGCGTACGCGGCGAGCTCCCCTGATCACCGCTCCGACACCGACGCCCTCGAACCGCGAAGGGCGTTCGAGGAGCTTCGCCCGCAACCACCGGGGCACACATGAGTGAACTCGCGGCCTACGTGACGGTGTTCGTCGCTGCGGCGATCCCCTGGCTCGAGGTACTGCTGGTGGTGCCGGCCGGCATCGTCGCCGGGTTGCCGGCGATCCCCACGGTCGTCGTGGGCGCGGCCGGCAACGCCACGACCTTGGTGCCTCTGGTCCTCGGCGGCGACCGTCTACGGTCGTGGTGGCGTGATCGTCGACACCGGCGGACCGATCCATCGCACGTGGACTCGGACGCTGCCCGATCCGAACCGAGCGCCGAGCCGGACGACCCGGCCGGCCGCGGCGGACGGGCACGACGTCTCTATGGGCGCTTCGGGCTGCCGGGGCTCGCGCTGCTCGGACCGCTACTGACCGGGGTCCACGTGGCCGCATTGGCGGCCCTGGCCGCCGGGTCGACCCGGAGGCCGACCCTCGGGTGGTTGCTGGGCGGCATCGTGCTGTGGGCCGGGCTCGCTGCCGTGGCCACCGTCTACGGGATCGAGTCGTTCGTCGACCCGGACGACCTACCGGATCTGTTCGGGCTCGGCACCTGAGGCGTGGCTCCCGCCGCGACGCGCCGATGCGCTCCGTCTCGGCTGCGTGCTCCCGCCGCTACGCGCCGATGCGCTCGACCACCCAGTCGACGGCGGCGGTGTAGGCCTGCAGGTCGGCGGCGTCGACGGCCGGGAACATCCCGACGCGCAACTGGTTGCGACCGAGCTTGCGATAGGCGTCGGTGTCGAGCACCCCGTTCGCCCGGAGCACGGCGTTGATCTCGTCGGCACTGACGGACGCGTCGAGGTCGATCGTCGCGACCACCAACGACCGGGCCGACGGGTCGGTGACGAACGGGCTCGCCCAGTCCCGGGCACCGGCCCAGTCGTAGATCGTCGCGGCCTTCGAACGTTGCGCCGCGACCACGGCATCGAGGTCCCCGAACTCGCTCAACATCCAGTCGACCTGCTCGGCGGCGAGGAACACCGTCGAGATCGAGACCGTGTTGTAGGTCTGGTGCTTGCGGCTGTTGTCGAGGGCCGTGGCCAGATCGAAGAACGCCGGGACATAGCGGTCCGAGGCCGCGATCGACTCGATGCGCGCGATCGCCGCCGGGGACAGCAGCGCCACGGTCAGCCCGCCCTCGGACGCGAAGCCCTTCTGCAGGCTGAAGTAGTAGACGTCGGTGTCCTCGACGACGAACGGCAGGCCCCCCGCCCCGGACGTGGCATCGACCAGCACGAGCGCATCGTCGTGACGCTGGGGCAGCTGCATCACCCCGGTCGAGGTCTCGTTGTGGGTGAACGCCTGCACATCACATCCGGGCGCTGGACCGGAGACGGGCAACGAACCGGGTTCGGCACCGACCAGATCGGGTTCCGCGAGCCAGGGCGCCGCGGACGTCGAGGCAGCGAACTTGCCACTGAACTCCCCGAAGACGTAGTGCCGGGCCCGCTGTTCGACCAGACCGAACGCGGCCGCATCCCAGAAGGCCGTCGCACCGCCGAGGGTCACCAGGACCTCGTAGCCCGCCGGTAGAGCGAACAGCTGCGCGAGGCCGTCCTGGAGGCGACGCACCTGGTCCTTGACCCTGGGCTTGCGGTGTGAGGTGCCGAGCAGGGTGTCTGCGACCTCGGACAACCGGGCGACGGCCTCGGGACGCACCTTGCTGGGGCCGCAACCGAACCGGCCGTCTGCGGGCAAGAGCTCGGTGGGGATCTGCAGATCGGACACGGGGACGCCTCGTCGCGGTCGGGACGGGGAGTCAACCGCGCGGCCGGGCGGGGCGCCAACCCGAGCGGCCGGAACACCACGCCGACCGGGATAGGCTCAGTTCCGACCTCGACCCAAAGTGAGCAGCCGCATGTCCTTGTCCCAGCGCATCCGCGACATGGAAGAGTCCCCCACGCTGGCCGTGACGGCTAAGGCGAAGGCGCTCAAGGCCGCCGGTGAACCGGTCATCGGTTTCGGCGCCGGCGAACCGGATTTCCCGACTCCCCCCCACATCGTCGAGGCCGCTCAGCGCGCCGCGGCGGACCCGGTGAACCACCGCTACACCCCGGCCGCTGGGCTTCCCGCACTACGCGCCGCGATCGCCGAGGTGACCGCCAAGAGCTCCGGACAGGCGGTCGCGCCCGAGCAGGTGGTGATCGCCAACGGCGGCAAACACGCGCTGTACAACATCTTCATGGCGCTGCTCGATCCGGGTGACGAGGTGCTCGTGCCTGCCCCCTACTGAGTGAGCTATCCGGAGCAGATCCGGCTGGCCGGAGGGGTCCCGGTGACGCTGTCCACCACCAAGGACACGAACTTCCAGACCACCGTCGAGCAGCTCGAGGCGCACCGTACGGCTCGCACCAAGGCGCTGGTGTTCGTCTCGCCTTCGAACCCGACCGGTGCGGTCTACCCGGCCGACGAGATCGCCGCGATCGGGGAGTGGGCGGCCGCACACGGCATCTGGGTGATCACCGACGAGATCTACCGACAGCTCGTCTACGGCGATGCCACCTTCAGCTCCCTGCCGGAGGTCGCACCGGCAGCCGCCGAACGGACCATCATCACCGACGGGGTCGCCAAGACCTACGCGATGACGGGTTGGCGCGTCGGTTGGGCCGTGGCCCCCCTGGCGATCGCCAAGGGCATGGGCAAGCTGCAGAGCCAGATCACCTCCAACGTGTGCAACGTGGCGCAAGCAGCGGCTCTGGCCGCGCTGACGGGCCCCCAGGACGCCGTCGTGGACATGCGCACCGCCTTCGATCGGCGACGCCGCTACGCGGTGGATGCGCTGTCAGCGATCGACGGGATCGCCGTGGTCGAGCCGGAGGGAGCGTTCTACGTCTTCCCGTCGTTCGAGGGCGTCCTCGGCCGGGACATCGCCGGCCGCCGGGTCGACACGACCTTGGAGCTGACGGAGGTCCTGCTCGAAGAGGCCAAGGTCGCGGTCGTGCCGGGAGAGGCGTTCGGATCCCCGGGTTACGTCAGGCTCTCGTACGCACTCGGCGACGACGACCTCGCCGAGGGGATCGCACGCATCGCCGAGCTCCTCACCCGGTGACCACGGGACGTGGGCACCGGAGCCAGCCCCAGCCGTGAGCGGTGGAGCCCCTCCGACGCACCCCTCGGGGGTCGACGCCGAGGTTGGTCACCGGCCAGGTTGCTCACTGCTTGAGGTAGGGCTGGCCTCCCGCGGCCGGCACCCGCAGGCGACCGATCAGGCCGGCCACGACCGCGATGGTCACCACGAACGGTGCCGCCCGCAGGAGCTGCGAGGGGATCGGCACCGGCAGGCGCTGGAGGATCGTCGCGAGCGCGTCGGAGAAGCCGAACAACAGGGCGGCGCCGAATGCGCCCGCCGGGCTGTAGCGGCCGACCAGCATCGCGGCCAGCGCGATGAAGCCACGCCCGCTGGTCATCTCGCGGGAGAACTGACTGGCGGAGTCGAGCGTGAACCATGCGCCGCCGACGCCTGCCAGCACCCCGCCCAGCAGCACGGCCTTGTAGCGCGTGCCCAACACCGCGATGCCCACGGTGTCGGAGGCCTTCGGGTGCTCACCGACCGATCGCAACCGCAGTCCCCACCGGGTGCGGAACAGCGCGAACTGCAGCACCACGACCGCGCCCACGGCGACGTAGCCGAGCAGGGTCTGGTTGAACAGCACCGGGCCGATGATGGGCACATCGCTGAGGAACGGCACGGCGTAGGAACCGAACCGGTCGGGTGAGTTCAGGGCGTTGTTGCGGGCCAGGACCTGGGTGGTGAAGAACGAGGTGACACCGGTCGCGAACACGATGAGCACGACACCGGTGACGATCTGATCGGCCTGGTAACGGATCGACAGGCCCGACAACATCCCGGAGATCAGGACCCCGGCGAGGATGCCGCCCACCAGACCCCACCAGGGACCGCCGAGGATCGAGGACATCACGGCCGCCGCGAACGCACCTGCGAGCAGTTGGGCCTCGATCGCGATGTTGATGACCCCCGCGCGCTCCGAGAGCACCCCGGCGAGCGCCCCGAGCGTGATCGGGATCGCCGCGAACAGGGTGCTGCGGAACAGGGAGATCAGCGAGACGGTCTGTTCGGCCCCGGCCCAGATCAACAGCGACACGGCGAACAGTCCCGCGACACCGCCCACCACCGGAACCGCCCTCGCTCCGAACCCGCGTGTGAACTGCAGGACCGCGATGGCCAGCACGACGGCGGCCATGACCAGCACCGCCGGGACCACCGCGACCACCAGGTTCGGCAACGTGAACAGACCACCCCGGGCGTCGTTGAGCACGAACGTCGCGGAGCTGCCTCCGCGCCCCTGGGCGAACACCCCGATCATCACGGCGGCCACCAGCACCGAGAAGGCGGCGAAGCGGCGCTCGCGGCGCGAGACACCTTCGGACGCATCGACGGCCACGGCGCTCATGCTCCCCACCCCTTCGAGATCTGTGTCGTGCGGTCATCGGTGACCTTCACCCGGAAGATCGCCTGGACGAGTTTCGGTGCCGCGATGAAGATGATGATCAGCGCCTGGATCACGACGACCAGGTCCAGGGAGGTCTGGGTCGCCCCTTGCATCGAGCGTCCACCCGCCTTCAATCCGCCCAGCAGCAGCCCGGCGGCCACGCTCCCACCGATACCGCCACGGCCGAGCAGCGCCACGGTGATGCCGTCGAAACCGATCCCGGAGGAGAACCCGGGTGAGATGCGACCATCGATGCCCAGGATGATCAGACACCCGGCGACGCCGGCCAGCGCCCCCGCCGTGGTGAGCGCGAAGATCGTGGAGTTGCTCGGATCCATCCCCGCGGCCCGGGCCGCGGAGGCGTTGCTGCCGACCGCGTTGAGTTCGAAGCCTCGGGTGGAGCGCTCCATGAGCCAGAAGATCCCGGCGGCGATCAGCAGTGCCAGCAGGATGCCGATGTCGCCCCGCAGGCCTTCGATGTAGCGGGGCAGACGGGCCGAGGGCAGGATGCTCTGCGAGATGGGGTCGGCCCGGCCGGGGACCTGGAAGGCCGTGGTGGTCAACACCCAGAAGGTGATCGCGACGAAGATGTTGTTGAGCATGATCGTGGAGATGACCTCGTGCGCCCCGGTTCTGGCCTTCAGCACGCCCGGGACCCAGCCCACGGCCGCACCGGCCAGCATCCCGCAGAGCAGCGCGAGCGGCAGGTGCAGCACCAGCGGCAAGCCGGTGACCGAGAACCCGACCCAGCCACCCACCAGCCCGCCCGCGATGACCTGTCCCTCGCCACCGATGTTCAACAGCCCGGCGCGCAACGGCACCGCCACGGCCAACCCGGTCAGGATCAGGGGGCCCGCCAGGACCAGGGTCTCGGTGAGCGCCCGCGGACTGCCGAGCGCTCCGCCGACGAGCGCGGCGTAGGAGGCGCGGATCTGCTCCCAGGCGAGCACGAAGGTGTCGCTCGGACGACTGGTGAAGTAGCCCAGCGCCTCCCGGACCGCCTCCTCCGACAAGGCGAGGAAGACCCCTCCGATGGCGAAGGCGAGCACCAGCGCCAGCACGGTGACCCGCAGACTGGTGCCCGTGATCGCCACGATCAGACGGTCGCTGAGACCGGCACCGAGATCGAGCGTCTTGGTCTCGGCCTCCCGTTCGGCAGCCGCGGCGATCTCGGCCGCCGCCCGCTCCTGTTCGACACTCGACTTGAGCGGTCCGGGAGGCGGACGCTCGACACCGTCGTCCCGGGGAGCCTCGGGTTCGTGCTCGCTCATGTGTCACCTCGCTGGAGGGCCTCGGCCGGATCCACCCCGGCCATCATGAGCCCCACGGCCTCCTTGGAGACCGGCGAGGGGAAGGGCCCGACGAGCTTGCCCCGGAACATCACCGCGACCCGGTCACCGAGTGCGAGGACCTCGTCGAGCTCGGAGGAGACGATCAGCACCGCCGTCCCGGCATCGCGCTTGACGACCAACTGCTCGTGGATGTACTCGATGGAGCCGACGTCGACGCCCCGGGTGGGTTGGGATGCCACCAGCAGGTCGATCTCGCGGTCGATCTCCCGGGCGACCACGAGCTTCTGCTGGTTCCCGCCCGACAGCGAGCCGGCCGGTGTCGTGGTGCCGGGTGTTCGCACGTCGTAGGCCTCGACGACCCGCTCGGCGTGAGCCTGCACCTCGGCGAACTGGATCGAGCGGCCCTTCGCGAAGGGCACCGCGTCCCAGAGGTTGAGCACGAGGTTCTCGGCGACGGTGAAATCCGCCACCAGGCCCTCGGCGCCGCGGTCCTCGGGGATGTGGCCGACCCCGCCGCGGAGGATCTCCTTGCGCGTCAGTTCGGTCACGTCGCGGCCCTCGACGGAGACTGAACCGGACGTGATCCCCTGCAAGCCGGTCAGCGCCCGGACCAACGGGGTCTGCCCGTTGCCCTCGACCCCGGCGATCGCCAGGATCTCTCCGCGTCGCACCTGCAGGTCCAGACCGTCGACCACCCGGACCCCGGTGGGGTCCGTGACGGTGAGTCCCCGCACGTCCAGCACGACCTCGCCGACGGTGGGCTGCGGACGGTCGATGACCAGCGACACGGGCCGCCCGACCATCAGGTTGGCCATCTCCTGCTCGTCGGTGGTGCGAGGATCCAGCGTGCCCACGTTCTTGCCCCGGCGAAGGATGCTCACGCTGTCGGCGATCGCACGGTGCTCGCGCAGCTTGTGGGAGATGAAGACCACGGACCGGCCCTGCTCGGTGAAGCCACGGATGGACGCGAACAGCCCGTCCGCCTGCTGCGGGGTCAGCACCGCCGTGGGCTCGTCGAGGATCAGCAGTTTCGCGTCGCGGTACAGCGCCTTGAGGATCTCGACCCGCTGCTGCAACCCGACCGGTAGATCCTCGACCAGGGCGTCGGGGTCGAGCGGGAGGTCGTAGCGCTCGATGAGTTCGGTCACCAGGCGCCGGGCCTCGTTGCGGTCGAAGCGCCGGAAGCGATCGAGGGGCTCGGCTCCCAGCAGGATGTTCTCCGCCACGGTGAACACCGGGACCAGCATGAAATGCTGATGGACCATCCCGATGCCCGCCGCGATGGCGTCACCGGGGTCGCGCAGTTCGACCGGCTGGTCATCGATGAGGATCTGGCCCTCGTCGGCGCCGTAGAGGCCGTAGAGGATGTTCATCAGGGTGGATTTTCCCGCCCCGTTCTCGCCGAGCAGACCGTGCACCTTCCCGGGTTCGATCACCAGATCGATGCGGTCGTTGGCCACGACCCCCGGGAACCGCTTCGTGATACCACGTAACTCGAGCTTCACGATCTGCCTCCCACCCCTGGTGTGCCAACCGGCGCCCGTGCGAGCCAGCGGACGTTAGCGAACCGTCGGCCGCGAAGGTGTACGACGTCGAGGAGAGGCGCCCCATCGGGGCGCCTCTCCGTAGCCGACGACACCCGTCCTGATCAGGCGTGGTCGCCGACACCGACCGTGATGTCCCCGGCGATGATGCCGGCACGGATCTCGTCGAGCTCGGCCTGCAGCCCGTCGGAGACCTCGTCCTCGAAGTCGTGGAACGGCGAGATGCCGACCCCGTCGTTCTCGAGGGTGCCGGTGTAGATCCCACCTTCGAACGTGCCGTCCAACGCCGCATCGATCGCGTCGTAGACCGCGTTGTCCATGCGCTTCTCGACCGAGGTCAGGATGATCGAACCGAAGCTGGTCGACTCGAACCCGTCCGTGTCGACCCAGATCATCATGCCGGAGCCGAAGGTGTCGATGGCGGTCGCGGTACCGAGTCCGGCCGGACCGGCGACCGGCATGATGATGTCGGCGCCGTTCTGCAGCAGGTCGGAGGTGACGTTCGCACCCAGGTCCTGAGCGTCGAAGTCGTTGGTGAACACGCCGTCCTCGCCGTCCCATCCGAGCACCTCGACGTCGGTGCCCTTCTCCTGGTTGTAGTACTGCACGCCCGCGAGGAAGCCGTCCATGAAGATCGTCACCGGCGGGATCGGCAAGCCGCCCCAGGTGCCGACGATGCCGGTTTCGGTGGTGTCCGCCGCGGCGTAACCGGCCAGGAAGGCGGCCTCGTCGGTGGCGAAGGTCATGCCGAGCAGGGTGCCGTCCGCTTCCGGGGCGGCATCGATGATGGCGAAGTTCTGCTCCGGGTTGGCGTCGGCCGCGGTCGCGGTCGCCTCCTCGAGGAGGAACCCGACCGTCACGATCAGGCCACAACCCTGTTCGATGAAGGTGTTGATGTGCGGCTCGTAGTCGGACTCGGAGTTCGACTCGAGGTTGGCGATGCCGATGCCGAAGTCCTCTTCCGCACGCTGCAAGCCGGCCCATGCCGTCTGGTTGAAGGACCGGTCGTCGATGCCGCCGGTGTCGGTCACGAGGCAACCCTGGAAGTCGACCGGCTCGGCGTCGGGCGCGTCCTCGGTCTCGTCGGCCGCCTCCTCGTCCTCGGGCGCTTCGTCCTCGGGCGCGTCGTCGGTGGACTCGGTGGTGTCGTCGGCGACCGCCGACTCGTCATCGGGTGCGTCGCCACAGGCCGTGAGCACGAGTGCGCCCGCCAGCATGAGGGCAACGGCCCGCTTGGTGTTGATCATCATGACCGCGTGATCCTCCTCGGCCTGACCCGTTTTGCGGGAGGGCCGAACGTTGGGTGTCGAACCCACACGGCACGTATGGGCACCACAGGAAGCGGCTCGTCGTCGCTGCCGCCCCATCACCAGACAACCAACGCGGGAAGCGTGCCGAACGTGCCACCAGCGCACAGTACTACGCCGGTCGTTGGAGGGGCGGGATCCGGTCCTCGGGCCCCCCGACAGTGCGCTCAGCGCAATACACCACGGTCGCCGGAACGGACGCCGCTGGAGTCGCGCGAAGCGAGCAGCGACCCCTTCGGATCAGGAGTCCGCGGACTCGAACGCCGGCTCCGGCTCGCAGTCATCGCGGACGACCTCGGCCTCGGCCAGCGCGGCTTCGCGCTCGTCCTCGGACAGGTCCATGGCCGTCTCGTACAGGACCCGGTCGACACACATCAAGCTCATCGAGGTCGCACGCGAACGGACGCCCGGTGCGTCGGTGACGAACCGATCCGCCGGCACGAGGATGCTCGGGCTCGGCTCGCTGAGGGCCGTCACCAGGTCCGGACGGACCTCCTGGTCGAAGGTCCGGGCCTGTCGTGAGCGGTCGTCGAACAGGGCCTGCGCGGGCGGTTCCGCGGCGTTCAGTTCACGCAGGAGGCCATAGCCCTCGAGGTGCCGCGCCTGGCCCTGCAGGATCAGTTGCAGGCCCGTTTCGGTGCTGCCGCGCAACACGTCCGCGCCGGCGGAGACGCCCATGTCGTCGGTCGCGGTCAGGGGAAACGCGAGGTCGTTCGACTCCGCCGCCCCCATGGCTGCCGAGCCCGACCAGACATCGAGCCAACCTTGGGCGATCAGCCCCACTGCGCTGGCCGCCTCGCCATCGGCGTCGTCGGCGTCGATGAACAGCGTGCGCAGGTCCGATTCCAAGGTGTCGAGCACCGCACGCTGACTGGTCAGGTCACCGTCGAAGACGCCGAAGCTGGTCTCCGCATCCAGCGTGACACCCGTGGGGGCGATGTCCTCGGGCAGGTCCGCTTCGAGCTCAGCGAGCCGCTCGAGCAGCGCCTCCGGGGCCGAACCGACCTGATCGCCGTCCTCGGCGATCGCACCCCCGACGCCGAAGGCGACAGCAGCCGCGACGGCTCCAGCAGCGATCGACATCAACGAACGACGGGTCCGAGCCACGGTGTTCTCCTGATCCACGGTCGGTTCCGACCGGCACGTGCGACAACGGGCGGTTCGCCCCTCCCCGGTCGTATCGGCACGCAGCTCCGTGGACGTGAGACCCAATCCAGCGGCCGTGAGGGTTCACCCGTGCGGGCAGGAACCGGCACGCATCGGCCCTGCACGACGATGAGGGGCCACCCGTGGTGGCCCCTCATCGTGGTCATGGGGGTCGTTGGCCCCCGCGGTCGCGCAACGGCGATCGACGTTCGTCAGCTCGCCGGTGACCGCTCCGCGCCAGGGTCAGTACCGGTAGCTGTCTTCCTTGTACGGCCCACCGGCGTCGACGCCGAGGTAGGCGGCCTGCTCGTCGGTGAGCACGGTCAGGTGGGCGCCGATCTTCTCGAGGTGCAGGCGCGCCACCTCCTCGTCGAGGTGCTTGGGCAAGACGAAGACCTCGTTCTTGTAGTCCTCATGCCGTTCGAAGAGCTCGATCTGGGCCAGCACCTGGTTGGTGAACGACGTCGACATGACGAACGAGCTGTGGCCGGTCGCGTTGCCGAGGTTCACGAGACGACCCTCGGAGAGCAGGATGACGGTGCGACCGCTGGGCAGGTGGACGAGGTCGACCTGGGGCTTGACGTTGGTCCACTCGTACTCGCGCAGCGCCTTGGTCTCGATCTCGGTGTCGAAGTGACCGATGTTGCACAGGATCGCGTGGTCCTTCATGCGCAGCACCATGTCGTGGGTGACCACGCCCATGTTCCCGGTCGCCGTGACGACGATGTCGGCCTCGGGGATGATCTCCTCCATCGTGACGACGCGGAAGCCCTCCATCGCCGCCTGCAGGGCGTTGATGGGGTCGACCTCGGTCACGTAGACCGTGGCGCCCATGCCGTCGAGCGCCTGCGCGCAGCCCTTCCCGACGTCGCCGTAGCCGGCCACGACACAGACCTTGCCGGCGATCATGACATCGGTCCCGCGCTTGATGCCGTCGATGAGCGATTCACGGCAGCCGTAGAAGTTGTCGAACTTCGACTTGGTGACCGAGTCGTTGACGTTGATGGCCGGCATCCGGAGGGTCCCGCGCTTCTGCCACTCCCGCAGCTGCTTGATGCCGGTCGTGGTCTCCTCGGACACACCGAGGATGTCGGGGAGCAGTTCGGGCCGCTGGTCGTGGATCATCGCGGTCAGGTCGCCACCGTCGTCGAGCAGCAGGTTGGGACCGGACCCGTCGGGCCACAGCAGCGTCTGCTCGACGCACCAGACGTATTCCTCCTCGGATTCACCCTTCCAGGCGAACACCGGGGTGCCGGCAGCGGCGACGGCTGCGGCCGCCTCGTCCTGGGTCGAGAAGATGTTGCAGGACGACCAGCGCACGGATGCACCGAGCTCCTGCAGCGTCTCGATCAACACCGCGGTCTGCACCGTCATGTGCAGACACCCCGCGATGCGCGCGCCCGCGAGAGGCTGCTTGCCCTCGTAGCGCTCGCGCAGTGCCATCAGACCCGGCATCTCGCGCTCGGCCAGGCCGATCTCCTTGCGCCCCCACTCGGCGAGGTCGAGGTTACGCACCTCGAAGTCCTGGTCGGGGTAGCGGCGATCGATCGACGTCGGAACCTCGACCTCGGTCGGGTCGGGCTTGGCTGGTGCGGTCGTGTCACTCACAGGTGTTGGTCCTTGGTGAACGGCCCGGTAGGGCTCGGGTGGTGCCACCGAACGGTGGCGGCTGGCTGGGTGGCTGGATGGCTGGGTGGCTGGGTGGGGACGGGATCGACCGGCTGGCTGGGGCGGGACCGAACTCGGTTCGGTCCCGATGGGGTGCGTGGCGCACTCGATCGGCCAGATGGTGCCGGTCGCGCCGTGGCGCCGCTGGGAAGGGTGTGTCCCGGAACGCTCCCGCACCCGAAGGCCGAGCAAGCCAGGTGGACCACCTGCCGCGGGGATGGCGCGGCACCGCATGCGACACGATGGGACGAGCGGGGCACGCCCGTCGCCGTCGGGAGGGTGAGCCGGACTCGGCAGCCTCTCCTGACAGTGTGCCCGAGGTCACCCCGCCGTGCCACCACCCAGCGCCACCCACCCGGTTTCGTGGAGCCGCAGCCTCGCGAGCGTTCGGCCGTGGGAACGGCGCCGGTGACCGGTTCAGAGGTGCCGATCCACGGGTCGCTCCCCCGTGGCCAGCCGGACATCCAGGTCGCGTGCGGCGGCGAGGATCTCGAGGAAACGACCGCGAGGCATGTCGGTCGCGCCGAGCGAACGCAGATGTCCGGTGGTCAACTGGACGTCCAGAAGCCGGCCTCCGGCGGAACGCAACCGGGCGGCGAGATCGACCAGTGCGACCTTGGAGGCGTCCGACTCGCGGTGGAACATCGACTCCCCCGTGAACACCCCCCCGAGCTGCACCCCGTAGATGCCACCGACCAACCGTTCACCGTCCCAGACCTCGAGGCTGTGGGCCCATCCGAGGGCGTGGAGGCGGCTGTAGGCGCCGCCCATGGTCGCGGTGATCCAGGTCCCGGCATCGCCCCGTCCGCTTGCGCACCCGGCGACGACCTCGTCGAAGGCGGCGTCGACCGTGGTCGACCAGCCGCAACGTCGCAACGTGCGTTGCAGACTCCGCGAGATGTGGAGCCCATCGAGCTCGATGACCCCGCGCGGATCCGGCGAGAACCACGGCAGCGGAACGTCGGGATGCGGCCAGGGGAAGATGCCCCGCCGGTAGGCATCGACCAAGGTGGCCGGCGACAGGTCCGCACCTACGCCAACGACTCCGTCGTCATCGGTTCCGTTCGGTCCGGGAAACATCCAGGCGGATGGCGGTACGGGCTTGGGCGCGGCGGCGAGCCCCGGCGCGTCCGGCGGTAGGCGACGACCGAGACGCCGTCGCGGCCCTCGGTCGGTGCGCTCGTCGCGCTCCACACCCGCTCCTGGCTCCTGGTCTGCTCCGCTGCGGCGTGAAGGGACCAACCGAGGTGGCCACGCATCTCGTGCCGAGTGGTTCTCGACGCTACCAGTAGCTCGGATCCCGTACCGGCCGCCCGCCGCCCCGTCGTTCCCGCCCGCCGCCCCGTCCTGTGACAGGAGCCGCTCGTGACCGAGTCCTCGCCCCGAGCCGACGACCGCTGCGGAACCCGGCTGCATCTGGTGGACGGAACCTACGAGCTGTTCCGCGCGCACTTCTCCAAGCGTCCTTCCCGCACCGACCGTCAGGGGCGCGACGTGAAGGCCACCGTCGGGCTGGTCTCGAGCCTGCTCGGGCTGCTCGAGGACGCCGGGGAAGCACCGACCCATCTCGCCGTGGCGTTCGACAACCCGATCGAGAGCTGGCGCAACGAGCGATTCGGGCCCTACAAGAGCTCCGAGGGCGTGGATCCCGATCTGTTGGCCCAGTTCGATCGTGCCGAACGAGCGGTCGCGGCGTTGGGGGTGCGCCTGTGGTCGATGGACGAGTACGAGGCCGACGACGCGCTCGCGACCGCGGCCGTGCGGTTCGCCCCCGAGGTCGGTCAGGTCAGGATCCTCACGCCAGACAAGGACCTCGCCCAGGTCGTGCGCGACACACACATCGTCCAGATCGATCGTCTTCGGCAGATAGTGCGGGACGAAGCCGGGGTGTGGGAGAAGTTCGGTGTCGGCCCGGCGTCGATCGCCGATCTGCTGGCGTTGGTCGGTGACGCCGCGGACGGGATCCCGGGTCTCGCCGGCTTCGGCGCCAAGTCGGCGGCCACCCTGCTCGCCCGCTACGTGCATCTCGATGCCATCCCCGACGATGCGGATGACTGGGACGTGACCGTTCGGGGCGCAGCCAGACTCGCCGCCACCCTCCGGGACCAGCGCGCCGAAGCCGAGCTCTACCGCGAGCTGACGGTACTGGCCACCGATCTCGATCTCGGAGCCGATCTGGAGGATCTGGCCTGGTCGGGGGTGCCGCGGGAGAGCTATCTCGCCTGGTGCGACGAGCTCGGTGTCACGGCCCTGCGGGACCGCCCGACCCGGTGGACGTGATCTGGCGCCCGGCTCGCCTAGCATCGCGCGGCGCGCCCGGACCCGGTCGGCGCGCACGACCTCGAGGACCCGCTGAGCGATCCCGAAGACCCTGTGGATCACGGCACGCCGCCACCGGACGACGGTGATCTGCGGCGCAACTCCTCGTTGGTCGCCGCAGGGATCCTGTTGTCGCGCTTCGCGGGGCTCCTGCGCGAGATCGTGACCGCCCGGTTCCTCGGCACCGGGTTGGGCGCGGAGGCGTTCAAGGCCGCGCTGCGCATCCCGAACCTGCTGCAGAACCTGCTCGGCGAAGGTGTGTTGTCGGCCTCGTTCGTGCCGGTCTACAGCAAGGCGCTCGCCGAGGGTCGCGAGCAGGACGCGGGACGATTGGCCGGCGCGATCGCCGGGCTGTTGCTGGCGGTGACCGCCGCGTTGGTCCTGATCGGGGTCGTCTTCGCCGAGCCCGTCACCCGGCTGTTCGTTCCGGGTTTCATCCCCGGGACCGAGAAGTTCGAACTCACCGTCACCCTGGTCCGGATCGTCACCCCCGGCATCGGGGCGCTGGTGCTCTCCGCCTGGTGTCTGGGGGTGCTGAACTCCCACGGCAGGTTCTTCCTGTCCTACGTCGCCCCGGTGCTGTGGAACGTCGCCATCATCGCCTCGGTCACCGGCGCCGCGCTGCTGATCACCACCGACGAGATCGCGCTCGCCACGGCCATGGCCTGGGGGGCGCTCGCCGGGTCGCTGCTGCAGCTGGGCATCCAGCTACCGACCGTGCTCAAGAGCTCCGAGGGTCTCCGGCTGTCAGCATCGTTGTCGGTGACCGGCGTGCGGACGGTCGTCAACCGGTTCGGTCACGTGGTCGCCGGCCGGGGTGGCGTCCAGCTGGCGAGCTACGCCGATCTGATCGCCACCTCGCTGCTCGCCGCCGGGGCGCTCGTCGCACTCGGCTACGCCCAGGTGCTCTACCTGCTCCCGGTCGCCCTGTTCGGTATGAGCGCCGCCGCCGCCGAGCTCCCGACCCTGTCGACCATGGACCAGACCGATCGCCCCCGTGTGGTCGCCCGCCTCGATGACGGCCTCGGCCGGATCGCCTACTTCGTGGTACCCAGCGCCGTCGCGTTCCTCGTCGCCGGGGACCAGGTGGTCACCCTGGTCTACCTCGGTGGTCGCACCAGCGCGGACGCCGTGGTCCAGGTCGGTGCCATCCTGTCGGTGCTGTCCCTCGGCCTGCTGGCCAGCACGAGTTCGCGGCTGTTGCAGTCCGCCCTGTACGGCTCCGGCGACACCCGGAACCCCGCGATCTACGCCGTCATCCGGGTGGTCGTCGGGCTGGCGATCGGGATCACGCTGATGTTCCCGTTCGACTCGATCGGTGCCTCGGTCGCGGGGTTCTCCGTCGTCGATGACGTGCGCTTCTTCCAGGCCGCACCGGACGAACTGCGCGATTCCGCCGAGAGCCTGCTGCGCCTCGGCGCCGCGGGTCTGGCGCTCGGTGGCGCCGTCGGTGCATGGCTCGAACTGGCTCTGCTGCGCATCCGCGTCCGCATCCTGTTCGGACGGGTGCGGCTGGGCGGGCCCCACGCGCGCGCCATCACCACCGCCGGGATCGTCGCGGCGGTGGCTGGCCTGCTGGCACGGTTCGTGCTCGGAACCTCGACGTTCGCGCCGCGGATCGACGCGCTGATCGTGCTGTTCGCGATCGGCGTCACGTACGTCACGGTGACCCGCATCGGTCGCGTCCCGGAGGCCGAGGACCTGCTCCGTCAGGCACGGCTCGAACGCGGATAGCCCGCGAGCCCCGAGGCTCTCGGCTGGCCGGCTACCGGCACACCCATGCCCAGCGGAGCCGCCCGCCTTCGAGGTCGTCGGGCCATCCGGTCGGGTCCGCGCGGCTTCGATGGTGATGGCGGGTCTCTCCCCCGGTACGACGGTCGCGCGACGGGTGTTCGTGCGCGCTTGTTGCGGATAACGGTTGGGTGGCGTCCGGACGGAACGTGCTCGGCAGGAGACGAACGGCCTGCCGTGCAGGGGCTGCTCCCCATCCCCGGTCGGTGCCGCCTCGACCGTTACCTGCGGGCTCCCCCGGTGTGGGCGTCGAGGGTGCGGATCACCGTCGCGATGCTCTCGAACGGGTCGTCACCGACCACGACCACGCGCGCAACCAGGTGATCCAGCCCGGCATCGCGATAGGTGGCGAGCATCGCGGCCGGATCGTCCTGAGGGGTGCCCGACCACCCCAGCGCATCCAACACCTCGTCACCCAACGCTTCGGTCAGGCCGGCGGCATCGGCGCCGGCCTTGTGCGCCGCCTTCGCCCGCTCGACCGCGCCCCCGAAGCCCTGCCGTTCCAGGTGGGCCGCGTACGCCGGCAGAGCGGCGTACTGCCCGACCTGTGCGCCCAGCGCGATGCGCGCGGCATCGCGTTCGTCGGCCACGGCGATCCGGACGTAGCTCGCCACCTCGAGGTCCGCCGGATCACGACCGGCGCTGACCGCTGCTCCACGGACGATGCCACCGGCGCGTTCCACCTCATCGCTGCCGGCCCAGTTCAGCAACGTGCCTCCGGCGAGCCTCCCGGCCAACTCGAGCATCCGCGGGCCCATCGCCGCCAGGTAGCGACGGGTCCGCGGCGGCTGCGGGGAGATCGTCAGACGGAACCTGCGCGAGGACAGGACCTCCCCGTCGACATCCGAGCGCTCCCCCGCCTCGAGCTGCGCGAGGATGGTCAGCAGCTCCCGCGACGCCGTCAACGGGCGCT
Source organism: Nitriliruptoraceae bacterium (assembly GCA_003558435.1). GTDB lineage: Bacteria > Actinomycetota > Nitriliruptoria > Nitriliruptorales > Nitriliruptoraceae > PWLR01. Next base: position 3,122 of record PWLR01000197.1, on the reverse strand, counting down.
CGACGGTGGCGCCGTGCCAGGGGCCCATCGTCGCCGGGTGACTGACCCCGAGGCCGAGCAGGAACCGGCCGCCGGAGGCTTCCTGCAGCGTGGCGCACGCCATCGCCAGCTGCGCGGGCGACCGGGTCCACATCGGCAGCACCCCGACCCCGACATCGAGATCGGTGGTCACCGCCGCCCAGGCCTGGCAGAGCAGCAAGGCGTCGCGGCCGCTGGCCTCGTTGGTCCACAGCGAGGCGAACCCCGCACCCTCCACGTGGGTCGCAAGGTGCTGCTGCACGGCGACCGGAAGGTCCTCGCTGATACCCAGACCGAGCTTCATGGATCGCCTCGAGCCTCGCCCCGGCCTCCGGGCAGGTCACCCCCGGAAGCGCCGTCGGTACCGACCTCGCCGTCGATGCCCGAGCCACCCATGATCGACAGCAGCTGCTCCTGCCACCAGCCGAGATGATCCATCAGCGCCAGCCGGTAGCTCACCGGGTCATCGTCGGTGACGGATCCACGGTCGAGCGCCTCGATGTCGATACGGGCGCCGATCGCCAGCCGGACGTCGTTGAGCACACCGAGCACCAGCATCGGCTCGTCGTCCACGAGATCGATCCGGACCGAGCCACGGTGCAGCGTTCCCCGATCGAGGAGTCCGACCAGCGCGTCGAGGCCCGCCAACCGGCTCGCCAGCAGGTCGTCGACCAACAGCGCGCGCATCTCGCGTTCCGCCTCCGGGTCACCGAGGACCGCCGGCGGGAACAACCGCTTGATCACCGGATCGTCCGGGTCCGGCGAAGCCAGCGCCTCCCGGAGCTGATCGCGCAACGACCGGAGGAGTTCGAGCTCGCCTTCCCCGAACGTGGCCCGGATCGCGCGCCCGTGGCGGCGGAAGGTCCGGCTCACGTGGATCGCTGCATCGTTGCGTGCAGTCCGAAACCGTGGAGTTGTTGCACGTAGCGTTCCGCCTGCTCCCGTGGCTCCGAGGCGACCAGGGCCCGACCCCGCTCATGGACCTCGAGCATCAACTTGTGGGCGACCTCGTCGCTGAAGCCGAAGACCTGGCGGAACACGAACACGACGTAGGACATCAGGTTCACCGGATCGTCCCAGACCAACACGTCCCATGGGACGTCGATGCCCACGAGTTCATCGGTCTCCGGTTGCTGGACCGGAGTCGGAGTCGAGCTTGCCAGTCGCACCGCAACCAACCTCCCGAGCGCGGCGAGTTCACCGTACCCGCGTCATGGCGCCGATGGCCCCCTCGACGGTCGCCCAGGGCGTTCCCGCTGACCGGCCACTCCGGCTCAGACGTCGGTGACCATCGACGAGACCGGAGGACCCGATCAGCGCCTGCGGCCCTTCGATCAGCGCCTGCGGCCCCTCGATCAGCGCCTGCGGCGACGCGCCATGCGGCGCTCACGCTCGCGCTGTTCGAGCTCGTCCCACGACGGCGGGGCCGTCATCGTGCGCCCGACCGGGCTGTCGGCGGGCGCCTGCTTGGTGACCTTGAGCTCGGTCGCGGCCTTGCGGCCCTTGTCGGTTTCGGCGATCTCGAACTCCACCTCATCCCCAGAGCGGAGGGGGTCGCCGGCGACCTGGTCGCCGGCGACGTAGACCTCGCTGCCGTCATCGACGGTGACGAAGCCGAAGTTGCGATCGGCGTGGAAGAGCTTGACGCGTCCGGTGGGCATGGGTGGCGTACCTCGTTGAGCAGGTGAGAGCTGAGGATGGAACCGGGGAACCGGTTCCGTCAGGTCCGGCGGGCGCACGCGGCTGACCGCGGCGCGGCGGGTCCCGAAGCGTAGCGCGTTCACTCGCCGACCGTGGACGCCGAGGGTCCACGTCGATGCGCCGCGCCTCAACCCTGGGCGGCGGCCCACGCCCGGGCCGCGTCCTCGACCTCCTCGAACGCGCCGGCGGACAGCGCCTCGACCGGGGAACGATCCTCCAGCCGCCGCTGGGGCGCGCTGAACCAGCGCCCCGCCGAGGCGTCGTCGACCCACCCCTGCAGGACCCGGAGGACGTCGAGGGCCACCTCGAGAGGCTCCCGATCCACCTCGATGTCCGCTTCCAGCAGCGCATCGACGGCGTCGTCGCCGGCGACCGCACGCAGTTCGGCCTCGTCGTCGAGCGGATCGTCGCGGTACACCGGGGTCAGCCCCCGTGCTTGAGCAGGGTGTGCTCGCGGTCGCACTCCTCGACGCGCACCTCGGCCGCCCGGATGCGTTCGGGCAGTCGCGACGCTTCCTCCTCGAGGACGCGCACCCGGGCATCGACCGCGTCGGTCAGCGGCTGATCGGTATGCCGGATGACGCGCACCAACCGCCGGTCGACCTGCCCGAGCAGGGCCTGTCCCTCGCGGGTGGTACGTCGCAGGCGTTGCGCCTCGGCACGGAGGAACTCCTCGTAGCGCCGCAGGTTGTCGAGCTCTTCGCGCGCACGGAGCAGGGCGAAATAGGCCGACTCCACCTCGTCACGTGCCACCGTCAGGCTCGGGATTCCGCGCGCTGCTTGAGACCTGTCAACCCCTGGTCGAGGATGGTGCGCGCCGCCCGCTTCTTGAGGAAGCCCGGCAGCGGCAGATCCACGTCGACCTCGAGGGAGTAGCGCACGCCGGTGTTGCCGTCGTCGTCCTCCCACAGTTCGTACAGGCCGTCCAACTGCGAGATGGTGTCACCCTCGACCAGGTGCCAGGCGACGTCGTAGTCGATGTAGCGGTACTCGATGACGTAGCTGATCTCCGCGACCTTCGCGTCCACCTTGAAGCGGCCCCGATGCGGGTAGCCGTCGTCGTCGGTCGCCACGATCTCGGTCTCGAGCACGCCCTCGGTCCACTCCGGGTAGGTGTCGAGGTCGATGATGACCTCCCACACGGTGTCGATCGGTGCCGCGATGGTGGTCTCTTCGTTGACCTTCTGACCCACGTTGTCGATCCTCTCCCGGCCGGTGCGGCCGCTGAGCGCCGAGCGTAGCCGCGCGATCCGCCCGGTCGGTCGGGCGCCACGACCGGGTGTCCCACTCCCCCGGCGGACCGACGGACCCGGGCGCGCTACGTGCGGGCGGGCGGACCCGACCCGTCGGGGCCGGATCCGGGGTCGGCGCCCGGCTCGGCTGCGAGCTCGGCGGCGACCCGG
>PWLR01000184.1 GCA_003558435.1 Nitriliruptoraceae bacterium | reverse complement strand
TTCGCCACCGACCGGATCGTCGCCCAGCGCGCATGACCCTCGACGATGCGGTGGTAGGGGGCGCCGCTGATGGGCCCGGCGTGGTCGTCCTCGACCACCAGCACGTCCGGGAAACGCGCCACCACCGTTCGTAGGTCGGTCGCCCGTTCCGCGGTCAGCGTCGCCCCGGTGGGGTTGTGTGCACGCGGGATCTGCAGCACGGTCGTGGCGCCACGCTCGAGGGCGGCGGCGAGTTCGTCCGGCAGCATGCCCGCGTCGTCCACGGCAACCGGGGCCGGTAACAGTCCGAGGCTGCGGACCAGGTCCAACGTGCCGGCGTAACCCGGGTCCTCGATCGCCACGTGATCGCCGGGACGGCAGTGCACCTCGAGCACCCGCTCGATGCCGTCGAGTCCGCCGCCGACCACGGCGAGGTGGTCGGTCGGGATCCCGTCCTGTGCGAGGTCCTGCCGCGCGAGTCGAACGAGTTCGGGCGAACGCACCTCGGCGCCGTAGAGCCGGTGCGCCGGAGCCACCCGCGACCAGGGGCCGGCGAGGTCGGGCAGCAGGGCGGGGTCCGGGTTCCCGGAGGCGAGGTCCACCGTGCCGGGGGCCAGTTCGGGCGCGAGCCGCACCGCCAGCGGTGGCCGGTGCGCGACCACGGTGCGTGATCGATCGTGGGTCACCAGGACCCCCCGCTGACGGAGGTCGCGGTAGGCCCCGGCGACGGTGGTGGGGGACATGCCGAGGTGCTTGGCCAGTGCCCTGACCGACGGCAGCGTCTCGCCCGGGTGCAAGGCGCCGGTTATGACCGCGTTCTCGACGGAACGGACCAAGGACGCGGCATCGTGGCCGATGATGCCGTAGGGTGCCGACGTGTGTACCGGTTCAGTTGTCATAACTGTACCGTAACAGATTTCCCCGGCACCGTCGTCCAGCTCGTCGACCAAGGTCGTTCCGCATCGTGGTCGGAAGCACCCGCACGTCCTCGTCCGTCGCTCGTGATCGACCGCGAGCTCGTTCCCTCTCGATGCCCCCGGGGTGTCGCGCCAGGAGGTGGCCATGGCTGCCGTCGTATCACCCGAGCTGCGCACCGACGAGGCTCCCGCTCCACTCCCGATCGTGCGCGGCCCGCGTGCCACGAGACGGCGACCTCGGCGCTTCACCCACCGGTGGACCCGCCACGGTGTCCACGTCGCGGTGGCGCTGGGCGTCGTCTACCTGATCTGGGGCTCCACCTACCTCGCCATCGAGGTCGCCATCGGATCGATGCCTCCGATGCTGATGCTGTCCGCCCGGTTCTTCCTCGCGGGCGGCGTGTTGTTCCTCGTGGCCGTCCGGCGGGGGGACCGGGCCGGTGACCGCGTGACCGTGCGCCACATCGGTCAGTCCGTGCTGACCGGTGGGACGATGCTGGTCGCCGGCGCAGGGTTGTTGGCGATCGCCCAGTCGTCGATCTCGTCGGGGCTGACCGCCTTGCTCGGTGCGACGGTGCCGTTGTTCCTCGCGCTGTTCGCACGGGGGGTGTTCGGGGAGCGGTTGTCGCGACGGGCGTGGTTCGGGCTGCTGATCGGGCTGATCGGTATCGGCCTGATGGTCGATCCGGCCGGAGGGCAGCTCGGGGCCATCCTGCTCGCGCTCGTGGCCTCCGCGGCCTGGGCGGCGGGATCCCTGCGCAGCCGCGTGGTGGACGCCCCGAGCCGACCGATGGTGGCGGCCTCGCTCGAGATGCTGGGCGCCTCGGTGCTGTTCCTGATCCTCGCGGGGTTGCGCCGGGAGCTGAACGGGTTCGATGTCACGGCCGTCCCGGCGTCGGCGTGGGTGGCCTTCGCCTACCTGGTCGTGGCCGGATCGATGGTGGCGTACTCGGCCTACAGTTGGTTGACACGCAACGCCGGCACGCAACTGGTGAGCACGTTCGCCTACATCAACCCGGTCGTGGCGGTGACGCTCGGGTGGGCGCTGCTCGGGGAGAGCATCGGGCTGCGCACGCTGGTGTCGGGGGCCGTGATCCTGGTATCCGTGGTGCTGCTGATCTCCGGGCGACCCGGTGAGCCGGTGCCGGCGCAGCTCACCTCGGGTGGTGACGTGTTCATCGGGGTCGCGAGGTGGCGCCGGGTGCGCTCACGGGTCGGTCGGTTGCCGCGTGCCGCCCGGTTGTACGTCGATCCGGGAGTCCGGCAGTACCGCCGCGTCGGCAACGAGCCGTCGATCGGCGGCGTCGCCGAACCGGAGGGGCACCGGTGACTCCGCCCATGGTCGCGGTCTGCACGGGCACGGCCGGGACCAGGGACCTGGGCAACCGTCGGGTGTCGACCGCGACCGGGCCGCTGTTGGAGGTCGACGGCATCGGCGAGCGGGTGCGGGCCTGGGCGCGGGAGCACCTCGGCATCCTCTGAGTCGCATCGGACCGGGTGGGGTCGATGACCCGGTGCCCGCTGAGGGCTCTTGGTCAGCACCGGGGTGTTCGTCGCGTTAGCGTCCAGGGTCCGACGCCGCCGGTGTGCCGCGCCCCCCGACCAGGACGACTCCATGAAGCTCGCCATCCTGTCCCGATCCCCCCACGCCTACAGCACCGCGCGCCTGCGGGCGGCTGCCGAAGAGCGTGGGCATCAGGTCCGGGTACTCAACACCCTCCGCTTCGCGATCGACCTCGCCGACGACGAACCCGACCTGCAGTACCGGGGCAAGCAGCTCTCGCACTACGACGCGATCCTGCCACGCATCGGTGCGTCGATCACGTTCTTCGGGATGGCGGTCGTGCGGCAGTTCGAGCAGATGGATGTCTACACCCCGATCACGGCGGCGAGCATCGCGAACTCGCGTGACAAGCTGCGCTAGATCCAGATCCTGTCGCGTCATGACGTGGGGATCCCGGCGACCACCTTCGTGCGTGACCGCAACGACGTGTTGCCGGCGGTCGAACGGGTCGGCGGCGCGCCGGTCGTGATCAAGCTGCTGGAGGGCACGCAGGGCATCGGGGTGATCCTCGCTCCGGACAAGAAGGTCGCGGAAGCGGTCATCGAGACCCTGCAGAGCACCAAGCAGAACGTGCTCATCCAGCGGTTCGTCGCGGAGAGCAAGGGCAGGGACATCCGCGCGCTGGTCGTCGGTGACCGGGTCGTCGCGGCCATGCGGCGCACCGCCCAGGGCGACGAGTTCCGATCCAACGTCCACCGCGGGGGGACCACGGAGATCGTCAAGCTCGACCCGGAGAGCCAGCGCGTGGCCGTCCAGGCGGCGCAGATCATGGGACTCAAGATCGCCGGGGTCGACATGCTCGAGAGCGACCTCGGGCCGCTGGTGATGGAGGTCAACTCCTCACCCGGTCTGCAGGGCATCGAGACCGCGACCGACCTCGACATCGCCGGCGCGATCATCGACTTCATCGCCAACCAGGTCGCGTTCCCCGAACTCGACGTCCGCCAGCGCCTGAGCGTCAGCGCCGGCTACGGGGTGGCGGAACTCCAGATCGGTGAGGGCTCCGGCATGATCGGCGCATCGATCGCGGACTCCGGGTTGCGCGAGCGCGACATCTCCGTGCTGACCCTCTCGCGCGGTACCAAGGTGGTCCCGAACCCCAAGAGCAGCCGGGTGCTCGAGAGCAACGACCGGCTCCTGTGCTTCGGTGAGCTCGAGTCGATGCGGGACCTGGTGCCCGCCAGGCGGCGTCGACGCGCCCGCCCGAAGCTCGGGCCGCTGCCTCCGCAACCACACGAGGACGAGCAGCCGAGCGCCTGAGGCGTCGGTCAGCGACCGTCCTGTCCGGGCTTGCGCAAGCTGACCGGGGGACCCAGCACCTCGCGAAGCAGGATCGCCTGGCGGAGCGCCCGTGGCGAGTTCAGCGCCTGACGCAGCCGGTGACCCGACGAGGGCAACGAGCGCTGCTCGGCATCAGCAGCGGCACGGCGCGGCCGAGGGGGGCGAGCGGCCTGCTCGCGGTCGGCATCGCGCTGCGTCGGGGTCTCGCGTTGCGCGCTGGCGGCGCGACCGCTCGCGCCGCCACGGGCTTGCGGCCGAGGCGGGGCGCTCTGGCCGCTACCCGGTGTCGCGGCCTCCGCGGGTGGTGGTGGAGGCGGCGGCTGGGTGTTCTGCGGCGCGCGCGGTGGCCGGCTGCCACGTTGGGGGAGGTTGGAGCTCATCGGGCCCTACGCCTCGTCGCTGGCGATCGAGCCGCGCATCCGGGTGTCGGCCTGCACGTTGTCCATGTTGTACTTGTCCATGACGCCGAGGTTGCCGCTGCGCAGGGCCTCGGCGAGCGCACGCGGCACCTCCGCCTCGGCTTCCACGACCCGGGCGCGCATCTCCTGCTCCTCGGCCACGGCCATGGCGCGGCGCTCCTCCGCCTTGGCCTGTGCGATGTTCTTGTCCGCTTCGGCCTGGTCGGTCTGGAGCTCGGCACCGATGTTGCGGCCGATGTCGACGTCGGCGATGTCGATCGACAGGATCTCGAAGGCGGTCCCGGCGTCCAGGCCGCGCTCGAGCACGCGACGCGAGATGTCGTCGGGGTTCTCCAGGACGTACTTGTGGCTGTCCGCCGAACCGATCGACGACACCGACCCCTCACCGACGCGGGCGATGATGGTCTCCTCGCCCGCACCACCGACCAGCCGTTCGATGTTGGCCCGCACGGTCACCCTCGCCACGGCGATCACCTGGATGCCGTCCTTGGCGACGGCGGCGATGCGCGGGGTCTCGATGACCTTCGGGTTGACGCTGACCTGCACCGCCTCCAGCACGTCGCGTCCGGCGAGGTCGATCGCGGTGGCCCGCTTCCAGGGAAGCTCGATGTTGGCACGGTCGGCCGAGATGAGCGCCCGCACGACCTGTTCGACCCGTCCGCCCGCCAGCACGTGGGCTTCCATCTGGCCGATGTCGAGTTCGATCCCGGCCTTCGTGGCGCTGATCAGCGGTCGGATGATCTCACTGGGGACGACCTTGCGCAGGCGCATGCCGATCAGTGTTCCCAGCCCGACGCGCACGCCCGAGAAGATCGCGGTGATCCACAGTCCGACCGGCACGAAGTACAGCAGGCCGGTGACGACGATGACCGCCGCACCGATGATGATCAGGGTGATGGTGTCCATACGGGGTTCCTCGTCGACCGGGGTGAGCCGGCGGTGGCTGGGTGATCAGGACCGTGGCTGGGTGATCAGGACCGGCGAAGCGAGCGTTCGCTGGCGGTGCTGACGCATAGGTCACGACCGTACTGGGTTTCAGTCCGTGGTCCGTCGCACGACCCGGCGGTAGCGCTCGGCACGCAGCACCTCGACCCGGTCACCCGCCTGGAGGTAGTCGCCCTCGGTCACGACGTCCACGCGGTGACCGTCGAAGCTGGCGACCCCCGCCGGTCGCAGGTCGGTCAGGGCGACACCGACCGCCCCTTCGCGGGCCGCCCTCGACGCGCTCGCCGACACCGGCGGTGGGGCGGGCTCGACGGTGTCGTCGCCGCTCACATCGCTCTCGCGTTCGAGGATGTCGCCGTCACCGAACCACCGGAGCCACCCTCGGCGGTCGCGGGTGTCGCCGGGCATGGACCTCGCGGTCGCCACCCGAGGGCGGCGCTCGGTGCCCGATCCGCCGTCCGCTCCGGTGGCGGCGGTCAGTTCGTCGTTCCGTCGGTCCTCGGTCATGGTGTCTCCGTCCAACGACTCGGCATGCATCATCTCACTACGCGGGCCATCACGTGCCGATCGGCGCCGACCCAGCAGGGTCAACAGCACGATCAGCCCGATCCCGATCCCGACGAACGCGAGCCCCACGGTCCCGGCGGTCGCCCACAGCTGGCTGCTGCTCACGAAGTCGAGGTCGCGGCCGATCATCGCGAGATAGGTCCCCCCGAGGATGGCCGCGAGGCCGAGCACGCCGGGCACCCCCAACCCGGGCACCACGAAGATCTCCACCAGGATCAACACGAGCCCGACCACGACGAGTACGACGTCCTCCCACCCGGCCAGACCGGCCAGCAGGTGACCCCAGAAGAACGTGCCCAACAGCCCGGCCCCCACCAGGCTGGCGAGCCCGAACGCGCCGACGAGCACCTCCCCGATGATCAACAGCACACCGACCACGACCAGCACCGACGCCAGCACCGGGTTGGTGATGATGCGGACCGTGCGCTCGGCGAGGCCCGGCCGGGCCTCGACGAGGTCGCGGTCCCCGAGCTCGAGCTCGTCCAACAGCGTGGTCCGATCCGGGGCCACGCCGTCGCTGTAGCCGACCGCCTCTGCATCCATCGCGGTCAGCGTGAGCAGGCTCCCGGCCTCGATCAGCCCGTCGATCTCGATCGCGTCATCGACCATCGCCTCGCCCACGAGCGGATCCCGGTCACGCTGTTCCGCGGTCGCACGGAAGGTCGAGCGCACCGCGGAGATGACCTTCGGGTCGGCGGTCTGACCGGCGCCACCCACGACCGGGGTGGCCGCACCCATCACCCCGGCGGGGGCGAAGTAGATCTCCTCCGCGGCGAGCGCGACGAGCGCGCCCGCGGAGAACGCGGTCGGGTCGATGTAGGCGATGGTGCGCACCGGGCTCGCCAACAGGCTGTCGCGCATCTGCAGGACCGCGTCGAGCCGGCCACCGGGGGTGTCGATCTCCAGCAGGACGGCCGCAGCGCCGGCGTCCTGCGCCTCGGCCAGCGCCCGGTCGAGGAACGGCGCGATGCCGAGGTCGATCTCCCCGTCGATCGCCACGACGTGGACGTCACCGCCGCCGTCGGTCTGCGCCAGGCTGCCGCCGACCAGCGTCATGCCGAGCCCGAGCACGATGGTGAGCGCGGCCGCGAGGCGCACCGCGGTCCGCGTCGTCGCGGTGGTCGCCGCCATGGCGGTACTCCCGTGTCGGTCGGTTGGCCCGAGATCGTCGGATGATCGTCAGCGCTGGTCACGAGGGTACGGGTAGCGTGCCCGGGTCCGTCGTCCGAGCTCACGACGGCCGAGGAGACCGGGATGCGCGTGGGGATCGGTGAGTTGGACGGGGATCGTGGCGACCTGGAGGCGCAATGGGACGCGCTGGTCACGGCGAGTGCCGGAGCCGGTGTCGGGCTGCTGGTCCTGCCCGAGATGCCGTTCTCGCCGTGGTTGCCCACCACGCCAGAGGTGGAGGCCGCAGCCTGGGCCCGGGCCGTGGACACCCACGCGCACTGGTGTTCCCGGTTGGGTGAGCTGAACGCCGAGGTGGTGGTCACCACCCGACCGATCCTCGATGGCGGTGCGCGGTTCAACGAGGGCCTCGTCTGGACCTCGGACGACGGCATCGTCGGTCGCCGGCGCAAGACCTTCCTGCCCGACGAGCCCGGCTTCTACGAGGCCAGCTGGTACGAGCGAGGCCCGGTCGCGTTCCCGCCGGTCCCGACGCCCCTGGGTGCGGTCGGACTGGTGATCTGTACCGAGTTGTGGTTCCAGGAACACGCGCGTGGGCTCGGGGAGGAGGGCATCCGGCTGTTGGCTGTCCCGCGGGCCACCCCGGTGGAGAGCAGCGAGAAGTGGGAGGCCGGCGTCCGGGTGGCGGCGGTCGCCGCCGGCGCGTTCTGCCTGTCGACCAACCGCGCCGGCGGTCGCGGCGGGGACAGCTTCGGCGGCGGCAGCGTCATCGCCGACCCCGACGGCCTCGTCGTGGCCAGGAGCACACCCGGCACGCCGCTGACGCTCGCGGACATCGACCTGGATGCGGCCGACCGGGCCAAGCGTTCCTATCCGCGCTACGTGGACGCGTCCAGCTGACGGACCAGCGTGACGGGCGCGACCCTCCGGTAGGCCTCGTCGATCAACCCGGTGACCTCGTCCCAGTCGGGCTCGACGTCGAGCCGCAGTCCGATCCACCCGCGGTGCCCGACGTAGGGCGGACGGAAGAACCGTTCCGGATCGCTGCCGAGGAGTTCCTCCTGCACACCCGGTGGTGCGGGGCAGGTCAGCGCCAACCGTCCGTCCCCGTGGTGATCGTCGGTGAGGTAGGCGACCACCCGCTTCTCGCGCACGAAGAAGGTCACCGCCCCGTGGCTGAGTCGTTCGGTGACCTCGGGGAGGCGCGCCGTGATCGCCCGGAGCCGTTCGGTCGCGTCCGCGACGTCCTGTTCGGTGTAGGCCACGGCGGGTCTCCTCGCGAGCTCCGCTCCTCACCGTCCCTTGGGGTGCCAGACGGTCTTGGTCTCGCAGAACGCGAGGATGCGCCGGGGGCCGGGGGGTGGGGTCAGGAACGCGGGTTCGGTGGCGGGTGCGGGCAGGATGCGTTTGACGTTGTCCGCCGCGGCCACGGTCAGCTCGGTGGTGTCGGTACCGGCGTAGCCGGTGAGGTCGATGGCGTTGACGTCGAGGTGGGCGGCCAGCACGGGGCTAAGTTCGTCGGTGTGGCCGGTGAGGATGTTGATCACCCCGCCGGGCACGTCCGAGGTCGCCAGGGCCTCGGCGAGGGTGATGGCGGGCAGCGGCCGGGTCTGGCTGGTGACGAGGATCACGGTGTTGCCCGAGACCACGATGGGTGCGAGCACCGCGATCAGGCCGAGCAACGACGAGTCCTGCGGGGCGATCGCGGCCACCACCCCGGTCGGTTCCGGGGTCGAGATGTCGAAGTAGGGGCCCGCCACCGGGTTGGTGGTGCCGGCCACGGCCTGGAACTTGTCCGACCAACCCGCGTACCAGACCCACCGGTCGATGGCGGCGTCGACGTTCGCCGCGGCCTTCTTGTCCGAGATGCCTTCGGCGGCGGCGACCTCGGCGGCGAACTGGGCGCGACGCCCCTCCATGATCTCGGCGACCCGGTAGAGGACCTGGCCGCGGTTGTAGGCGGTGGCGCCCGCCCAACCGGCCTGCGCCTTGCGGGCGGCCACGACCGCGTCGCGGACGTCCTTGCGTGAGCCGCGGGCGGCGTTCGCCACGAACCGGCCCTTGTCGTCGGTGACCTCGTAGCTGCGGCCGGACTCGGAGCGCGGGAAGCTCCCGCCGACGTACAGCTTGTAGGTCTTGTTCACGGCGAGACGTGTGGCAGCCATCATCTTCAGGCCTCCATGTCGGGAGCGGCGAGGTAGGCGGCCAGGCCCTGGATGCCGCCCTCGCGGCCGAACCCGGATTCCTTGTAGCCGCCGAAGGGGCTGGTGGGATCGAACCGGTTGAAGGTGTTGGCCCACACCACCCCGGCCTTCAGCTGATCGGCCATCCACAGGATGCGGGAGCCCTTCTCGGTCCACACCCCGGCGGACAGTCCGTAGGGGGTGTTGTTGGCCTTGGCGACGGCCTCGTCGGGGGTACGGAAGCTCAGCACACTCAAGACGGGCCCGAAGATCTCCTCGCTCGCGATCCGTGAGCTCTGGCTGACCCCGGTGAACAGCGTCGGGGCGAACCAGAACCCGGCGTCGGGCAGCTCGCATGACGGTGACCAGCGCTCGCCCTCGGTCTCGCCCGCGGCGACCAGGGCCGTGATGCGCTCCAGCTGCTCGGCCGAGTTGATCGCGCCGATGTCGGTGTTCTTGTCGAGCGGGTCGCCCAGGCGCAGCGTGGCCAACCGGGCTTTGAGTTTGTCGACCACCAGGTCGTGGACGTTCTCCTGGACCAGCAGCCGCGAACCGGCACAGCACACATGCCCCTGGTTGAAGAAGATCCCGTCGACGATGCCCTCGATGGCCTGCTCGATGGGGGCGTCGTCGAACACGATGTTGGCGGCCTTGCCACCCAGCTCCAGGGTGAGCCGCTTGTCGGTCCCGGCGATCTGGCGGGCGATGGACTTGCCGACCGCGGTCGAGCCGGTGAACGCGACCTTGTCGACATCCGGGTGCCCGGTGATCGCCGCGCCGGTCTCGCCCGCGCCGGTGACGATGTTGACCACCCCGGCCGGCAGGTCCGCCTGCTGACAGACCTCCGCGAACAGCAGCGCCGACAGCGGAGTGGTCTCGGCGGGTTTGAGCACCACGGTGTTGCCGGTCGCGAGCGCCGGCGCGATCTTCCACGCCAGCATCAGCAGCGGGAAGTTCCACGGGATGACCTGACCGGCCACCCCCAGCGGCTGGGGGGACGCACCCAGCCCCGCCCAGTCGAGCTTGTCGGCCCACCCGGCGTGGTAGAAGAAGTGCGCCGCCGCGGTCGGGACATCCACATCCCGGGTCTCACGGATCGGTTTGCCGTTGTCGAGCGTCTCGAGCACCGCGAACTCGCGCGCCCGTTCCTGGAGCAACCGGGCGATGCGGAACAGGTACTTGCCCCGCTCCGCACCAGCAAGCTTCGACCACGACCCGAACGCCTTCCGGGCGGCCGCGACCGCACGGTCCACGTCCGAGGCGGTCGCCAGCGCGACCTCGGCCAGGTGCTCCTCGGTCGACGGCGAGATCGTCGCGAACCCACCCCCCTCGGCCGGGTCCACGAACTCCCCGCCGATGAACAACCCGTAGTGGGACCGGATCGTCGCCAACTCGCGCGCCTCCGGCGCCGGCGCGTACTCCCACGACGGCGTGATCAGGTCGGGGACCGAGTGGTCGGTCGCGGGACTGGTCATGAGCGGCTTCCTCGCGGGGGGAGGACGGGGGTGCTCGGAGCGTAGTGGCCGGCCATGAGCGGACCGCGTCGGTCGTGGCCGGCGCCCGTCGAGGCACGGCGCCCCCGGATACGGGGGTGTCGCACGCCCGGGCCCCGGGATCGGCAGCCGCGGCGCCCCTCGCGCCCCCGGACCCCCCGCATGCAGGGGTTGTGGAACTGGTGGGTGGCGATCAGCCGGCGATCAGAGTCGGCGCGTGGCCACGAACGTGTCGGCGAACAGCCCGTCGCCGTTCAGCAGCGAAGGTTCCAGGTGATCGCCCATGGTCGGGCCGTTACTGGACGGCCTCGAGGAGATGAACCGGTGTTCGCCCGCTTCGTCGGTCCCGAGGTAGATGCCCACGTGGTCGATGCCGCGGCGATCCTGCCCGGCGTCGAAGAAGACCAGGTCCCCGGGCCGCACCGCGTCGAGGTCGGCGACGCGTCCGTCACGGTGTTGCAGGGGGACCACCCCCGGCGCGTCGCTCGCCTGCAGGCGGGAGATCCGCGGCAGGGAGTCGCCACCGTCCACCTTGCTGGTCAACGGCACCGGGTGACGTACGCCGAACACCATGCGGACGAATCCGGAACAGTCCATGGCCCCCGCCTGGGAGCGCGTCGGGCGCCTGACGTGGCGCGCGGATCCCGAACCGTAGGTGGCGGTCCGCTGCTGGTAGTCGTTCCAGTCCGCGCCGACGGGCCGTTCGCCGTCGGCGTCGAGCGGCCCGTACGCCGCTTCGCCGGCGACGAGCACACCGTCGTCGGTGCGGACCTCCCGCGCGTCCGGCAGGTACTGCGTCGCCACCTCGAGCACGTCCGGTGAGGTGTCAGCCCGGGCCTGCGCCAGCCAACCACTGTCGATCTCGCCCCGGTAGGGCTCGTCGAGTACCCGGACCCAGGTCGTCGAGGTGACCCCGTGGGTGGCGGTCGCCTCGTCGAACCGTCGTTCGGGACCCGCGAGGGTCACGGTCCGCGCCCCGTCGGTGAAACTCGCGACCCAGTCGCCATCGTGGTCGCGCAGCACCGTGCGATCCGGATCCCGGAGCTCGTGCCGCCGCAGATCGGGAAGCGGGTCGACATCTTCCGACCGCGACGCTCGCTGGTCGCGGTCGGGTGGCATCGTCGAGGTCCGTGCCGGATGCGCGTGCTGGTGCGAGTCGGCCCCGGGCTCACCGGCTCGCAGGGCGACGGTGACCACGAGCACCACGAGCACGGCGACCGCGGCCGTCACGCACACCGCCACGAGTCGGTTCGGCGTCCGCTGCCGGTGACGCACCGGGGGTTCGGGGCGCGCCGGAACAGGCAGGGGCATACAGGCTCGCTCCTCGGGGCCGCGCTCGTCGCTGTCGTGCGTGCCGCGTCGGGGGCGGTGTCATGGACCTTGGAAGGCTAACTGGAGCAGGTTCACCAGGACAGGTGCATGCGCTCCCATCGCGCGTCCGAGCGGGAGCGCGGGCACGACGCGGTCGAGGGCGGTGCCGGACGGAGCCCGGCTCCACCCCGCCACCTCGCGGGTGGCACCCGGCGCTCGCGGCTCAGGGTCAGTCGATGGTGATGCGGTCCGAGCTCCAGTAGGTGCCCGAGGCCTGTTTGCGGACCTGCATCAGCAGGTCGTTGAGCAGGCTGGAGGCCCCGAAGCGGTAGCGATCGGGGTGCAGCCAGTCGGCGCCGGCGATCTCGTGGACCAGCACGAGGTAGCGCACCGCATCCTTGGCGGTACGGATGCCACCGGCCGACTTCACCCCGCGGATCTCGCCGGTGAGCTGTGCGAAGTCCCGCACGGCCTCCAGCATGATCATGGTGACCGGCAGCGTCGATGCGGGCGAGACCTTGCCGGTGGAGGTCTTGATGAAGTCCCCACCCCCGGCCAGCGCCAGCCACGACGCACGGCGCACGTTGTCGTAGGTCGCGAGCTCGCCGGTCTCGAGGATCACCTTCAGGTGCGCAGCCCCGCAGGCCTGTTTGACCGCGACGATCTCGTCGAGCACCTGCCCGTACCGGCCGGAGAGGAACGCGCCCCGGTCGATGACCATGTCGATCTCGTCCGCGCCGGCGGCGACCGCGTCGCGGGTCTCGATGAGCTTGATCTCCAGGCTGGAGCGTCCCGAGGGGAACGCCGTGGCCACCGAGGCGACGTGGATGCCGCTGCCGGCCAGCGCGTCGACGGCGGTCGCCACCAGGTCCGGGTAGACGCACACCGCGGCGACCGCCGGCACCTCCGGGTCGCCAGGGTCGGGGCGCATCGCCTTGGCGCACAGCGAGCGGACCTTGCCGGGGGTGTCGGCGCCCTCGAGGGTGGTCAGGTCGACCATGCGGATGGCGAGGTCGAGCGCGAAGCCCTTGGACGCCTTCTTGATCGATCGCGTCGAGAGCGTCGCGACCCGCTTCTCCGCACCGACCTGGTCCACCCCCGGCAGCCCGTGCAGGAACCCGCGCAACGCCGATTCGGACGCGGTGACCTCGGACAGGTCGGACACCTCACCGGGCAACACCAGAGACATCGGGACCTCGAGGATCGGAAGGGACGCGAGGGTAGTGTTCATCGCCCCGTCCGGAACATCGCCGCGGACGCGGCCGCCCGGGCGGTCCGATCTCCCTCGCAGGAGGTGGTCGGTCCCGTTGCCGAGGGTGAGGTCACGACCCGCGACACTTCCTAAGCTCGGGGTGCGCACGGCCCCGTCACGCCCGACGGGAGCGGCGTGGTGAACGGGGACACCGAGGTGGCCGCTCAGGCAGCGATCGAGCTCATCGCCGTCGCGCGCCACTTCGGCGAGGTGACGGCGCTACAGGACCTGACCATGACCGTCTCGCCGGGTGAGGTCGTCGCCCTGCTCGGCCACAACGGGGCCGGCAAGACCACCACGGTGCGGCTGGTCGCGGGTCTGCTCGCCCCCGACGAGGGGACCGTGCGGGTGCGCGGCCTCGACCCGGCCGTGGACGGTCCGGCGGTCCGGCGCCGGTTGGGCGTGCTTCCCGCTGCGCCCGTGGTCGATGATCGGCTGACCGGCGCCGCCAACCTGCGTTTCGCAGCCGACGTCTTCCAGGTTCCGACCGAAGGCCTGAACGCCCGGATCACGCGCGCCCTGGAAACCTACGACCTGGCCGAACGCGGGAACGAGCGTGTCGCCGGCTACTCGACCGGGATGCGCCAACGCCTCGCCCTCGCGCGGGTGCTGCTGCCGGATCCGGAGATCCTGCTGCTCGACGAGCCGACCTCGGCGTTGGACCCGGTCGCGGCGCGGCAGGTCCGCCGCTCCCTGACCGCGCTGGCCAGGGAGCGCGACCGGACCATCGTGCTGTGCACCCACGACCTGGCCGAGGCCGAGCAACTCGCCGACCGGGTCATCGTGCTGGAGCACGGCCGCGTGGTCGCGGACGGGAGCCCGGCCGCGCTCGCCGCGCGACACGGCGTCGGTGGGATCCGACTGGAGGTCGCGATCGACCATCTCGGGGTGGCCCGGCGCCACCTGGGGGCGCTGGCGGCCGGCGAGGTGGAGACCGAACCGGGTGGCCGACTGCGGGCAACGGGGGTGGCGCGCGAGATGGTCCCGCACCTGGTGCGACGGCTGAGTGACGACGGCGTCGCGGTCTACGAGTTGCGCCGGCTCGAACCCACGTTGGAGGACGTCTACCTGGCGATCCACGACCGGGAGCGGCCGCCGAGCCCGACCCCGTCACGGGGGACCCCGTCGCGGGCGACCTCGTCCCCCAACGTCGGGTCGATCTCCGGACCGGATGTCGGGGGGCAGCGATGAACCGTCGCGGCGTGGTGGCGGTGGCCCGTCGGGATCTCTCGGTGGCGATGGGATCCAAGGCGGTCGTGCTTCCGGCCGTGATCGTGCCGGTGGTGCTGTTGGTGCTGCTCCCCGGGCTCGCCGGGATCGCCGCGAGCTTCATCGACGCCGCGAGCATCGGTGATCTGGAGGTGTTGCTCGACGCCCTCCCAGCGTCCGCGGTCGCCGGGATGTCGCCGGATCCGGCGCTGCTGGCCGCCGAACTGGTCGTCGTCTACCTCCTGGCCCCCATGGTGTTGCTGGTCCCCGTGATGTTCGCGGCGGTCATCGCCGCCGACGGCATGGCGGGGGAGACCGAGCGTGGCACGCTGGAGGGCTTGCTGCTCACGCCGCTGACCGATCGGGAGATCGTGACCGCCAAGCTGCTCGCCGCATGGGTCCCGGCGACGGTGGTCGGCCTGGTCGGCGGGGGGCTCTACGCGGTCGTGGCGAACCTGACGGTCGGGACCCAGGTCGGTCGACTGGTGTTGCCCACGGCCGAGTTCTCGGTGATGGTCCTGTGGGCCGGGCCCACGTTCGCGGCCGCCTCGCTGGCGGCGGTGTCGCTGGTCTCGGTCCGGGTCAAGACGACCCAGGAGGCGTTCCAGCTCGGTGGTGTGGTGGTCCTGCCGGTCATCGCGCTGCTGGTGTCGCAGGCGACCGGAGCGTTGCTGCTGTCGGTGTGGTTGCTGGTGGTCGCGGGGGTGGTGGCGCTGGGGATCGCGGCCGGACTACTGGCTGTCGGGGCGCGTTCGCTCTCGCGGACCCGGATGGGCGAACGGCTCGGCTGATCGCGGCCGTTCCGGTGCCGCCGCCGGTCTCCGCTGTGCCGGTCCGCGGTCCCGAGGACGGCCGTTCGGACCGTGGTGCCGGGCACCCTGCTCGATCCGTGCTCCCGCAGCCGTCCCCAGACCCAGGACCACCTCGATGCCCCGACCCGGATCCCGTTCCCGACAACGTTCCTCCCTCGCACGATCGGTACTGATCGCCACCGTGCTGGTCCTGGCCGGCGCCGCGTGCCAGGTGGAGGTCGAACCCGAGACCGCGCAGGACGGGGACACCTTCGAGGAGGGGGTGCCGGAAGCACCGGAGCCGGCGGAGGGTGACGGGATCCCGATGGAGGTCCGTGAGGGACCGTTCGACGGTGCGCTGCTGTTCGTGCCCGTGATGATCGACGGTCAGGGGCCGTTCTCGTTCGTGCTCGACACCGGCGCGACCAACACCACCATCGATGCCACGCTGGCCGACGAGCTCGGGCTGCCGGAGACCGGGGACGAGGGCGAGGTCACCGGCGTGGTCGGTGAGGGGGTCGGCACCGGTGTGGAGATCTCGTCGTGGGAGCTCGGCGACATCACCTTGGAAGCACGCACCGTGATCGCCATCGACCTCGGGGACGGCGACGACGGGCTCGGTGTCGACGGGCTGATCGGCGGGGACGTCCTGTCGGGCCTCGGCACCGTGACCATCGACTACGACCAGGGCACGCTGACGGTGGACAGCTGACGAACGGCGGTGTCGGTCGTCGCCGAGCCGACCGGTCCGCCCCGTCAGCGGGCCACGAGCGCCAGCTGCCGTGACAGCGCGACCAGATCACCGTCGGCGTCCCAGACCTCGCCGTCCTCCTCGAGGTAGCCGTTGGTGATCGCCTCGGTGGTGAAACGGGTCGCGAGGTACCCGTCGGCGGGGCGCTTGCGGATCTGGACCGTGAGCTCGATGGTCGGGACCCAGCCGAGGCGCGAGTCGCCCATGTTGAACACCGGTGGCGGGTAGCAGTCGGCGACCACCAGCAGGCCCAGGGTGTCCATCGGTGCGCCGTCGGCCCAACGCAGGTAGCCGCCCATCTCGCCGCGTCCCAGCGGTCGGCCCTCGGCCCAGCCCATCATCTCCGTCGGCATCCGATGGTCGAAGCGCAGCAGGATCGGTGGGGCGGGGTAGGCGCCGTCCTTCGCACGTTCGAGGCTGCGCGAGGTGGCGTCGACGCAGTCGTCCCGGGGCGGCAGCTCGAGGCCGGGCCGGTCGAGCCTCGTCGGCCCGTCCGCAGCGCCGAGGTCGGCGAAGGTCCCAAGCAACCGGGTGCGCTCCCGGCCACCCTGCAACAGCTTGGCGGCGACGGTGGAGTGGCGGCGACCGCCACGGACGAGTTCGACCTCGATGTCCACGGGGCCGGGTTCGGGTGGGGCGAGGAAGTGCGCGGTGACGGTGACCGGGTCCGGGTGGGGGAGCGCGTCGCGCATCGCCCGGGCCGCCAGGGCCAGCACGTAGCCGCCGTTGGGCGCGGCTCCCTCGATGACCGCCCAGCCGGGATCCACCGTGCCGCGGTAGCGACCGGTGCCCAGCCGCTCGACGGCGGTGTCCCGCTCGAACCGGTTCGGTGTTGGGTCCGCCACTGTGGCTGTCCTGACGTCTCGGCTCGACCGGTGACGTTACTGCGTCGGACCAGGATCATGGCGACCGAGGCGTCCGTCGAGCGACCGGGCGGGGCGTCGTGGCTACGCTGTCACGATGCCTGCCCCGACCGCCAGTCGTGGGTCCCCTGCCAGCATCGAGAACCTCCGTGAGCGACCAGACCACCACCACGCCCGAGACCGCGACCACGCCGGCCGGCACCGAGGACGCCGCGGCCAGCGGCCCGAGCGTCACCGTCGAGATGAAGACCATCGTCGAGCTGTGCAAGACCCGCGGCATCATCTTCCCGACCGCGGAGATCTACGGCGGGGTGCGCGCGACGTGGGACTACGGGCCGCTGGGGGTCGAGCTCAAGGAGAACGTCAAGCGTCAGTGGTGGCGTTCGATGGTGCAGCTGCGTGACGACGTGGTCGGCATGGAGCAGGCGATCCTCGGACCCACCGACGTCTGGCAGGCCTCCGGCCACCTCGCGAACTTCTCCGACCCGCTGGTCGAGTGCGCGAGCTGCCACCAGCGCTTCCGGGAGGACCACCTGCGCGAGGCCCAGCTCGGCGGTGAGCGGGTGGAGGGCACGCTCACCTGCCCGTCGTGCGGCAAGCAGCAGCTCGGCGACCCGAAGAGCTTCAACCTCATGTTCAAGACCAACATGGGCCCGGTCGAGTCGTCCGGCTCGGTCGTGTGGATGCGCCCGGAGACCGCGCAGGGCATGTTCGTGAACTTCGCCACGATCCAGCGCACCAGCCGCAAGAAGCCCCCGTTCGGCATCGCCCAGATGGGCAAGTCGTTCCGCAACGAGATCACCCCGGGCAACTTCGTGTTCCGCACCCGCGAGTTCGAGCAGATGGAGATGGAGTACTTCGTCGAGCCCGGGTCCGACGAGGACTGGCACCAGTACTGGATCGACGAGCGGATGGATTGGTACACCGACCTCGGCATCCGCCCCGAGAACCTGCGGTTGCGCGAGCACGACGCCGACGAGCTCTCGCACTACGCCAAGCGCACCGTCGACATCGACTACTACTTCCCGGACGCCTCGATGGGCTGGTCGGAGCTCGAGGGCCTCGCCAACCGCACCGACTTCGACCTCAAGGCCCACCAGGAGGCCAGCGGTCAGGACCTGACCTACTTCGACCAGGTCAACAACGAGCGCTACCACCCCTACGTGATCGAGCCCGCCGCCGGCGCCACCCGCGCGACGCTCGCGTTCCTGTTCGACGCCTACCGCGAGGAGCAGGCGCCGGACGCGAAGGGCGAGATGCAGTCGCGCACGGTGCTCAAGCTCGACCCGCGCCTGTCGCCCTACAAGGTCGCGGTGCTGCCACTGTCGAAGAAGGACACCCTGACGCCCACGGCCAAGGAGGTCTTCGACATCGTCAAGCAGCGCTGGATGTGCGAGTACGACGAGACCCAGTCGATCGGCCGCCGCTACCGCCGCCAGGACGAGATCGGCACCCCGTACTGCGTCACCGTCGACTTCGACTCGCTCGACGATCGCGCCGTGACCGTCCGTGACCGCGACACCATGGCCCAGGAGCGGATCGCCATCGACCAGCTCGAGCGCTACCTGATCGAGCGTCTCCCCGGCTGCTGACCCGACCGCGACGAGGGCCCGGCACCCACCGGCGACGCCCCATGCGTGCCCGATCCGGAGCGTGCCCGTTCCGGTGAGGTGGCACGCCGCGATCCTCAGCTGCTCCGGCCGCCGGTCCGTTACGGTCGGGGCGCGACCACGGGAGTGGGCATGACGGGTGACGGCACGACGCGGATCCGGCCGGGGGACGCGAACGGTGCGGACCCCGGCGCGGAGGGGGTCGCCCGGCGACTGGCGTGGCTGTTCGCCTTCGTCGCGGGGGTCGCGGTGGTCGGCATCGGGCTGGCGACGACCTACCAGGGCCGCGAGTTCCTCGAGGTGCCCCAGATCGCGTGGGGCGTGGTCCAGTTGCTGGCGTACGCCGCACCGTGGGTGGTCGGGGCGGCGTTGCTGCAGATCCGGCCCCGGTGGGGGACCGTGGTCCTGGTGACCTCCGCGGGGCTGGCGCTGCTCCAGCTGGTGCCGATGCTGGTCCAGGTCATCGGCGATACGGCCGTCCGGGGTGGTGACGCGGGGCTGGTGCTCGCCGGTTACGCCCCGTACCCGTTCATGCTGGCCGCGGGAGCGGCGGCCTTCGTCGGTCGACCGCGGGGCGGTTGGACGACGGGTCCGGCCGTGCACCCGCTGGTGGCGGTCCCGATCGCCCTGAACTTCCTCATCGCATGGTTCTCGCCGCTGCTGCCCGCCCTGCCCCGCCAACGGGGGCGGCCGGTCTCGAGTTGGTTCGGGACGACGTTCGGTCCGGACGCGATGGGCGAACCGTGGGTGGCGGCCTACCTGGCGGTCACCGTCCTGACCATCGTCGGGCTGGTCCTCACCGTCACGCGGCTGCGTGGGGGGGCTGCCGGGGTGGTACTGCTGGTGCTCGCCATCCCGTCGGCGGTGTCGAGCTTCGGGAGCATCGTCCGGGGCCTCGGTCAGCCGGAGTGGACGGTCTCGCCGGCCGCCTACGTGAGTGCCGCCGCGGCCATCGTGTTGGTGGCCGTCGGGGTCCGGTGGGTCCGCGAGGATCCGGAGCCGGCGCCGCGCGAGAGTCGCTGAGTGAGGTGCCGACGTGGGCCCCTTCGGCGCCGACGAGCATCGGATCCAGGGGGCCTCCACCGGTCCACGTCCGGACCGCCCACCCGTCCACGGTGAGCGACGGCTCGCGTTCCGTACCCTCGTCCCCGGACGACGATCGGGATCGGATGCGGGCGGCAGCAGCGAGCGTGGCGACGCTGGTCGCGGTGGCACAGTTGACCTTGTTCACCGTGGCGCAGCGCCAGCTCCAGGTCACCATCGCGGCGGTCGGGCCGTCACCCGACGCGGACTGGTTGCGGTGGATCTGGGCCGTGGCCTGGGCGGCTCCCTGGATCGTCGCGGCCGTGATGTTCGTCGTCGGCGCGGTGCGGCACGCGGCCGCGGTGGCACTGACCGTCACGGTGCTGGTCGTGACGACCGGACTCGGCAGCCTCGGTGCTCTGACCGACCCTCCACCCGGGGCACAGGCCTCGGTGACGACCTGGGTGACGTCGTACGGGGGGCTCGTGGTCTGGGGCCTCGCGCTGGCCGCCGGTGTCCTCGCGTGGCTCGCCCGACCACGTGGCGCGTGGCGTGTCGACGCCCCCGGTCCCGTCGGTTGGTACGTGACCATCGCGGTGATCGCCTGGCTGCCCGCGGCGTTCCGGTCCACCCAGTTCGCGCCGCCCGGAGCGCCGAGGAGGTTCGTGGAGACCGCGGCGTCACAGCTCCAGGGCATCGACGCCGTCGCCAGCATCGCCGGGGCCGTGGTGGTCGGGTTGTTGCTGTTCGTCGCGCCGCGGCTGCGTCCCGACATCGCCGGGACGGTGCTGCTGACCTACGCGATCCCCACGCTGTTGGCCGACCTCGGTGGCGTGTTGCGGGTCGCGACCGAGCAGGACGTCATCTTCACCCCGTCGGGGTTCATCGGCTTCGGGGGGGTCGCCGGGTTGATCGTGGCCGGGATCATCTGGGCGTCGCGGGAGGTCGAGACGGTGCCCGCCGACGCCGAGCACTGATCCGCACCGACCCCGGCCGGACGGGTCGCCTCGGTGGCGCGGCCCCGACCGTCCGGGCTCGAGCCGTCCGGTCAGTGTCGGAGCCAGGGATCCCGGTCGGGTTCGGGACGCCCGCCCCCGTTCTGCCTGGCGCGGTCGGTCCGCAGCACCTGGACGTCGGACTCCATGCGCAGGACCTGGGCCGACAGACCCGACACGGCTCGGATGAGCAGCGAGACCCCCATCAGCACCGCACCGACCGCGAACGTGATGGTCCACAGGATGACGGCGAAGGCGAGCTCCCCGTCGCGGAGCACGATGGTCCCGGCGGCGACACCGGCCAGGCCCGCGGCGTAGGCCATGAACACACAGGCGCGTGCCGCGACGGTCAGTTCTCGGGGCGAGGGGATGTGGTCCATGCCCTCAGCGTGCCCTACGACCGGGCTCACCGCACGGTGGCGGTCGATGCGCGGATCGGGCCGTGATCCCACCGGTCGCAACCCACCCTCGGTGGCTACCCTGGGAAGCCGAAGCGAGAGGATCGACGGTGGGAGCTCCGGGCGACGACGCGGGCCCAGGTGGGTTCGAGTTCGATCGCGCGCTCGCCCGCCTCGAGGACGTCCTGCTCGAGGTGCCCTACGACCGGGCGTTGCCGGACCTCGACGTCCTGCTCGGCCGCGCCGGGGTCCCTGCGGAGTTGCTCCGCCGTGACGAGCGGGTCATCAAGGTCCTGCACGAGGCCATCGTCGCGCGACCCTTCGGCAACATCGACGACGTGCGGCGCACCCGCACCGAGGTGGAGCTGTGCACCCTCGAGGTCGAGGTCCTGACCGAGCGGTTGGTCGAGTACGCGAACGAGCCCGACGCGCTCGGGCGGGTGAGCGCCAGGCTGGTGCAGTTGCGCGCACGCCTCGGCGAGATCCAGGACCGGCTCTGACGATCCACGTCCGACCGGCCCGGGCCACCTGTGGCGACGGTGTGGCGCATCCGCGACCGCGCCCCGGGACAGGCATGGGGTGAGTCCAGCAGCGCGTCACTAGGATCGCGTGTCGAGCGGGCCCGTCGGGCTCGCGAGGGGGCACAACGATGAGCCAGGACCGTCCGCGTTCGGTCGCGCGCCTGGAGGGTTCGGTCCGTCACTACGCGTGGGGTTCGCGCACGGCGCTCGCCGCGATCCAGGGGCGGGCCCACCCCACGGCGCAACCGGAGGCCGAACTGTGGTTCGGGGCGCATACGACCGGGCCTTCCGAGGTGGTCTCGAACGGTGCCCGGTGGGCGCTCGACACGATGATCGCGGCCGCCCCGGTGGCGATGCTCGGGCCCGATGCGGTCGGTCGCTTCGGGCCCCAGCTGCCGTTCCTGTTGAAGCTGCTCGCCATCGAACGCCCCCTGTCGTTGCAGGCCCACCCGTCGGCCGCCCAGGCGACCGCCGGGTTCCGTGACGAACAGACCCGCGGGGTCCCCGTCGACGCTCCGCAACGCACCTACCGGGACCCCTGGCCGAAGCCGGAGCTGTTGTGCGCGCTGACGGAGGTGGAGGCGCTCGCCGGGTTCCGCGCACCGGAGGCGACGCGTGCGTTCCTCGAGGACCTACGGGTAGGTGAGCTGCAGTGGCTCGTCGACGAGCTCGCTGCCCACGGCCACGCCGCGCTGCCTGCGGCCGTCGGGCGGCTCCTGCGTTGGCCGGACGACGATCGGCGGAGCCTGATCGCCACGGTGGTCGCGCGGGCCCGGACGGTGGCGGCGGCGGGAGGCGCGCATGAGCAGGAGGCGAGGTGGCTGACCGTGTTGGGCGAGCACTACCCGGCCGACCCGGGCGTGGTCGTCGCGGCACTGCTCAACCTGATCCGGCTCGGGCCAGGGGAGGCCCTCTACCTGCCGGCGGGCAACCTGCATGCCTACCTGCGGGGAACCGCGGTCGAGGTGATGGCCGCGAGCGACAACGTGGTCCGTGGTGGCCTGACCGTGAAGCCGGTGGACGTCGAGGGCCTGCTCCACGTGCTGGACCCGACGCCGCTGCCGTTGCCGCGCGTCACGCCGGTGCCGATCGCCGGGGGCTACGCCTATCCCGCACCGGCCGAGCACTTCGCGCTGGAGCAACTCGTGCCGGGCACGGACGGTCTCGAACTCGAACCCCGCGGGCCGGAGATCCTGCTGGTGGTCGGGGGAGAGGCCCGCGTGGACGCCGAGGGCGTGAGCATCACGCTCGCCTCCGGTCAGGCCGCGTTCGTGCCCGCCGACACCGCCCGGGTGCGGTTGTCCGGCGACGGTGTCGTCTTCCGCGCCACGGTCGGCGCAGCGACCCGCGCCTGACGCCCACCCGCCTGCGGCCAGGTGTCACGCCTGCGGCCGCCTCAGGGCGCGGCCGCGTCCTGGTAGGCCCGGCTCAGCCGCTCGAAGCCCTCCGCCAGCGGGACCCGGGGCGACCACTCGAGCGCGGCCATGGTCTCCCGCTGGTCGAACCAGTGCGCCGTCGCCAGTTGTTCGGCCAGGAAGGCGGTCATCGGCGGATCGTCCTCGCGACCGAGGCCTCGCCACACGGCTTCGGCGGCCGCGCCGCCCGCGTGCGCCACGCGGAAGGGCACACGTCGACGGGGCGGCTCCACGCCGGCGGCCCGACAGACCTCGGTCAGGATCTCACGGACCGGGCGGGGCTCGCCGTTGGAGATCACGAAGGCCCGTCCGTGGACGTCCTCGCAGCGGTCGACCGCGGCGACGGTGGCCTCGACGGCGTTGTCGACGTAGGTGGTGTCGATCAGCGCCGCACCCTGGTCGATCAGCGCCAGCCGGCCGGTCCGTGCCCGCTCCACGATGCGACCGATCAGCTGGGTGTCGCCGGGTCCCCACACCAGGTGCGGCCGGATCGCGACCACCGACATGCCCTGGCCCGGTCCCCGGTCGGCCGCCAGCGCGATGCGTTCGGCCATGGCCTTGCTGCGGGCGTAGTTGCCGCGGGCACGATCGGGGTCGGCGGGCTCGGCCCGCGCGCCCACGAGCGCCTCGCCCCGATGGGCGACCGACGGTGACGAGACGAACACGAAACGTCCGACCCCCGCGTGGCGGGCCGCATCGATCAGGGCCGCGGTGCCGTGGACGTTGATGCGTTCGAACTCCGGCCACTCGCCGACGACCGCGACCCGGGCGGCGAGGTGGATGATCGCGTCCTGGGCGGCCACGGCGCGTGCGAGCGCCCCGGGGTCGGTGATGTCGCCACGTACCTCGAGCGCACCCGGCACCCCGGCCGGGCGACGCTGGAGGACGGTGACCTCGTCGCCGCGCTCGACGAGTGCGCGGGCGACCCCGCCGCCGTACATCCCGCTCGCGCCGGTGACCAGGACCCTCATGGCGTGCCCGCCCGTTCGCCGGCCAGGACCTTCGTGGCCCAGTCGGCCAGCCGGGCCCGGTCGATCTTGGAGTTGTGCCGGATGTCGACGGGCAACGAGGGGGCGACCAGCACCGCGGCGACGGGCACGTCGACCACGCGTCGGACCGCCGCTGCCAGCGACCGGGGACCGAGACCACCGTTGGGAGCCGTGGGATCGGTCGAGACCACCACCACGAGCTGCTGCGTGCCGGGTGGCCCGACGCCGACGGCCGCCGCCAGGCGGATGTGGGGCAGGCCTTCGACCCGTCGTTCGATCCCGACGGGGGTCACGACCCCGGCGGCGGTCGTGATGACGTGGACCAGGCGACCCTCGACCCACAGTCGACCGTGCTCGTCGAGGTGGCCGACGTCGCCACTGCGGTGCCAGCCCGCATCACGCGAACTGGCGGCCTCGGTCGCGTACAGCCGGTCGTAACGGTCCTTGACGTGATCGGCCCGCACGCAGATCTCGCCGGTGATGTCCGGCTCGGCGGTGAGCGCACCGTCGGCCCGGCCCAGCTCGTCGATCGGGCTGATCGCGATCTCCACCCCGGGGACCGGGGTCCCGACACACACGCCGTCGCCCGTTCCGGCGGCCTCGATCCCCTCGAGCGAGATGTCGGCCACCGGCAGCGCCTCGGTCATGCCGTAGGGGGTGTGGGGTTCGGCGTTGGGCATCACCGCGCCGACCTTGCGGAGCAGCTCCGGGGGGATGGGCGCGCCGGCCGACATCAGCAGACGGACGTTGGCCAACGCGTCGAGGCTGCTGGGATCGAGGTCGGTCGCGGTCGCCACGACGTTGACCAGCGCGGCCGGAGAGGCGAACACCAGCGTCGCACCGATCGCGGTCGCGGCGTCGGCCAGGGCCTGGGCCTGCAGGGTGCTCGGTGCCGTGACGTCCATGTCCGGGACCACGGAGGTGATCCCCATCGTGGGTCCGTAGAGCGCGAACGGGGCGAAGGCGGCCACCAGCCGGTCGTCGGGAGCGATCTCGTAGACGGCCATCAGCGCGTCGCGCTGGGCCTGTAGCTGGTGGTGGCGGTACACGACCCCTTTGGCGGCCCCGGTCGCGCCGGAGGTGAAGACCACCACCGCCTCCGCGTCGGCGGACGGCGTCGGTGGCAGCGGCAACGACGCGCCCCGTGCGCGCAGCTCGTCCAGCGAGGTGCGCGTGCCGGTGAGCCGGCGGACACGGTCGTCGGCGCCTCCGGCGGCGATGCGCTGTCCCGGCCAGCCGAGTGCCCGCGCTGCCAGCAGGGCGCGCGGGATCCCCACGAGATGGTCGGGCGCGGCGCTCTTCAGGGCCCCGGTGATGCCCTTGGCACCGAGGCCGGCATCGGCGACGACGGCCACGGCCCCGATCCTCCAGCAGGCGTAGATGGCGGTCGCGAGCTCGATGCCCGGTGTCACCAGCAACGCGACCCGGTCACCCGGGGCGACGCCGAGGTCCACCAGGCCGGCGGCGAGGTGGCGTACGTGCTCGGCGAGTTCCCCGAAGCTCAACACGGTCGGCTCGGCCACCGGCGCGCCGTCACGAACCGGCCGGGCGAACCGTCTCCCCCCGACGGCCGGCATCTCGACGATCGCGGGGAACTCGGCCCGGGTCGGGTCCTCGATCGCGGCCCACAGGGGCTGGCGCCGGCCGCTCGGTGACGGCGGCGCGTCGGTGTCGCTCACGCCGGACTCCGCTGGCCCGGCGAGGTCCGCGCCGTCGACCGCGAGGTCCGTGCCGAGCCACCGGGTCAGGGTGCCCGCGACCTCGGCGTCCTCGGGCACGAGATGGCTGGCGCCGGCGAACCGGTGCACGGCGGCGTGCGGCAGCCGTGCCTCGAGGTCGTGGAGGTAGAGGTCGGAGAACACCGGGTCGGAGGGTCCCCACAGCAGCAACACCGGCACGTCCGCGAGTGTCCCGAGACCGTCGGCGACCGCGTCCAGCGCGGCGGCGCTGGGGTGCGAGGCCTCCAAGGGGATGTCGCGGACGAACCCGCCGATCCCGTGGCGCCGATCGGCGTCGAGGTACGGGGCGTGGTAGGCGTCCTGGACCTCCGACGGCAGTGGCGGGCGGGCCATGGCGAGCGCTCCGCGGATGAAGGCGCTGGTGCGCACACAGCTGGCATCCAGCACCCCCGGCGTTCTCGCCATGCGGATCAACCTCGGCGCGGGGGAGCCCTCGGGCTGGTGCACCGCGGTGTTGGTCAGCACGATCCCGGCGAGCTGCTCACGGTGGGCCAGCGCCCAGCCGAGCGACACCGGACCGCCCCAGTCGTGCGCGACGGTGATCACCGGCCCGGCGATCCCCAGCGTCTCGGTCAGCCCACCGAGATCATCGATGCGACGCTGCAGGCCCCGGGCGCTACCGGTGCGCTCCGAGAAGCCCATCTCCAACTGGTCGACGGCGACGACGCGCCACCCGGCCGGCGCCGAGGCCAGCAACCCGCGCCACAGATACGACCAGGTCGGGTTGCCGTGGACGCACAGCAGGGTCCCGGCCGCGTCGGGCTGGCCGGTGTCGAGCACGTGCCAGGTCCGCCCGATGCCGTCGGCATCGGGCGCGGTGACCAGACGGGACCACGACGGGTCCAGGCCCGGCAGCCCCGGAGGCGGGAGCGTCGCCGGGGCGCGGGGGGCGCTGCTCACCACAGCAGTTCGACCGCGGTCGTGTTGATGCCGGAGCCGATGCCGGTCAGGATCACGCGTTCGCCGGGCGTGATGTTGTGCTGGTGCTTGGCGAGCGTGGTCGGGATCGACCCGGGACCGATGTTGCCGTAGGTCGGGAAGGTCAGCGGCGCCTTCTCCGGATCGATGCCGAGCTGCTTCTGCATCATCATCGTGTGGACCGCGGAGACCTGGTGCATGATGAAGTGCTCGACGGTGCTCCACTCCCAACCGTTGCGCGCGGCGGCGGCCCACGTCTCGTCGGCGACCGCCAGGCCGGCCTCGAGCAACCCGGCCGTGTCGGTCCACATGCGGTCGAGATCGCCGTAGCAGAGTTGGTGGTGCTGGCTGCCCGTGCGCGCCTCGCCGCCGAGTAGGCGGTGGCCGTCCGGATGGGCGTCACTGCGTCCGAGGACCATCGCGGCGGACCCGGACCCCAACGTCAGGGTCGCGAACTCGCCGAACAGTTGCGCCTTGGTCGCATCGGGGCCGGCCAGGCGGTCGAGCGTGGTCTCCTGGGGGCGACGACTGCCCTCGCCGTCGACGATCAACGCGTACTCGATCTGGCCCGCGTCGATCATGTAGGCGGCCAGGCTCATCGCGTTGACGAACCCCAGGCAGGCGTTGGCGAGGTCGAAGTTGATGCAGGCCGTCGACAGGCCGAGCGAATGGTGCACCGCGACCGCCGCCGAGGGCTCGAGATGGTCGCGGGACACCGAGGTGTCGACCAGCAGGCCGACCTCCTGCCGGTCGATGCCGGCCTCCGCCAGCGCGGTCTCACCGGCCAGCGCCGCCGCATCGGCGAAGGACATCTCGGCGTCCCACCAACGTCGCTCCTTGATGCCGGCGACCTCCTCCAGGAGGCCCGCGCGGACGCCGAGCCGTTCGTAGGTCTCCGCGAGCCGGTCGTCGAACACCGACGACGGGACGACCTCGGGCGCATCGACGGCGGTGACCGACAGCACGGAGGTGTTGGTGTGGCGCAGGGTGGCGTTGCCGTGCATGACGATCCTCGCGTGGGATGGAGGGTGGAGGCCGCGAACCGTCGCGGCGGGAGGTGCAGCGTGAGGGGGTCGTGCAGGTGGACGGCGGGACCGACCGGGGGCAGAGGTTACGCCACCGTAAGCAGACCGGCCGGTGACCCGTCGGTGGTGGTCCGGTCCGATGGTTCGCCGCCGAGCGGCGGCTGGCCGGGCGAGGCCGCGGCTGGCTGATCGTCCACGGGCGGCCGACTGCGTGCGCTCCGGGTCGCGGTCACGCGGCGGGCAGCGGGTGACCGGTCCAGCGGCGGAAGGCCTCGCGCTGCAGGTCGCCGGCGGAGGGACTCGGCCCGAGCCGCGATGCCGGGACCGGCTCCCCGAGGGTCACCGGTAACAGCAGCAGCCGTGGACCCCGCCGCACGGCGACCTCCACGGTGTCCCCGGCCTGGTGGGCGAGCAGCGTGACCTTCAGCTGCCCGGACCCGACGACCCGTCCGTCGATGGCGATCAGCTGGTCGCCCCCGGTCAGCCCGGCCTGCCATGCCGGGCCGTCGCGGAGCACGGAGCCGAAGATCACGCCCCGGTCGTCGTCGCGAGCCTCGACGCCGAGGTGCGGCGGGGTCGGGCCCTCGGCGCTCGACCAGGTGAGCCCGACGGCGGTGACGATGTCGTCGAGTTCGGGCGCGCCGGCGGTCCCCACCCGGGTGTCGATCAGCGCGGCGAGCGGGTCGCCACCCACCTCGGCGATCGCCGACAGCACGTCGGCCTCGGTGTAGCCCGCCTCCTGACCGGCATGGCGGTCCCACAACAACCGGAAGACCGTGTCGAGTCCGTCGCCGTCCGGGTCGGCCGCGCGCAATCGGAGATCGAGTTCGAAGGCGACCAGCGAACCGTGGCCGTAGTAGTCGGTCATGGCATTGGGGCTGTTCTCATCGCGCACGTAGTGCTTGGTCCACGCCTCGTAGGACGCCTGCCGGAGGCTCTGCAGCCGGGTCCCCGGGGTGTCGCGCACCCGCTGGGCGGTGGTCTGCAGGGTGTCGAGCAGCTGGCGGACCGTCCAGAGGCCCGCCCGGGTCGGCAGCAGCTCGTCGTAGTAGGCGGTCCACCCCTCCGCCACCCACAGCGACTCGGACCGGGTCGGTCGGTCGTACCCCGGACGTACCAGGGCGGCGGGCACCAGCCGCTTGACGTTCCACAGGTGGAGGTACTCGTGGGCGATCAGCGATTGGAACCGTCGGTAGAGCTCGTCGTCCTGGAACACCCGGATCGGCATCTGCAGCACCGCGCCGTCGCGGTGCTCGAGTCCGCCTCCGCCCTCGTCGGCACCGACGGTCAGGAAGGTGTAGCGGTCGGTCGGCAACGCGCCGTCGAACAGCGCCACGCAGGCCTCGCCGATCGCGGTGGCGTCGCGCGCGACCCGGGGCAGGTCGGGGGTGCCGCCGTGGCCGGCCCACACGAACACGTGGGGCACCCCGGCGACCTCGAAGTCGACGCGCGGCAGGTCGCCGACCTCGAAGGCGCTGTCGATCAGGTGGTCTCGATGCTCCGCGAGGTAGGTGTCGGGGGCATCGGTGGCGGGCAACAGCGAGAACACACGGTGCCCGGTGGGAGCGGCAGGCAGGTGGATCTCGTGGGGTCGGTCCTCGCCGCCCTCGACGTAGGGGAAGGTCGCCGCCGGGATCAACAGCGCGTGGTGGTCGTCGACGTGGTTGGTCCGCACCGTGAGCTCGTTGGCGTACAACTCGAGGGTGACGTCCACCGGCCCGTCGAGGTCGGCGGGCAGGCGCCAGGCGGTGCCACCGTCGGGCCGGAGCGCCACCTGACGGCCGTCGGGCGCCTCGGCCCGGATCCACTGGACGTGGTGGACGTAGTCGCGGACCACGTAGCTGCCCGGTGTCCACACGCTGAGCACGATCCGTGCATCGGATGCGAGATCGCTCGGTACGGTCACCGTGACGCGTACGAGATGCTGCACGCGATCGGTGAGATCCACCCGGTAGCGGATGGGCTCGGAACGGGCGGGATCGGTCATGTCGGTCATGTCGGTCATGGAGGACTCGCTTGTTCGGGCGGGCCCGACCGGCTCGATCCGCGACCGCTCGGAGGCTACCGCCGGGTGGAGCGCTACCTTCGCCGATCGCCCCCGCATCGACCCCGCTCCAGATCACGCCCCCCGCCCCCGCCCCCGATCCGATCCCGAGGTGACCACGTGGCCGAGCTGCCCCTGGCCGACCGGCACGACACCGTGCTGCCCCCCGCCCCCGACGAGGCCCGTGAAGCCCTCTCGCATGCGCTCGCCGCGGACACCAGCGCGCGCAAAGCCGCCATCGGCGCCGTCGTCGGCGATCATCCCGAGGTGGTCGATGGCTGGTCGCAGCTCGCCGCCCACGGCGACAGCGCCATCGAGCGTTATGCCTACGCCCGCGTCGGTTACCACCGTGGCCTCGATGCGCTACGCGGTCACGGCTGGGGCGGCAGCGGGTTCGTGCGTTGGTCCCAGCCGACGAACCGACCGTTCCTGGCCTGTCTGGTGCGGCTCCGCCTCGCAGCGGCGGAGATCGGCGAGCTCACCGAGGTCGAACGCATCACCCGGTTCCTGCACGACCTGGATCCGGACTGGGACGACGCGAACCTCGCCGCCTGACGCCGGACGTGCCTCGCCGCAGGCCCGGGCGCCTGCGTCGGTAGGTTCGACCTGGCGAGCACGTCGGTCGTGAGCACGACCGTCGAGACCCTGTCGGTCGAACAGGGCGGGAGGTGGGTATGGCCGGCCGCATCGTCAAGGACGACATCGAGGACCTGCGCAGGCAGGCCGACATCGTCGCGGTCGTGGGCGACTACACCACCCTGAAGCGAGCCGGGAAGTCGCACAAGGGCCTCTGTCCCTTCCACACCGAGCGCACGCCGTCGTTCACCGTCACCCAGGACGGCAACTTCTTCAACTGTTTCGGGTGCGGGGCCTCCGGCGACATCTACGACTTCCTGATGCGCATCGAGGGCCTGGAGTTCCCGGAAGCCGTCGAGCAACTCGCCCGCCGTACCGGTTTCCAGCTCCGCTACGAACAGATGACCGCGCGCGAGCAGCGCGAAGTGGGGCAACGTTCCCGACTGGTGGCGGTGACCGCTGCTGCGGCGGAGTTCTTCACCGAGCAACTCTTCTCGGACGAGGGCGAGGTCGCGCGGGACTACCTACGTGGACGCGGGTTCGGCAAGGCCGAGGCGCGCACCTTCGATCTCGGTTACGCGCCCAACCGGTGGGATGCGCTGTCGCTCGCGCTGACCGACAAGGGCTTCCCGGCCGAGGACCTGATCACCACCGGGCTGTCGATGCGCAACGACCGCGGCGGATTGCGCGACCGGTTCCGCGGCCGGCTCGTCTTCCCGATCCACGACCCGGGTGGCGACGTGATCGGGTTCGGCGGACGGGTGCTGCCGGAGCTCGACTACGGCGACTTCGAACCTCCGAAGTACCTCAACTCGGCGGAGACCCCGCTGTACAAGAAGACCCGGGTGCTCTACGGCGTCCCCCAGGCGCGCCCGGAGATCGTCCGGGCCGAACAGGTCCTGGTCTGCGAGGGCTACACCGATGTGATGGCCCTCAACCAGGCCGGGTTCGCCAACGCGGTCGCCACCTGCGGGACCGCGGTCGGGACCGAGCACCTGAGGATGATCGCGCGCTACGCCCAACGGGTCGTGCTCGCCTTCGATGGTGACGCCGCCGGGGTGAAGGCCGCGGAACGCGCCTGGGAGGCCGCCCGTGAACTGCGTTCGGACGGCCAGGGTTCCGCACTCGACCTGCGGGTGCTGGTCCTACCCGACAAGAGCGATCCGGCGGACCTGGTCCGCGAGGTCGGGGCCGAGGGTCTGCGTACCGCGGTCGACGGCGCCACCCCCGTCGTGCCGTTCGTGGTGCGCCACCACCTCGGCACGGCCGACCTGACCTCCGAAGCCGGCCGGATCAAGGCGCTCCGCGACGTCATCGAGGTACTCGGCCGCGAACCCGACCTCGACCTGCGGCGCGAGTGGGCCCGCACCGAGGTCGCGGACGGGATCGGCATGTCGTACGACTTCGTGGCACGGACCGCCGCTCGTTCGGGAGTGGAACTCGACGCCCACGAGGGGATCGCGACCACCCGCCGTGCCGCACCCGCCGGTCGGAACACGGGACGGGTGACGAGCCCTCCGCGGGCCCGGTTGGAACGTGCGGTGCTCCGGGGGGCGATCCAGCATCCGGAGCTGCTGCCTGACGAGTGGTTCGAGCTCACCGAGGACGACTTCAGCCACGAGACCGCGCGTGCGCTGGCCGCGACCCTCTTCGGCGCGGGCGGCGCGGGCGTGCCGCTGCAACTGGTGATCGATGCGGCGCCGAACGACGAGCTACGAGGGGTCCTGCGTGCGCTGGCGCTCGAGGAGGACCCGGAGACCGAGGACCCGGAGATCGCCCCGGCGGTGATCGTCGGCCGGGTCCGCCAGCTGCTCGCCAACCGGCTGCAGGCCCAGGAACAGCAGCTGCGTGAGACGCTCTCCCAGCTGAACCACGCGACGGACCGCGAGCGGCTGCTCGCTGTCCAGCGCGAGCTCAACGCCCTGCAGCAGCGACGTCGGGCCCTCACGGCCGCGGTTGAGTGACCCCCTCCGGGTGTGTGCGTCGCTCGCGCGCGGCATCGGTCGCACCGGGGCGGCCCCCATGGGCGGGGGCGAGCGTTCTATGGTCGGAAGCGGCGCGTCCACCGGACGGGTCGTGTGGCGAGGAGACCAGCGTGGCTCGGGTCGGGCCCACCGGCACGGAGGGTGGTGCCGACGAGTCCTCCGGGGCCCGCCCGCGGACGGGCGATCCGGTGAGCGGCTCCGGGGACCAGGTCCTGGTCGCCTCGGCAGACGATCCGGGCCGATCGGGGGGTCTGGTCTCGCCGTTGCCGGCTCCGGGGACGGCGACGGCGACGGCGACGGGGCCGAACGATCCGCTCGTAGCCGAGTTGGTCGCCGAGGCAGCCGACCGCGGATTCGTCACGGCGCGGGAGATCGCCTCGGCGGTCTCGGACGCCGGTATGGCCGGCGATCAGCTCGGGCGGGTCGTGCGCCTGTTGCACCGCGCCCAGGTGGTGATCGTCGACGACGCGGCGGTCGCGCCGGAGCTGAACGTCCGGGTCCGTCCGGAGGCCACGGCCGCGGTCGACGCGATCCGGCTGTACCTCAACGAGATCGGTCAGGTGGAGCTGCTCACGGCGGAGTCGGAGGTCGACCTGGCCAAGCGGGTCGACGCGGGCCGTGCTGCGGCCGGGGTACTGGATTCGCCCCTCGACCTCAGCCCCCCGCGCCGGGCGCGTCTGCGCCGCATCGAGCGCAACGGCGGGCGGGCGAAACAGCACCTGACCGAAGCGAACCTGCGGCTGGTGGTGTCGATCGCGAAGCGCTACCTGGGCCGCGGGTTGCAGTTCCCGGACCTGATCCAGGAGGGCAACATCGGCCTGATGCGGGCCGTCGACAAGTTCGATCATCGGCGCGGCTACAAGTTCTCGACCTACGCGACCTGGTGGATCCGGCAGATGATCAGCCGGTCGATCGCCGACCAGTCCCGAACGATCCGGATCCCGGTGCACCTGGTCGAGATGATGAACAAGATCCGTCGGGTGGAGCGGTCGCTGGTCCAGACGCTCGGCCGTGAGCCGTCCATCGAGGAGGTCGCGCGCGCCGTCGCGTTGCCGGTCGAACGGTTGGAGGAGTTCCGCCAGCTGGCGGTCGATCCCACCTCGCTGGACGCCCCGATCGGCGAGGACGGGGACGGGTCGATGGGGGAGTTGATCGAGGACGACCGGGCGGTCGTGCCGCTGGAGGCGGCCGCGGGTCTGTTGCTGCGCCAACACGTGGCGAACGTCCTCGAGGAGCTCAAGCCGAGGGAGCGGATCGTGATCGCGCGACGCTTCGGTCTCGAAGGCGAGGTGCCCCACACCCTGGAACAGGTGGGCTCCGAGCTGGGGCTCACCCGCGAACGCATCCGGCAGATCGAGGCCAAGGCCCTGGCCAAGCTGCGCAGCCCGTCGCACTCGGCACCGCTCGAGGGGTACCTCGACGCCTGAGCCGCCCCGGTCCCCGGAGCCGCCTCGGAGGGCCACGCCGCGATGCCGACGTGAGATGTCACACCCCCTCTCTACGGTCGAGGTATGGATGAGATGATGCGCAACGATCGCGACCCGGGTGCGGCGGTGGCTCCCGGGGACCCCGACGCACCCGAACAGGTCCGCTTGCCCTTCGAGCAGCCACCCGCGGTGCCCTTGCCGTTCGATGACGAACTCGATCGACCGATCGGTTTCGCGTTGACCGCACGGGCGCGACGCACGGTCGCCCCGGCGACGCTGCCCGAGCTCTCGGTGGTGGCCGGCGCCGACGAGCCGGATCCTGCCGACACCCGACCGGCCCGGGCCCGCGCACTGCGACGTGCCGGGGCTGAGGTCGCCGACATCGCCCGGCATCTGGGGGTGGACGAGTTGCTGGTCCGGGCATGGGCCGACGACGTCACCACCCGTCCCTCCCGACGATCTGGCTCCGCCGCGGCCAGGGCGGCGGCGGTCCTGGCGGCCCCCGCAGGGCCCACGGGTCCCGTCCAGGCGCAGGATGCGACCGATCCCCGGTCGAGCGCCGTGCGCCGGGACGCCGTCGCCGAGGGGCACCGCCGCCTGACGAGGGGGGCGGATTTCGCGGCCGGCGTGGGCTTGATGGCGGGGTTCGCCACGCTCGACCGGCACGGGATCAGTTTCCAGACCGAGCGTCCGGAACTCGCCGCCCGCGCGTGCGCCTGGCTGACGGAGCATGCCGGGATCGATCCCCGGGACGTGCGCGTGGTGCTGCGTCTGGGCAAGTCCGTGGCGGGGGACGTCGCTCGTCACCGGTGGGCCTCGGAGCTCGGGATCGGCACCGAACAGATCGCGTTCACCCGGTGGCGTCACGCGACCGATGACGGGGCGCTCGAGGCGCTCGTGCGGATCGCTGACGCCGAGGTCGCTGCACGCGTCGCCGGATGGTGCGAGGCTCTCCTCCGACCGCAGGCCGATCCGGCGGATGTGGCGTTCTGAGCTTCGGGTCGGTCCGGGCAGGGCCAGGGCGAGCGGAACCGGTGGGATGCTGCCGGTGGTGACCCCGGATACGAGCTGGAGATGACACGTGGCGAGGATCGCGGTGGTTGCCGGCCCGGATGCCGGCCACGCGTTGCCGGCCTTGGGTGTCGCGGCGGCGCTGCACGCACGCGGGCACGCCGTCCGGTTCTTCACCGGTGATGGCCATGATCGGACCGCCGCCACCGTCGGGCTGCGCGCGGAGCGGTTGCCGCTGCTCGGACCGAGCCCCGAGGACCACGATCTCGGTCATCGCATCTGGACCCGGGCCGCCTCGATGGCGGTACCGCTGGCCGAGATGCTCCGGGGCTGGTGCCCCGAGGTGGTCGTGGCCGACACCTTGACGCGGTGTGGTGCGTTCGCGGCGCAGCTCCTGGACATCCCCTGGGTGGAGTTGATCCCCCACCACCTCGATGATCCCGCCGACGACCTGCCACCGGTCGGCCTCGGCCGGCGGCCGGCACGATCGGCGATCCGTCGGGCCGACGACCGTCGGATCGTCGCACTCCAACGCCGATCACTCGCCCTCGGCGCGGCCCAGGCCGCCACCGCGGTCGCCGGTATCGGGCTCACGACCGTTGCCCCCGCTCGCCTACGGCTGATCGGCACCCTGCCCGGACTCGAACGCCCCCGGCGGAGCTGGCCCGCGGACGCCCACGTGGTCGGAGCTCTGGCGCTGGACCCGGAGCTGCCACCGCTCGCCGTGCCGCCGGACGATCTGCCGCTGGTCGTGGTCACCGACTCCACGGCCACCGACGTCGACCGGCACCTCGGCTCCGTGGCGATACGGGCCCTGGCCCGCACGGACCTGCGGCTGGTGGTCACCTCGAGCCTGCTGCCGGAACGACAGAGCCACCGGGTGACGGTCGGTCGTGGACCGCACGCCCCCCTGCTGGCCCGGGCCTCCTTGGCGGTGGGGTTCGGCGGCGCCGGGTTCATGTCCAAGGCCGCGGTGGCAGGGGTGCCCATGGTGGTCATCCCGTTGCAGGGCGACCAGCGCGAGGGCGCGGCACGGCTCCGCGACGCCGGGGCGGGCCGGGTGCTGCCCCTGCGCTCGCTCAGCCCGACCCGCCTGCGCTGGTCGGTGATCCGTCACCTGACCGACCCGGATGCACCGCTCGCCGCTCGTCGCCTGGCGGCCGAGGCGGCCGAGCTCGGGCCCGACCTGGCCGCCCGGCTGGTCGAAGGCGCCATCGACGGCACCGCGCCCGAGGCTTCGGGTCCGAGGTGTCACCTGGCGGGGGAGCGGGCATGAGGTCCGGCGGCTCAGCTGATCGCGCTGCCGATCGGTGCCGAGCTCGCGCGCACCGGGACCGGCGCGCGCCGGGACCGACGCGCGCCGGTGCCGGACGCGGATAGGGTGTCGGCATGTTCGCCATCACCGCTGCCGCCGCAACACCCGATGACCCGCTCGTGGGCCTGACCCTCGGGGAGCATCCGGATCCGGATCCTCCCGCTGGTTGGGAGGTCGTCGAGGTCCGCGCCGCGGCACTCAACCACCACGACGTGTGGACCTTGCGTGGGGTCGGTATCGACCCGGAGCGGTTGCCGGTCGTGCTCGGCTGCGACGCCGCGGGGGTGGCTGCGGATGGTCGGGAGGTCATCGTGCACGGCGTGATCGCCGACCCCGACGGGATGGACGAGACGCTCAGCGGTGGCTTCTCCATCCTCTCGGAACGCTACGACGGAACCTTCGCCGAGCGGGTCGCGGTCCCCGCGCGCAACCTGGTGGAGAAGCCCGCCGAACTCAGTTTCGAAGAGGCCGCCTGTCTGCCGACCGCCTGGTTGACCGCCTACCGGATGCTGTTCACGCGCGCCGAGCTGCGGCCGGGACAGCGGGTGCTGATCCAGGGGGCCGGCGGTGGGGTGTCGACCGCGGCGATCCGCCTCGCGCGGGCCGCGGGCTTGCACGTTTCGGTCACCAGCCGCGACGAGCAGAAGCTCGAACGTGCCCGCGAGCTCGGCGCGCACGTCACGGTCGGCTCCGGCGAGCGTCTCCCGGGTCGGGTGGACGCGGTCGTGGAGACCGTGGGCGAGGCGACCTGGTCGCACTCGCTGCGCGCACTCGAACCCGGCGGGGTGATCGTGGTGGCCGGCGCCACCTCGGGGATGAACCCGCCCGCCGACCTCGCCCGGGTGTTCTTCAAGCAGCTGCGCATCGTCGGTTCGACGATGGGGACCCGCGACGAACTGGTGAAGTTGGTCCGAATGCTGGAGGCGACCGGTGTGCGACCACTGATCGACGACGTGATGCCGATGACCGAGGCTCGCACGGCGTTCGAGCGCATGGTGGACGGCGAGATGTTCGGCAAGTTGGTGCTGACCCGCTGAACGGCCCGGGCCCGGCGGTGAGCCCGCCGCAGCCCTGTGCCGGGGACGGACCGGTGACCGACACGGCGAGACGACGACGGCCACCCTCGCGAGGGTGGCCGACGTGTCATGTCACCGTGCCGGCGTGCCGACGAGCGGCGCCGCGCATGGCGGTAGATGGTGGCTCCGGGGGCCGGGCTCGAACCGGCGACCTATCGATTAACAGTCGAACGCTCTGCCAACTGAGCTACCCCGGAAGGTGCACGCCAGAGCAGCGAGCGGTCGAGAGTGTAGCAACGCGAGTGGCCCTCCCGGAACGACCGTCAGCCCCTCCACGGATCGTCCGGCGCCGGACTATCGTCCGCATTCCCCGCTGAGGAGTACGTCGTGCGCAAAGATCTGGTCATCGTCCCCGAGGATGCCCCCGGCGTGGTGGCGAGCCTGGGGGAGTTGCTCGGCGAAGCCGGCATCAACATCGAGGCGATCAGTGCCTTCACGGGCAAGGGACGTGGCATCGTCCACATCCTGGTCGACAAGGCCGACGAAGCCCTGGAGGTGCTCCAGGCCGCCGGCATCGAGGTCGCTGCCGCGCGGCGCGTGGTGGTCCTGCCGCTGCCCGACGAGCCGGGTGCGCTCGGTGGGGCCTGCCGCAAGCTCGCGGATGCGGACGTCAACATCGAACAGGCGTACATCGCGGCCGGAAGCCAGCTCGTGATCGTGTGCGACGATGTCGATCGGGCCAAGGACGTGCTCGGCGTGACCGAGTGAGGCGTGACCGAGGCAGTCGTGACCGCGTGCGGCGTGGGTTCGTGGTCGTTGGGTGAGTCGGCGCGGACCGGCCGCTCTGCCCGCCGGCCGGCCCGGCCACCGGTCACACCGGCAGGTCGACCTGCTTGAACTCGTGCAGCTCGAGCGGGCTGTCGACGAGGTCGAGCACGTGCTCGATCCGCCGCGTCGCGAGCGCGCCGTCGGCCTCCGGGCGGTCCATGAGCCGCACGAACACCGCCCGGCGATCGGTGATGAAGGTCGGTACGCCCCACACCTGGTGCTTGTCGACGGCCTCGGTGTGTTCGATCTGGAGGGTTTCCAGCACGGAACCACCATCGATGCGCCCGAACACCTCGTCGGCGGACAAGCCGGCGGTGGTCAGCACGTCGCGGAGCACCGCCGGGTCCTTGATGTCGTGTCCCTCGTCGTGGCGGGCCGCGAACAGGGCCTGATGGACATCGAGGAAGTGATCGGCGTGGTGGTCGCGCACGGCCAGACCCACCTGCAGGGCCAGGATCCCGGACATCGTCCGGGGCTCGTCACGGTCCCAGATCGCGGGCTCCGTTTCCTCGACGTGGCCCTGGGCGAGACTGAAGGGCAGGAAGCGAACGTCCCAGTCGGCGCCGGAGCGCAGTCCCTCGACCACGTGCTCGTTGGCGTTGCGGGCGAAGGGGCAGAGGTAATCGAAGGTGATCTGGAACGAGCGGGTCACAGGGGCTCCAACGACGGACAACGGGAGGTGAACAGGGGGTTCATGGGTCGACAACGTCGCGGGGTGCCCGTCGTCTTCCCTGCCGCGCGACCTGCGTTCGCCGCAGGGACGGCCCGGGGATCGCTGCTCGGCTTCCGGGGCTGCTCAGAGCCCGACGCACCGGGCCAGTTCGGTGAACGAATCCCCGCATGCGGTCTGTAGCGCCCGGAGGGTCAGACCGAGGGCGAAGAACGAACCCCAGGCGAGCCCGACGTACTCGCGGGTCTCGCGGCGGAGCCCGGCGATGCGACCACCGACGATGGCCACCAGCGGGAACACCGACCCGTACAGGTAGTGCAGCCACACATCGCCCGGTCCGACGACCCGCCGCCCGATCACCAGCAGCACG
This sequence comes from Nitriliruptoraceae bacterium, assembly GCA_003558435.1. Lineage (GTDB taxonomy): Bacteria > Actinomycetota > Nitriliruptoria > Nitriliruptorales > Nitriliruptoraceae > PWLR01. The sequence continues at coordinate 2,156 of PWLR01000184.1, read as the reverse complement.
ATCCCGCTGACGATCTGGAGGATGAGCAGGTTCTCCGTCCAGTGCTGCAGCGCCCACAACGAGGTGGGGGTCTCGGTGCGACCCATCACGCGCAGCACCGTGGCCCAGAGCATGGTGGCGAGGAACAGCACCACGATCAGCGCGCCGAGGTAGCGGTGGAAGAGGGTCACGACGGGTCCCGGACGGTGGCGTCGCGGCGAGGGTAGCTCCGCGGCTCGTGGTCTCGGTTGGCACCGGTGCCCGGATCGCGGGTCGGGATCCCGGTCCGGCCGATGCGCGCGATCACCGCCGTTCGTGGCAGGCTCGGGCCACGAGCCGCCCGATCGGCGGGCGGACCGGGTAACGAGGTGTAGGCGTGCTTGGAGCGTTCTCCGTGACCCCGATGGGCGGTGAGGCGTCGGTCGGTGACGTCGTGGCCGGCTGTGTCCGCATCGTGCGCGACAGCGGACTGCCCAATCAGACCAGTGCGATGTTCACCACGGTCGAGGGACCACCCCGTGAGGTGCTGGACGTCATCGCCCGATGCATCGAGTACGCGGAGCAGCATGCGCCGCGCGTCTCGGTGGTCGCCAAGTTCGATCACCGCCCGGGCCATGAAGGTGCCTTGAGCGCGAAGGTCGAACGTGTGGAGAACGCGCTGGCCGACGGTCGTGACCCGAGCTGATCACTCGGGCCCGTAGCGTTCGGGGCCCCGTGGTCAGGCGTCCTCACCGGTGTGCGGTCCTCAGCGTTCCGGGCCCGGAGGGGCCACGTTCGGGCCCGCCAGCTCCGGCTCGATCGGGCCGTCGGCGGCGGATGGGCCCGGCGCCACCGGCGCGCTGCTGTCGCGTCGCGAGGTGATCCATGCGCCCGTGAGGACCAGGGCCGTACCGGCGAGCGCCAGCGGGTGCACGACCTCGCCCAGGGCGAACACGCCCAACGCGATCGCCACGACCGGGACGAAGTAGATCGCGATCGACCCACGAGGCCCGCCGACCCGGCCGACCAGGGTGGCCATCAAGACGAACGCGAGACCCGTCCCGAGTACCCCGAGTGGGAGCATCGCCAGCGCCGGGCCCCACGCGAAACTCGATCCGCGTAGGCCCCAGAGGCCGAACGGCGCGATGATCACCAGGGCCGCGAGTTGGGCGCGAAGCAGCACCGCGAGCGCGCCGTACTTCTGTTGGAGGGGGACCGCGATGTTCGCCGAGAGGCCGTAGAGCACCATCGCGATCGCCACCAGGCCGGTGCCGAGCGCAGTGGCGCCCGTGCCGGACGCCGCCAGTCGTCCGATCGGGAGTTCCGGCAACGAGATGGCCACGATCCCGGCGAAACCCACACCCAGACCGATCGCCTGCGTCCGGCCGGGCCATCGCCGCAGCAACACGACCGACCACGCCGCCACCGTCAACGGCATCGCCCCGTTGATCATCCCCGCGACCGAGGAGTCGATCCACTGCTGTGCGACCGGGAACAACAGCAGCGGGATCCCCATCCACGTGACCCCCAGCAGCGCGACCTGTGGCAGGTCTTCACGGTCGATCCTGGTGCGCCGGGCCCGGGGGACCAGCGCCAGGGCCAGGGCCCCGAAACCCACCCGCAGCAGCGTGACGAGGCCCGGCTCGAAGGTCTCGAGACCGATCTCCATCAGGACGAACGACGAGCCCCAGATCACGGCGACGACGGCCAGCAGCGACCACTCCGTGGGCCCGAAGGCCTCGAGGTTGGTGCCGACGCCCGACGAGAGCAGACGTTTCGGCGGCGCGGTGGTGGCGCGATCGTTTCCGCTGGTCACGGGCGCCACCTCGGGTCCTGGTCGGCGTCTGGCCGGAGTATCGTCCGGGAACCCGGACGATGCGTCCAGTGTACCGACCTTGGTGATCCCGGCCCGGGTACGTGTCACGCACGCGCCGCCCCGTCCACGAGCATCGGTGGTGTGGGTCACGGAGGGACGTCCCCGGTCCTGTCCGAACGTCGGGGGCGGGGCCGCCCCCGACGGGGCTCGGTGGGCGAGACTGCCCGCCCGGCTCCAGACGTCCGGCGCATCGCGCACGTGACATCGCGCATCTGGCGCATCCGGGGCGAGACGCACGACCTCGTCGCTTCTGCACGCTCCCCGTCACCGCTCCTAGGAGCCTCCTTGCCCGCTGCCCTGCCCACGCAACGACGCCGTCGCG
>PWLR01000229.1 GCA_003558435.1 Nitriliruptoraceae bacterium | reverse complement strand
CGGCTCGGTGCGCGAGCCGCTGCGGGTCGCGCGGCCTTGGGGCATCCAGCAGCTGAACGACCATTGGTTCGGCGCCAGCAGTGCCCTGAGGCACCTTGAGTCGCGCTGTGCGGCTCGACGCCTGGGTCTCACGGGCGCGCAGCGTGATCTGCGAGGACGCTCAAGCCCACCTCGAGGTGACCGCTCATGACATGCTCGACGCGAGCTGGAGGCCCCGGGGCCCGGTGCCGAGCGGGTGGAGCGCGGGACAAGCTCGGTCATGTTCGTGCATCGATGATGCAGCCAGTGACACGGAACGGGCCGCCTCGATGTGGCATCTGTTGCATCAAGCGAGGTGGAACCGGGCCCTGACCAGGCACTTCGTCGTGCAGAGTGCTCCGACAGAGCCACCGAAGAAAACGACAGAATCGCTCTACGTAACCGTCCACAGTAGTTGCGCATGTTGCTGAGTGATGCATCAAGTGCAACTCTGCGGGTTTGCGCTGCCGTCGCGTAGGAATGTCTGATGTCGTGCAACCGGATGGTCGGGAGCCCGCTCGTGCTCGCGTGCTCGGTGAACCACTTCGAGACGCTCTTGGGGTGCAGTTCGCGACCGTCGAGTGCCACGAAGACCGCGCCGGTGTCCTGCCATGTCACGTCGGCGGCCAGACGTTCCGCGAGTTGGCCGATGCGGTGCTGGCGCAGCGCGGCGAGCGTCTGGGTGTCGAGTGCGATCCGGCGTCGGGAGTGGCCGGTCTTCACCTCGTGCACGACGACCTGTCCCTTGGCGATCGTCCGCTGGCGGTGCACGAAGATCGTTCCCGTCTCGAGGTCCACGTCGTCCCATCGCAGGCCGAGCGCTTCGCCGCGTCGCAGGCCGGTCGTTGCCAGGAGCAGCCACAGCGCATAGAGCCGGTCCTGCGCGACGTGACTCAGGAAGGCTCGGAGCTGCTGGGCGGACCAGATGGTCGACTCGCGACGACGGGGCCGCGGGGGAGTGGCCTCCGTGGCGACGCAGCGCACGACGTAGCCGCGCCGAGCGGCATCGCCGAGTGCTCGCGAGAGAACCTCGTGGACCTTGCGGACCGACTTGGGCGCGAGCGGACCACCGGAGACGCTGCCGGCGCGTTCGAGGTGCCGGTAGAGCTTGTCCAGATCTTCGGCGTCGACGTCTTGGAGTCGGAGACCACCGATGTGGGGGATGATCCGCAAGCGCACCTGTTGCTCGTAGCTGGCTGCCGTCGTGTCGCGCACGGTCAGGCCTCGCAGCCAGGACAGCAGGAAGCCGCCGAGTGTCTCGTCTCGCCGGTCGACGTGACGCTTGTCGGCGACGGCGGACTGCATGTCGCGGAGGGCTCGTTTGGCGTCGCGCTCGCGTGCGAAGCCCCGGCGCTGGTGCTGCTTGCGCTGGACCGTTCGGGTCTCGGGATCGAACACCGGCGGGCCGTCGTAGACGATGCGCCAGCGATCGCCCGCCTTCGTCGAGTACTTGTAGACCCCGTTCATACCTCGGCTCCCACGTCCGGCACGGCCTCCGGGCCTGCTCATGGCCCGGAGGCCGCCCGCGACCAGCGACCAGCCTCACGCAGGTGCCCGCGGGTGTCCGAAGAACCTCTCGGTGGCGTGTGGACAACTCAGCGGCTGAGTCCCAGGAGGGGTGGGTGCCGCGAGTCCGCATGCCGGAGTTGGCGGTACCGCCCGAGCGTGCTGGCGACGCGGTCGCGGTCCGAGCGCTGGATGTCGGTGGCGGGTCGGGATCCGAGTGGCTGGTGTGGGTCGGTGACGCCCCAGCGGAGACGGTATTCCTCGATCTGGTGAGCCGTGTGCTCCCAGCGGTCCCGGTCGGGTCCGGCGCGGGGTGGGGTGCCGAGCGCGGAGGTGAGGTATCCGGGGCGGTCGTGCCGGAAGGCCGTGACGCGGTGTCGTGCGGCCAAGCGGAGCTGGCGGGTGTCACGGTCGTAGCCGGCCAGGAGGTCGGCCATCTGCGCCTCGGTCGGCAGGGTGGCGAGTTCGGCGTCGAGAGCCCCGAGCTGCTGTTCGAGGTGGGGCAGCCACCTGCTCCGCGTTCGGTGGTCGAGGTGGAGCTCGGCGAGCTGCTGGCGGTTGCGAAGGCGTCCGAGGCCCGAGCTGGCACGTTCGATGCGACGCTCGAGCCGGGCGAGTTGCTCGATGGTGGCGTGCCGGTCACGGTCCAGCTCTGCCCGGCGAAGGGCGAGGGCACGTTGGCGGGCGATGTCGGGGGCGGCGAGCCGGACGTGGGCGGCGCGCCAGCGGTGGGCGATGTCGGCGAGCTCTTCGACGAGGGTGTGGTGGGCGCGGCTGCGTCGCAGTCGGCCGGTGACCGCATCGGTGGGCTCGAGTTCGGGCTGGAGGGTGCGGGGGTGCAGATCCTCGGGTACCTCACCCGGGGTGAGATACAGCCGGTTGGATCGGCGACCGCGCGACATGGAGACGTAGCCCCATTCGCGGTACAGCTCGGGGGACCCGAGCACGAAGGTGTGATCGACGGTGATTCCCTGGGCCTTGTGGCCGGTGATGGCGTACCCGTGAGTGACGTGCCCGGCGTCGAGATACTCGGCCGACAGCTGGAGGTGCACACCGTGGTCGTCGATGGCGTGCACCCTCCGGCGGGCCCGGTCGAGGTGGGTGATGGTGGCGCGGGTGCCGTTGGTGACACCGTGCCGCTGGCTGTTGCGCAGGCACACGATCCGATCACCGGCCTGGAGCTCGGTGTCGCCGATCCGCAGCGACGGTCCGGTCAGCCGGCCGGCGGTGAGCATGTGGGTGCGAGCGCGGCGGTTGAGGTCATCGACGTCCGCGCGGCGCAGCGCGACCATGATCGCCCGGGTGTCGGGCTGCCGGTGGGTGTCCCACCAATCGGCGACGAGTCGTTCTCGCAAGGCGTCGGGGGTGTCGGCGGTGACGATCCGGCCGTGCCGGCGGTAGGCGACGATGGCGACGTCGGGGTCGCCGTCACGAAGCTCGTCGAGCGCCGCTTGTTCCCACGCGTGGGCCTGCCGCCGGTTGTCGGTCAGCTCGATGGCCGGCAGCCGGGAGCTCAGGGTGCGGAACAGCCCGCCGGCGTCGATCTCCGGGAGCTGATGCGGATCACCGACCAGCACGACCTTGACCTGCCGCTTCTCGGCATGGTCGAGCAGGCGGGCCAGCTGCCGGGTGCCGATCATCCCGGCCTCGTCGACCACGAGCACCGACCCGGGCTGCAGGACGTCGGGTGCGTCACGCTCGAGTTGGTCGAGCAGTCGCGCCAGGGTGATCGATCGGATCCCGGCAGAGGCCTGGAGCTCGAGAGCCGCGCGGGCGGCGAGTGCGACCCCGGTGACACGGATGCCGGAGGTCTGCCAAGCGTCGCGGGCGGCATCGAGGGCGTAGGTCTTGCCGGTACCGGCCTTGCCGACGACCACCTCGACGCCGTGCCCGGTGCCGGTCAGCTGGCGCACCATCGCCGCCTGCTCGTCGGTCAGCTTCCGGTCTTTCAGCACCCGGTCCACCCCGGCGGGGGCCACGGTCGCCAGGGCGGCATCGAGCCGGCGGAGCGACTGGTTGGTGGCCCGCTGTT
>PWLR01000042.1 GCA_003558435.1 Nitriliruptoraceae bacterium | reverse complement strand
CCGGTGTCCCATCGATCTCACCTTGCGCCAGTGGGAGGATGTCCATCAGGTGCAACCGACCCGTCAGTGCCTGTGCTGCCCGCGGGAGTGCATCGTGGCGGGTGGAGCCAGAGATCACGAACCGGCCCGGAGACCCGTCCCGATTGAGTTCCGCCTTGATCGCATCCAGGATCATCGGCACGTGCTGGTACTCGTCGATGAACACCGGACCGGGACCGGAGGCGAAGGTGACCGGATCGGTCTCGACCGCCGCGCGGGTTGCGGGATCATCGAGGTCGATGACCCTGCTGTTGGACGCCTGTGCAACGGCGCGGAGCAGGGTGGTCTTGCCGACAGCTCGAGGTCCCTGCAGCGCGACGACAGGTTCGTCCAGCATCCGCGATCGGATGACCGGCTCGATCCTGCGGGTGACGTGCCGATCGACTCGTGCGCCACTCACGGTCGCTCCTCTGCTCGCTGCGCAGTTTGAGGCTACCAACCTGCGCAGATGGAGGATCGGAACGTGCGCGATAAGAGTCCATTGGCGTCCGCCATCGGAGCCATCGCTCACCGGAGAGGGCACGTATCGGTGAGCTGGACCCGGACCCAGGTCATGCCCAAACGTGCCCACCGTCCCCACCCTCAACGACGCTCTATTCGCTCAGTTCGCCTGTATTCGCTCAGTTATAGTGAAGACATGCGACTACGGATCAGGCGGCCGGGGGTTCGAATCCCTCCCAGCGCGCAAACCGAATTCGGCCTTCCAGGACCATCTGGGAGGCCGAATTCTGCGTTTCCGGGTTCTCGCCCAGAGGGCTGTCCACAGGGGCGTCATTCCCAAACGTGACAAATGTCGGGGCAGGCGTAGCGTCGCTATCCACAGGTGGGGGGAGGGTGTGGGTGGCGATCGATCGGTTGCCTTCGGGGAGCTTCCGGGCGCGCCTGATGATCGACGGGCAGCGCTACACGGCGACGTGGCCGCCCGAGGCCGACGCTCGCCTCTGGGAGATCGAGACGCATGCTGCCGCGGTGGGGCGTCACCGGGCCGCGTCAGTGACGTTCGCCGCCTACGCCGCCGGCTGGCTCGCCGGGGACATCGATGACGCGCCGGACAGGGCGCGGCTCGAGGCCGCGCTCGGACACCGGTCCACCCTGTGCTCGGGGGGCTGACGTTGCTCGAGGTGCTGAAGACAGACCGAGACGAACTGGAACGCCGACTGGTGGATGCTAGTGGGTACGGGGATGACGGTGCGATGCGAGAGTGTCTGCAGCTGATACTCGAGGAGGCCGTGGAGGATCTGCGCACCGGGACCCTCGACGTTGGTGCAGCCAGCATGCGGGGTCGGTCCCGTCGCTGAGCTGTCCTTGTTCTGGGGCCGACGAGTTCAGTCGGCCGATAGGAGGCGTTCCAGGGCGTCGGTGCCTTCGAAGTAGTTGGCGTGGGTGCGGCGCACGGTGTCCAACGAATCAGAGCCGATCAGAACCACCTCGATGTGTGCCTGCTCGGCGAAGTGCCGCTCCGCGGCGTCGTAGGCGCTCAGCGACTCAGCCGGATCGGCAAAGACCGTGACGTCCTGGCGTAGCGCCCCTCGGTCGTGATCGAACACGATGAGGAACTGGGACAGTTCAGTCATCGTGGTCTCGTTGGCGTGCACGGTGGGTGGGTTGGCGCTCCGTCGACCTGGCCGAGTGTCGCGGGACAACACCCGCGGAATGTGGTTCAGGCGTCGGTCTCTGCGTGCTGGAGGCTGGCCGGGATGTCTCGGTGGGCGTGGAGGACGCGCAAGACGTCGAGGTGGTTCGTCTGCTCGAGGTAGAAGACGAGGTAGGGGAACCGTTGCAGCGGGTGTGTGCGCAGCCCCGGCCAGTCGAGCTCGACGGCGTAGCGGGGGGAACCGATCCCTGGTTGCCGGGCGATGAGCGTGAAGGTCTGTTCGACCGCGTCGATGAACCGACGGGCGGTGGCGGCGTCGACCTCTTTGGCGTAGTGAGCCGCGGCGTCGCGCAGATCCTGGGTGGCGATCCTGCGCGGGACGACCGTGTACCGCTCACTCACCGGCGGCCGTGTCCACCTTGTCGCGGAGGTCGTCGAAGTAGCGATCGTCGGCGACCGGCCCTTGTTCAGAGGCAGCGCCGGCGAGTAGGAGGCCACGAAGGTGCTGACGGTCCTGGTCTCGACGAATCAGGTCGCGGACGTACTCGCTGGTCGTGCCGTAGCGGCGCTGGGTGATCTGGTCCTCCACAAAGGTGCGGAGCGACTCTGGGAGCGAGATGTTCATGGTCGGCATGTCCGGAGTCTATGACGTATTGGCAAGCCTTGGCAAGGGCGGTGTGGCGTGGTGGTCGCCGCGGGCATTCAGCCTTCCGCCTCCGGTCGCTCTCGAAGGTCAGCGTGACACGCTCAGCGAGGTGAACGACAGGCTGCGATCTGCCCCCCAAACCAAGTCATGCCCAAATGAACCCACCGTCCACACTGTCAACGACGCTCTATTCGCTCAGTTCGCCTGTATTCGCTCATTTTCCGTAAGGACATGCGACTACGGATCAGGCGGCCGGGGGTTCGAATCCCTCCCAGCGCGCAACTCGAACTCGGCCTTCCAGGATCATCTGGGAGGCCGTTTGCCGCGTTTCTGGGTTCTCGCCCGGAAGGCCGTCCACGGGGATGTCATGCCCAAGCGTGACAGATGCTCGGGTAGGCGCAGCGTCGGTATCCACAGGTGGGGAGGTCGAGGGTGCCGATCCGATCGGTTGCCATCGGGCAGGTTCCGGTCGCGCTTGATGATCGGCGGATGGCGCCCGCCTTCCCAAGCCAGCTCGCTCGCGCGTCATGCCCAATCGAACCCACCGTCCACGCCTGCAACGACGATCGGTTTCCGCCGAGAAGGGGAGCGTCGAGCGCTGAACTCTACAGAAGTGATACTACGTGCTGTGATACTATCGCCAGCAACAGTATGAAGGGTTGGTGTCGTGCCACAGGATCGGGATGTCGCTGCGTTGCGTGTGTTCCTCGACGGACATGCGAAACGTCCGACCCTCGGGTTGATGTACGGCCGGCGCCGCATTGGCAAGTCCACCCTGCTCGTCGAGGAGGTCGGGCAGCGAGGCGGCTTCTATTTCGAGGCAACGCGGGTGGAGACCCCGGTCCATCTCGAGCGGCTCGGCGGGGCACTGGGCGAGCACCTCGGGGTCGGACGGATCGAGCTGCGATCCTGGGAGGAAGCGCTGACCCAGTTGCTGCGGTTGGCTGGCGAGCAGGCCATCCCGGTGGTCTTGGACGAGTTCGGTTATCTCTTGGAGGCCGACCCATCGCTGCCCTCGGTCATCGCGTCGACGTTCGGGCCAGGCGGTCGTGGTTCCGGTGGTCGGGCGCGCATGGTGTTGTGCGGCTCGACGATCGCGATGATGCGGTCGCTGACCGCTGGTGAAGCGGCGCTGCGCGGTCGGGCCGGCCTGGAGCTGGTCATGCTCCCCGACGACTACCGCGTGGCCGCGACCCGGTTGCCTGACCCGGCCGACTTAGAACTCGCGGTACGGGTGTTCGCGGTCATCGGCGGCGTCGTTGGCTACGCGACCGACATGGTCGACTTCGACCT
>PWLR01000204.1 GCA_003558435.1 Nitriliruptoraceae bacterium | reverse complement strand
GCCCGCGACTACGTGCGCGCGATGTGGATGATGCTCCAGCAGGACGTCCCGCGTGACTACGTGATCGGGACGGGGGAGTCGCACACGATCCGCGAGCTGTGCGAGGTGGCGTTCAGCCGCGTCGGGCTCGACTGGGAGCAGTACGTGCGGATCGACCCCCGCTACTTCCGCCCCGTCGAGGTGGAGCGGCTGCAGTCCGATCCCAGCCGGGCCATGAGCGAGCTCGGGTGGAAGCCGGAGGTCACCTTCGACCAGTTGATCGCCGAGATGGTGGATGCGGACCTCGCCTACGAGGGACTGTCGCTCGACGATGCCCGCGCCGTCACCCAAGGGTTCGAGGGGCGGCTGCGATGAGCGAGCAGGTCTACGACCTCGCCGGCAAGCGGGTCTGGGTCGCCGGGCACCGCGGCATGGTCGGCTCCGCGATCGTGCGTCGCCTGGGTGATGAGCCGATCGGTGAGCTGATCACCGCCACCTCGGCGGAGGTGGACCTCACCCGCCAGGAGCCCACCGAGGCGTTCGTCGCACGCACCCGACCCGAGGTGGTCGTGATGGCGGCGGCGCGGGTCGGCGGCATCGAGGCCAATCGCACCCGCCAGGCCGAGTTCCTCTACGAGAACCTCATGATCGCTGCCAACGTGACCGAGGCGGCGTACCGCGGGGGAGTGGAGCGGCTGGTGGTGCTGGGCTCCTCCTGCATCTACCCGCGCGAGGCACCGCAACCGATGGCCGAGTCCAGCCTGCTGACCGGCCCGCTGGAGCCGACCAACGAGGGGTACGCGATCGCGAAGATCGCGGCGCTGGAGCTCGGCAAGATGTACCGACGGCAGTACGGCTTCGACGCGATCAGCCTGATGCCGACCAACCTCTACGGACCCGGCGACAACTACGACCCGGTGTCCTCCCACGTGATGGCGGCACTGATCCGCAAGGTGCACGAGGCCAAGGTCGCCGGGGCTCCGAGCGTGCCCGTGTGGGGGACCGGGACGCCTCGTCGTGAGTTCCTCCACGTCGACGACCTGGCGGACGCGACCCTGCTGGCGCTGAGCACCTACGCCGGCGAGGAGCACGTCAACGTTGGCGTCGGCGAGGACATCTCGATCCGTGAGCTGGCCGAGCTGATCTGCGAGGTCATCGGTTACGAGGGCGAGCTGGAGTTCGATCCGTCCAAGCCCGACGGGATGCCGAGGAAGCTGCTCGATGTCACGCGGCTGCGTGGGCTCGGCTGGGAGCCACGCATCGCGCTGCGGGACGGCATCGCTGAGGCCTACCGGTGGTTCGTCGAGCACGAGACGGTCGGCGCCGGCTAGGACGTGGCCCGCACCCACTCGACGGTGCGCCGTAGCCCGTCATCGAGGGTGACCGACGGCCGCCAGTCGAGCAGCCGGTCGGCGAGACCCGGATCGATGCTGATGTGGTCGAGCTCTCCCGGCCGCGCCGGCTCGTGGCGCGGCTGCGCCTGGTAGCCGACGATGCTGGCCAGGCGTTCGAACAGCTCGTTGACGCTGGTCCGCGTGCCCGTGCCGATGTTGATGCGGTGGCCATCGCCCCGCTCGATCGCCCGCACGATCCCCTCCACGACGTCGTCCACGAAGACGAAGTCGCGGGACTGCTCACCATCGCCGAAGATCGTGCAGGGGGCATCGGCCAGCATCTGTTCCGCGAAGATCGCGACCACGCCCGCTTCGCCCGCCGGATCCTGTCGGGGCCCGTAGACGTTGCCGAACGCCAGTGAGGTCCACCGCAGCCCGTGGAGGTTCGCGAAGGTGCGCAGGTACAGCTCACCGGTCAGCTTCGACGCGCCGTAGGGCGAGTGCGGTTCCGTGGGGTGGTCCTCTTCGACCGGCAGGTCGGCGACGTCGGGCTGACCGTAGATACAGCCGCCCGAGGTCGCGAAGACGACCCTGTCGACGCCGTGCCGTCGGGCGGCCTCCAGTAGGCGGACCGTCCCGAGCACGTTCACCTCGGCATCGCGCACCGGGTCCGTCACGCTGATCCGGACGCTGATCTGGGCTGCGAGGTGGACCACGGCGTCGGGACGTGTGGTGAACGCGTCGGTGAGATCGTCGCGGGAGAGATCGAGCTCGAGCAGGCGGATGTCGGCGCGTCCGTCGAGGTGGGCGACGTTGCGTACGTGGCCGGTCGACAGGTCATCGACGGAGGTGACGCTGTGCCCGTCGGCGACGAGACGGTCGAGCAGGGTGGAGCCGATGAAGCCGGCGCCACCGGTGACGAGCACGTGCATCCCCGACCCCCAGGTCTGCCGTGCAACCCGCTGTCACATCGGCGACCGGAGTGTAGGCGGCCGTTTCGCCCAGGACGGCCCCTCAAGGTGGTCGGTCGGTGGTCCGAAGCGAAGGGGTGACGAAGGTCCCGGGCGTCTCCGACCAGTGGCCCAACGTCACGCCCCGATGACGACACGGCATCGGGTGCGGCGTAACCTCCAGCGCATGACCATGTGCTGTAGGGGCACATCCGTCATCAACGGCCCGCCGTCCGATCCCGGCGGCTGGCTCAGGCCAAGGGGTACCGATGGAGCTCGACGGGGCACGTGTGGCGGTCACGGGTGGAGCCGGGTTCCTCGGCTCCCACCTCTGTGATGCCCTGCTCGCCGCCGGAGCCGAGGTCATCTGCCTCGACAACTTCAGCACGGGTTCGGAAGACAACATCGCCCACCTGTTCGGCGAGCGGCGCTTCACCGTGGTTTCCCAGGACGTGACGACCTACCTGTGGGTGCCGGGATCCCTCGACGCGGTGCTGCATCTCGCCTCGCCCGCATCGCCGATCGACTACCTGAAGCTGCCGATCCAGACCCTGAAGGTCGGTTCCCTCGGGACCCACAACGCCCTGGGTCTGGCGAAGATGAAGCAGGCCCGGTTCCTGATGGCCTCGACCTCCGAGGTGTACGGCGATCCGCAGGTCCATCCGCAGCCGGAGTCCTACTGGGGACACGTCAACCCGATCGGCCCCCGCGGGGTCTACGACGAGGCGAAGCGCTTCAGCGAGGCGCTCGCCTTCGCGTACCACCGCACCCACGGCGTGGAGATCCGGATCCCGCGGATCTTCAACACCTACGGCCCGCGCATGCGGATGGACGACGGACGGGCCGTGCCGACCTTCATCCGCCAGGCGCTGGCGGGCGAGCCGCTCACCGTCCACGGCGACGGCTCGCAGACGCGGTCGGTCTGCTACGTCGACGACCTCATCGACGGGTTGATGCGGCTGCTGGTCTCCGAGGTGACCGGCCCCGTCAACCTCGGCAGCGACTACGAGCTCACGATGCGCGAGCTCGCGGAGACGATCGTGGAGGCGTCCGGATCCAGCTCGCCGATCCGCTTCGTCGCACGACCCGAGGACGACCCGCAGGTGCGTCGGCCCGACGCCACGCTCGCCCAGCAGGTGCTCGGTTGGCGGGCGGGGATCGACCCGGCGGACGGTCTCGCCCGCACCGTGGCCTGGTACCGCAACGGGGACACGGGCTCGCCCGACGAAGCCACGATACAGCCAGCAAGGAGCACAGCATGAAGGTCTCGGTCATCGGTCTCGGCCACGTCGGCCTGGTCACTGCCGGTGCGCT